>CANEEC010000084.1 GCA_947426455.1 uncultured Clostridia bacterium | reverse complement strand
ACAGCTGCCCGCCCTCCTACGAATACAGGGACGACTATGCTGCTGCTTCCGAGGGATTTCAGCTGTATCCCAACGAATACGACCTGCAGGGACTGGTGGACGCGGTGAAAGAGGATATGCTGACCATGAATTACGCCCAGGCCATCATGGAACCGCTGACCCTCTTTGAACTCCAGATTCACTACCCCTCCACCGCACAGGACGCTGTGAACAAAACACGTTCTCAGTACATTTCCGTAACGGCGCAGATGACCCATACCATGGAATGGCTGACCGAACAGAATCTCTGCAGTCCGCTAACGGACGCCACCAGCCTCATAGCCGGCGTTTTGGTGACACCCGAAACGGAAAACGGCGAAGACATGGTGAACCTTCCGGAAACCGGAGACGCAGCACCGGCATCTACGGTTCAGGAAGCCACTTCGCCCCGGGACGGTACGCCTTCCCAAAGCGATGTGCGTTTCTGGGACGGCGATACCGCATACCGGTACAATATGAACAAGGGATACGAACTGGATGAAGATGTCATGCTGCCTGTCAGTCTGGCTCGGGTGCGATCCCAGTCGCCTGACAGCCTGCTGGTCACCGATCCCGACGATCTGCTCCAGCTTCTGCTGTACATGACCAGATCCGAAGGAGTCGCAAACGGCAAAACCTATCGCCTGACCTTCCTTTTCAAGACCGACGATATGGACTTTGCCCAGAAATTTAACAATTTCTATCTGTCCGAAGGACTGCTTGCCATGGAGGAATGCGATTTCGCCGTCAGTCCACAGCTGACGGATTTCATGGCGAAAGCGTTTCCCGACCGATAACTTCCCTGCGCAGCGTCCTGTCCGTGTGACGCCATGACCGCGCAGAATATAATGCATAACAACAGCCGCCAGAGCAATTTCGGCGGCTGTTTTCTTTCAATTTTTCGGTTTCTCTAAAATCTTTTCAGTTTGCTATTGACAGCCATGGTTTTTGCGTTTATAGTGTATATATCGTATATATACAGTTAACCGAGGTTATTATGAACATCATCATCAGCAATGCATCGGACAAACCGATCTACGAACAAATTACAACGCAGATCAAAGCTCTCATCATGAACGGGCAGCTATCGGAGGGCGACGCTCTCCCTTCCATGCGCCTACTGGCCAAAGAGCTTCGCATCAGCGTCATCACCACAAAGCGAGCCTATGAAGAACTGGAACGGGACGGCTTCATCGAAACCGTTCCCGGCAAGGGCAGCTTCGTCGCCGGCGAAAACCGGGAGCTGCTGCGGGAGGAACAGCTTCGCATCACGGAGCAATACCTGAGCAAAGCCATCGAAAGCGCCCGTGCCTGTTCTCTCTCTCTGGCTCAGCTGCAAGAAATGTTGGCCTTGCTCTACGAGTAATCGGCCGTCACAAGGGGTACATCGATATGAAACAAATTTCCTACGAAAATGCTATCCAATTGGAGGATCTCTGCAAATCCTTCGGCGATTTTCAGTTAAATCACATCTCGTTTTCACTGCCGCGGGGCACCATCATGGGTCTGATCGGTGAAAACGGCGCGGGAAAGACCACCACCATCAAACTGATCCTCTCCCTTTTGCACAGGGATTCCGGCGATATCCGCCTGTTCGACCAACCTCTTGCGGGCGACGGCGCCAAGCTGCGAAGCCGCATCGGTTCCGTACTGGATCAGGGATTCTTTTACGAAGAACTGACGCCGAAGCAGATGGCAAACGTTTTGCGCCACTGTCATGCTGGCTGGGACGACGGCTACTTTTCTCAGCTGTTGGAACGCTTTCAGCTGTCGCCTGAAAAGTGCTGTAAGGCTCTGTCCCGGGGTATGAAGGCCAAGCTGAAGCTGGCGCTTGCCATGGCGCCCCATCCCCAGCTTCTCCTGTTGGACGAACCCACCTCCGGCTTGGATCCCGTTGCCCGTTCCCAGTTTCTGGATCTGCTTCAGGAGTTCATTCAGGACGAAAACTGCTCCGTCCTGCTGTCCTCCCACATCACCTCCGATCTGGAACGGATCACGGATTACATCACCTATCTTCGCGGCGGCTCGCTGATCTTCTCCGAAGAAACCTCCCGGCTGCTGGAATGCTTCGCCGTATATCGCTGCGGCTGGGAAGACTTCCAGCTGCTGTCTCCCCATCAATACGCGGGATATCGAAAAAATACTTTCGGCTGCGATGTCTTAATCAGTAACCGCAAAGAGTTTTCCATCTCCCATCCCGACGCCGTGTTGGATCCGGCGTCTCTGGAAACCATCATGACGCTTTTTGCACAACCTGCACTGTAAAGGCGCTTCATCGCAGAAAAGAGGGTTTTTATGAATATGCAATTTTCCGCCGTTTTCGGCCTGTTATTAAATGATATCTACAATTTAAAAAAGTCCCTTCGTTTTTTCCTGGCCTTTTTCATCGTTTACGGAGGCGCTGTTTTCCTTGTGGGAGGATCTTCCCAGCAGTCCTCCGCCATCACGATGCTGACCTCCGTCATGTCCGTTACCCTGCCGCTTTCCGCCTTTTCCTACAACCAAACGAGCCAGTGGGAGCACTACGCGCTGACGCTGCCCATCAGCCGGCGTCAGCTGGTGATTTCCCGCTACCTGTCCAGCTTTTTCTGCTCCGTTTTGATATCGTTTTTCTCTCTTCTCGTGGTTCTGATTTCCGGCGTCATGGGTTATGGAGAATGGGAAACGACAGCGCTGTCCCTTCTGATCGTAACCGGCGTCATCCTTTTCCTGCACAGCATTTTCAACGCTGCCATCTACCGCTTCGGATCGGAACGGGGTCGAATCATCGCCTTTGCCGTATGCGCCGTTCCTCCCCTTTTTGCGGCGGTCATGGTCAAGCTGATGCCGGAACAAGTCCGTTCGTCCATCATCAGCAGCGTTTCTTTCCAGAAAATGTACGCCCTGTTATCTTCGGAAAGCGCCGTTTTCCTTCTGGGAATCTTCGCCCTTCTGTTGGGCGTTTTCTGCCTCAGCGTTTCCTGCGTCCTCACCTGCCGCTACATGGAACGGAAAGAATTTTAAAACATCATAAGCGCAAGGAAAAGACCGCCGAACAAATTTCAGCGGTCTTTTGTTTTGCTTATTCTTCCGTTTCGCCGGCTTGAAAAACGATTTCTCCGCCGATGACGGTCATCAGAGCCCGAATCTCCTTGATCTCCTTTACGGCACAGTTCATGTAATCCCGGTCGATCACCACGAAATCCGCGTATTTTCCCACCTCGAGAGAACCTAAAACATCCTCCTCGAAGCGGGCGTAAGCGGCGTCCAGCGTATAGGATTTCAGCACCTCATAACGGGTCAGCTCCTCCTGGGGATGCCAGCCGCCCGGTGGCTGTTCATCGATGGTACAGCGGCTGACGCCGTAATACATATTCTCATAGGGATTTTCTACATCCATGGGAAAATCCGTTCCCGAAGCAATTTTCGTTCCCGTATTCAAAACCCTGCGCCACGCATAAGCGCCTAACGCTCGCTTTTTTCCCACGCGCTTTTCGATCATGTTCATATCGGAGCTCATCTCCACAAACTGCATGGAGGCGATGATGCCGCTTCCCGCAAGCCGTTCAAACTCCTCGTCCCGGGCGATCATGAAATGCTCGATGAGAAAACGCCGATCCTCCTTGCAGGGATTCACTGCCTCATAAGCATCCATGGCCTGCTTGACCGCCCCATCGCCGATGGCGTGAATGGACACCTGAAATCCCGCGTCATGAGCCTTTTTCATTTCGTTTTGCAGGAATTCGTCCGTCAGCCGGCCGCTTCCGGTATGTCCCGGACGGTCGCTGTATTCCTCTAAAAGCCACGCGCTGCGCGCCCCCAGCGCTCCGTCGGAGAACATCTTCACGCCGCGGTGTGTCAGCCGTCCTCCGTACAGTCCGATCTGCGGACCCCGCCGGTACATTTCATCCAACACCTGACCGGGCTGAACGAATACGTGCAGGCGAAGCTTCATCTTTTCATCCTGATACATCCGTTTCAGGACGTCCCACATCTCCTGCGCCATTTCCCGCTGGTTCATGTTCGAAGTACCCAGACATTTGTCGTTATACGCCGTAATCCCCTGTTCCAGCATTTTATCCTGAATCAATAAAAACTTTCGCTTCACGTCCTCATCGGAATCCGGCGGCAAACAAGCGGAAATGACACAGGCAGCCTTCTCCGTCAAATATCCCGTGGGTTCTCCCGCTTCGTCCTTCATAATTTCGCTTCCTGCCGGCGCTATGCTGTCTCTGGTAACCCCGGCAAGCTTTAATGCCGGAGAGTTGACCCAGCAGGCGTGACCGCAGACCCGCAGCAAAAATACCGGATTGTCCGGAGCAACGGCGTCCAACTCCTGTCTCGTAGGCATGGTCGTATCCTCCCAGCCGGATTGGTTCCAACCCAGTCCCTGAATCCACTGCCCCGGTTTTTTCCCCTTTGCCATCTCCTTTACCGAATGCAGAATCTCTTCTTTGGAGAGTCCAAAGCAGTTGACCATATGTCCTGTATCGAATTTGTTTGCTGCGATCATCGTATGGACATGGCTGTCGATCAGACCCGGAAGAACGGTTCTTCCTTTCAGATCCACCACTTCCGTTTCCGGTCCGATCCACGCCGCTGCCTCTTCATCGGAGCCTATGGCCACCAGCTTCTGTCCCGCGACGGCCATCGCCTCGCCGTGAAACGCATCTTCGTTCATCGTATAGATATTTCCGTGAATAAATACTTTTTCCGCAACCATGGCATCCGTTCCTCTCCTTCTTCCGATAAGACCCTCTACAGCTTTCCTTCCTCCATGTAAACGGCGTTGGTTCCGTGGATCTCCAGGAATTCCGCCGCGGCCTTCTGTCCCATGATTTCCGGGTATTTCGCCACGTCGGCGATCAGCTGCTGCTCATCCACCGCCAGTACCTTCTGATCTCTCATAATGACCTTGCCGTTGACTGCGGAGAGAGCCACTTCCCAGCCTCTGGCGGAATAGACCAGATTGGGAACGATATTGCGCATAGGATAGGTGTATACCGGCTGCATGGAGGGCACGTTCAGATCGATGGCGATGAAGTCCGCCTGCTTACCCGGCTCCAAGGAGCCTACGATGTCGTCCACGCCGACGGCCTTCGCCCCCTCGATGGTGGCCATGCGCAGCGCTCTCCATGCCGGCATGATCTCCGGGTTTTGATACTTGATCTTGTTGAATACGGCCACGTTCTTCATCTCGTGGATGATGTTGTGACAGTTGTTGCCCGGCGCCTGGTCGGAGCCCAAAGCGCAGTTTCCGCCGGCATTTTGGAAGGCCACGCTGGGGCAGACGATGCCGTCGATGACGCCGATGGAGGCCGGGTTGACGATCATGGACGCTCCGTGACGGGCGATGACGGCGGCTTCTTCGTCGGTGCAGTCGGTGAGATGAACAGCGATCAGCGTATCGTCCAGATATCCCAGCTCTTCCAGGAAGGCCGTAGGCCGCTTGCCGTAGCGTTTTTCAATCTGATACGTCTCCCGGTCGCCCTGCTGCACGTGTACATGGAGCTTGGTCTTGCGCTCCTTGGCGATCTTCTGCACCTTCAGAAGCAGCTCGGGACTTGCGAAGTCAGCTCCCTGAGGGCCGAACAGAATGCGGATTCTGCCGTCTCCTTTTTTGTGCCACTTGTCGTAAAGCCGAATGTTTTCCTGAAGGAAGCGTTCTCCCATCTCGTCGTCAAATTCGTACAGTTCGCCGGGTTTGTAGACCTTCAGCTTCGCCGCCCGGATCATGTAGGTCAAATTTCCTCTGGCTCCCACCTTGTCGATGAACTGCGCCGCTTCTTCAATGGTGCGGTGATAGTCGCCCAAAGTGGTGGTTCCGGCCTTGATGGCTTCCACGATGGCCAGCTTCAGACCAGCCTCCAGCGCCTCCGGCGTACCCACGTTGGCAAAGGGCTGCAGGCCGAACATCATCCAGTTGTTCACATCCTGCGCCAAACCGCGGAAGATATTGTCCGACGTGTGCATATGGGCGTCGATAAATCCGGGGAAGATGGCGTGATGATCCATATCCAGTACTTCATCGGCCTGGTAATCGCCGATCTGCGCAAGAGGTACGAATTCTTCAATTTTGCCGCCGTTGACGATCATGGCCACGCCGTTTTTATATCCTACGCCCTCGCCCTGCATAGTGTAAAAATGGGGCGCTTTTACGATCATATCTACGTGTTTCATAGTGTCCTCCTATAGTTTTCCTTCTTCCATGTAAACCGCGTTGGTTCCGTGAATCTCCAAAAATTCCTTTGCCGCTCTCTGTCCGATGCCCTCGGCATACTTTCCCGCGTCAGCGATCAGCTGCTGCTCATCCACTGCCAGTACCTTCTGATCTCTCATGATGACCTTGCCGTTGACGGCGGACAGCGCCACCTCCCAGCCTCTGGCGGAATAGACCAGATTGGGAACGATGTTGCGCATGGGATAGGTGTATACCGGCTGCATGGAGGGTACGTTCAGATCGATGGCGATGAAGTCCGCCTGCTTGCCCGGCTCTAAAGAACCTACGATATCGTCCACGCCGATGGCCCGCGCTCCCTCGATGGTAGCCATGCGCAGCGCCCGCCAGGCCGGCATGATTTCCGGATTCTGATATTTGATCTTGTTGAATACGGCCACGTTCTTCATCTCGTGGATGATGTTGTGACAGTTGTTGCCCGGCGCCTGGTCAGAGCCTAAAGCGCAGTTTCCGCCGGCGTTTTGGAAGGCCACGCTAGGGCAGACGATGCCGTCGATGACGCCGATGGAGGCCGGATTGACGATCATGGAAGCACCGTGGCGGGCGATGACGGCGGCTTCTTCGTCAGTGCAGTCGGTGAGATGGACGGCGATCAGCGTATCGTCCAGATACCCCAGCTCTTCCAGAAAGGCCGTAGGTCGCTTGCCGTAGCGTTTTTCAATCTGATAGGTCTCCCGGTCGCCCTGCTGGAC
>CANEEC010000083.1 GCA_947426455.1 uncultured Clostridia bacterium | reverse complement strand
GGCACGGGCCATTTTCAAGTGCATTTTGGAGGGAAAACAGGCGGCGATATTGGTTCCCACCACGATTTTAGCCAATCAGCACTACCATACGCTGAAGGCGCGGATGGAACAGTTTCCCTGCAAGGTGGAGATGCTGTGCCGGTTCCGGACGGAGAGCCAGCAGGAGGAAATCGTATCGAAGCTGCGCCGCGGAGAGATCGACGTTTTGGTGGGAACCCACAGAATGTTGTCCAAGGACGTGAAGTTCAAGGATTTGGGACTTCTGGTCATCGACGAAGAGCAGCGGTTTGGCGTACAGCACAAAGAAGCTATTAAGATGCTGCGCCAGAACGTGGACGTACTGACCCTTTCGGCTACGCCCATTCCCCGGACGCTTCACATGTCCCTCATCGGAATCAAAGATATGTCTCTGATTGAAGAGCCGCCGGAGGAACGCTATCCGGTGCAGACCTACGTCATGGAGCAGGACGACGATATTCTGCGGGAAGCCATCCGGCGGGAGATGGATCGGGGCGGCCAGGTGTTTGTCGTGTACAATCGGGTCAAGGGCATTCACGCCATCGCGTCCAGAATTCAGAAGCTGGTGCCGGAGGCGCGCATTGCCATCGGTCATGGCCAGATGAACGAGCGGGCGCTGGAGGATGTGATGCTGTCTTTTGTGGAGGGGGAATACGATATTCTCCTGGCGACTACCATCATCGAATCGGGAATCGATATTCCCAACGCCAACACGATTATCGTCATCGATGCCGACCGTTACGGCATGTCACAGCTGTATCAGCTGCGGGGCCGCGTGGGACGTTCCAACCGCATGGCCTACGCCTATTTGATGTACGAGCGGCAGAAGGTGCTGTCGGAGGTGGCAGAAAAGCGGCTGCGGGCCATTCGGGAATTCACGGAATTCGGAGCGGGATTCCACATCGCCATGCGGGATCTGGAGATTCGCGGTGCGGGAAACCTGCTGGGAACGGCGCAGTCCGGCCACATGATGATGATCGGCTACGAGCTTTACTGCAAGCTGGTGGAGGACGCGGTGCGGAAGCTGTCAGGTACGGTAACGAACATGCCTCAGATTGAAACCTCCATCGAGCTGGATATTCCTGCGTTTCTACCTTCCTATTACATCAGCGACGAGCTGTTGAAGTTACAGATGTACAAGAAAATTGCCGGCATCGGAGATAAAGAAGAACGGGAAGAAATCTTCGATGAAATGACCGACCGTTACGGCGATCCGCCGAAGGAGGCTGTCAATCTGATGGATATCGCCTGGCTGAAATCCCGGTGCATCCTCTTGGGAATCAGCCGCATTCACATAGAAAACGGCCGTCTGGTCTTTACCTTTGAGGAACTCAACGGCTTGAAGCCTCAGGTTCTGGCGCAGGCCACGGCTGCCTACGGCATGAGAATGACCATTTACGGCGGTGTAAAGCCCACCATCCGGCTGACCACGAAGAAAAAACGGCTTCAGGAGGCTCTGGAATTTACGGAAGTCCTTTTGAACGCCGGACAGCAGGCGGAAGAAGCTGCGCAGACGGTGAAGGAATGATGAAGAATTTCTAAAAGCCTTGCGAACGGCAGGATGGTTGTGATAAGATGAAAACAATGTCGGCGATGTTACCGCAGTTTCAGCGGTGCTGCCGCAATTTGAAATGACAAAGGAGAACACGATGAAGGGCAAGAAAATACTGGCGCTGCTCTTGGCTCTGGCCATGGCCTTCGGTATGATGGCATGCGGCGAAAAGGATACAGGGGATTCTGCAAAGGTGGTTGCGAAGGTAGGCGACGTGGAGATCACCCAGGGACAGTGGGACGCTTACAGCGCTCTGGTCTATTACGGTCAGGGATACGATCTGTCCCAGATTGAAGTGACGGAGGAAAACGAGCCGTATCTCACCTATTTAAAGAATTCCATGCTGTCCAGTCTGGTGAGCGCCAAGCTGCTGGAGCTGGACTACAAGGAACAGGGCATCGACGTCTTGGGAGAGACCTATAAGGAAGACGTAAAGCAGTTTCGCACTACGGCAAAGACCCAGCTTTCCGAGTTTTTGAAGAACAACAACGTAAGCGATGACGATCTGACCATGTACTACGACTGTCAGAAATATCTGGCCTACGCCATGGATGAAACCACGGTGAAGGACGAGGATGTAAAGAAATACTACGATGAAAATTCTAACAGCTTTCTGGCTACGGAGGATATGGTACGGGCTTCCCACATTCTGGTAGAGGAAGAATCTACGGCAAAGGACATCATCTCCCAGTATGAAGGGGGAGCGGATTTTGCTGAACTGGCTGCGGAATACGGTACGGACGGTACCGCTTCCAATGGCGGCGATCTGGGTCCTTTCGTCTATGGCGACATGGTGGAAGATTTCTCCAAGGCAGCCTTTGCCCTGGGCGTAAATGAATATTCCAAAGAGCCGGTGAAGAGCGACTTCGGCTATCACGTGATTCTGGTTACCGGACGGGTAGGCGAGGGAGAATTGCAGCCCTACGACTGGGTGAAAGAGACGATTCTCACCAACTTGGAAACCCAGGATTATTACGCCAAAATGGACGAATTGATGGAAAAGTACGAGATCGAATATTTTGTGGAGGGCATGACCGGCGATGAGGATGGCGGCGATGCCAAACAGGATGGAGACGGTGCTGACGGTGCGGAAACGGATGGTCAGGATGCGGAGGACAAAACGAAAGAGTAAGCGAACCGCTGAATTATAATATAGACATAAAAAAGAGATCGTCTTGCGAAAAGACGGTCTCTCTTTGTTTTTGATAGTATTTAGTCGTCACCGGGATGAGATTTCACGTTGGCGATGATTCGTTCCTCGCCCAGTTGGGTGATCATTCGATTCGCCCACTCCCAGGCAAGCTGCGCCTGCGCGCAGGTGTATTGACACAGGTGTTTTTCCGCCGCTTCTTTGCCGATCAGCTGGAAAGCCCGATAGGCGATTTCTACCGCGGGGCGTTCTCGCTCCCAGGTGGCCTCCAGCTTGGCGACGGCGTCGTGAATTGTCTCGTGGGTATTCTCATAGTCGAATTCCGTAAAATATTGCAAGACCTTAAACGACCAGAAGGCCTTGGCAGGATCGAAGATCAGCTCCTGATCGTCTACGGCGAAGTGAGCGGCCTGAGAAGCTTTTGTTCCCATCCATTCGTACCCTTTGGGGATCCGCGTCATAGCCACGGGATACCAGGGCGTGTAAGGCGTCAGGCATGGCCGCGGGGCGGAACGCAGCATCCGGATCAAATTGGCTTCCTCGTTGAGCTCGATAATGGTGCTTTCTACCGTGGAGGAATTGCAGATGGTGGCGGGAGAACTGTAACCCCGATGGGGATTTTTCGTTCCGCCCTCCGAGACGTCGTCCGGCGTCCCCTCGTAGTGAGTGCGAAGAACCCGCTTGACGTCGGCGACGCTGTATTTTTTCTCGGCCTTCATGGAGAAGGGTTTTAACTGCCCGTCGTCCAGTTCCACACCTGCGAGAAGCCGCCAGGCATTTCGCGCCCGAAGGATATTGAATTGCTTCTGTTCTCCGTCCTGATACGCTTTGGCAAAATCGAAATCGGACCAATCGCCTTCCTCGCGGGGTTTGTACCACCCCTGCTGGATGGCATGGGGAACCAACTTCTTGGAGCAGTAATAATTTTTCTTGTCCTTGAAATTGATCTCGTGGATGGTGAACCAGTTGGGAATGTAGTAGATGTGGTCGTTTTCCAGCCGTTTGGCCACGCAGCAGAAACCCTTGGGAATCTGTACGACCCAGGCTTCGTTGTTATCGATGAGATGGTAGGAACGGCTGGAGAAATAACCGTACTTCTCCACCAGCTTGGCCATGATCTTTACGCCTTCTTTGGCGGTTTTCGCCCGCTCCGCAACCAGCCGCCGCAGGGCATAACCCAGGCCGTAGGCCTCCCGGTTGTCCGTCCGACATCCGGTGGCGTCCCGACTGGGACGGCAGGAATTGGTGACGATGGTCAGTCCCCATTCGTTGATAAAGCCGTCGGCGAAGGAGATACCGTCCTTGCAGCGAACCTCCGACCAGTAGTAGGCGTAGGTTTCCTCCACCTGAGGAATCGTCGCCTTTCCGTCGGCGAATTGAATGTAAGAGCCGGGTTCGTGTTTCATGCGGGGGACTAAATGGGTCTGCACCACGCAATTTTCGTCATCTTCATTGTGACCTACGATGAAATTTCCGGAGACAGAGGCGTCTTTACCGATGATGACGGTGCTGCAGTTTCCGCGTTCCAGTTGGGGATGGCAATGGTATGTAAGCTCCACAGTAGCTGACCTCCTTGTTGCAAAATCAGTGTTTTGTAAATTTAAACCAACATTGGGGATTATTTGCCGGAGGGGATATAGGGAATGATGGATCCGGCTACGGCGCTGGCAGGCATGGTCTGTAAGACGATTTTTCCGGGACCCTTGACCACCGTGTTGAACAGGCCTTCGCCGCCGAACAGGGCGTTCTTCACGCCGGGAACGGTGACGATTTCCATGGAACAGGTAGCCTCCATCATGGCCAGGTAACCTGTGTCGATGACCATGGACTGGCCGGCTTCCAAATTGTACTCTACGGCGTAGCCGTCGATTTCGATGAACGCGATTCCGTCACCGGACAGCTTTTGCATGATGAAGCCTTCACCGCCAAACAGGCCGGAGCCTATTTTTTTCTGGAAGAAGGTGGACAGCTCTACGGAGGCTTCCGAGGCTAAGAATGCGCTCTTTTGCACGACGATTTCTTTGCCGGGAGTCACTTCAATGGCGCGCAGCGATCCGGGGAAGGAGGATGCAAAGGCGATCTGTCCGTTTCCGCCTACAGCGCTGTAGCGGTTTAAAAACATGGATTCGCCGGACAGCATACGTCCGAACATCTTGCCCAGTCCGCCGCCGCTTGTGGTCTCCATCTTCATATTGGGAGTCATCCAGCTCATGGCGCCGCTTTCTGTAATCATGGTCTCGCCTGGCGAAAGCTCGCAGATGACGGCGGGTAACGGTTCTCCGATAATATTGTATTTCATGTGGCTCGCTCCTTTCGATTGTAAAAAAATGCTTTTCTTTCATAAATAATTATAGTATATTTTTCGCGGTTAGCAATGTTTTTTCAAAAAATAAAAAGGGAATTCCCGGCGGCGCTGCCGTGGAGAATTCCCTCCGTTTCTATTTAGTTATCCATCTGGCGAGCCAGGAAGCTGGCGCCGATTTCCGCGGCGTTCTGTTCGCTCATGGAAAGCTCCCGATCCTTGGAAAGAAGAATCACAGAACCGATGGGATCGCCCTGCACCACGATGGGAACCACGATCTGGTGGTTGAACGCGCTGTTCCTGCCTTCGGCGGTGATGCTTTCTAAAGCTTCGTCGTTGCCGAATTTTCTGGCGCTTTTGGTGAAAATCACTTCCTCTACCTGAGGATGGATTCGCTTGTCTAAAAATTCCTTTTTGGGACCGCCGGACAAAGCGATTACCTGATCCGTATCGGTGACGGCCACGGCGCAGCCTAAAACGCTGCTTGCCGCCTCGGCGTAACCGTCGGCGAATTCGTTCAACTCGCTGATGGGAGAATACTTTTTCAAAATCACTTCGCCTTCGCGGTCGGTGTAGATTTCCAGAGGATCGCCCTCGTGGATGCGAAGAGTGCGACGGATTTCCTTGGGGATGACCACGCGGCCAAGGTCGTCGATTCTCCGGACAATGCCTGTTGCTTTCATAAGATAAACCTCCATGTATCGTTGATGTATTGTCATCGGTATCGTGATAGTATTATCTGTAAAGTCAGGTGATTTATACTCGCAGTTGCCGTTGGTTTTTAAAAAATGATAATGAGGTTTTTATGGAAATTAGGGGACGCGGGAAGGCGACATGTCGAATTTCATGATAC
Source organism: uncultured Clostridia bacterium (assembly GCA_947426455.1). Classification (GTDB taxonomy): domain Bacteria; phylum Bacillota; class Clostridia; order Peptostreptococcales; family Anaerovoracaceae; genus RGIG446. The sequence continues at coordinate 1,092 of CANEEC010000083.1, read as the reverse complement.
TTTTATGATATGTATTACAAATTTTTATAGATAAGAATTGCCGGAACGCTGGAAAAAAGGGAAATATGACGGTAGAATAAGAAAGATAACATAATTTGTTACGGGGCGGAGCGAACCGCCGAAAAATCAATGACAAGAGGTAGAGTATCCAATGGAGCAAAGAAAGTTAAAACCGAAAAACGCTGTGGGATACAGCATGTTCGCTGTGTCCGAAGCCATTATGTATCAATTTGTCAACGGGTATCTGCTGCTGTTTCTGACCAGCGTGGTTCACATGGGCGCGGATCAGGCGGGGCAGCTGATATCCATTGGCATGATATTTGAGACCGTTTCCAGTCTGGTCATTGGAAAGATGTCCGATTCCTGCACATCGCCAAGAGGAAGGCGCAGGCCGTTTCTTCTGGTATGCAGTCTTACGGTACCCTTTGTCATCATTCTGCTGTTTACGAATTTCAACCCTATGCTTTCGGGGACGGCGCTGATGGTTCCCTATTTGATCTGCAATATTCTCTTCTGGATCGGTCACGGAGCCATGTACATTCCCTACATGTCTCTCGGTCCGGAGATCACCACGGATTACGACGACAGAACCAAGCTGCGCAGCCTTTGCAGCGGCATCGGTATCGTAGGCTCCTACATCGGTACGGCGGCGCCGTTGCTGATGGTGGCCGCCTTGGTGGATCGGGGAATGGAGGATTCCGGCGCCTGGTTTTGGACGGGACTGATGGCTGCGCTGTTTGCGGGATTTTCCATGTTTTTGGGTTGGCGGCTCACTGCCGGTGTGGAAAAGATGCCTCCCGACGGTAAATTTGAACCGCTGAAGGCGCTGAAAGAGGTACCGCTGGTATTGCGGGATTATTGGCAGCTGCTAAAGCTGAAAACCATGAAAATTTTGGTGGTATTTAAAGTGATATTCAACGTGGGAAACGCCTTTTTCACATCGGCCATGATCTTTTTCCTGCAGTACCGGCTGGGCATGTCTCATGAAGAGACCTCGGTGGTGTATACGATGCAGATCGCTATCCGCGTAGTCAACGTATTTCTCATCAGCTGGGTCGCGTTGAAGCTTGGGAAATCCGCCACGCTGCTGCT
>CANEEC010000082.1 GCA_947426455.1 uncultured Clostridia bacterium | reverse complement strand
CGTTCGTTACGATAGAGATGGCGTTATGCAGGGTGTTACCATCGCTAGCATCGGTAGCGATGAAGTTAAGGACACCATGCTGCGCAGACTGGGCGCCGAAAAATATAACGACGGAGATGCTTTTGTTGTTACCGGTGACGAAGATGCCGTTATCAACATGAAGCAGTATCAGGGCGCGTATGTAACCGCTTATATGAACGATGACGAAGACATCATCGCTATCGATGAAGTGAAGTCCGTATTCCTGAAGGGTGATTGGAACGCTAAGGATGAGGAATTCGAAGCTGATGACGTAACCTACGACATCGAAAGAGACGATTACGATAATGCAGATAAGAAAGCTACTGCAGCTGAAGAATTCGTAAATGGTAAGCTGGGTACCGTTACCGCTGATGACAAAGAAGACGAAACCATCGTTATCGCTGCTAAGGTTTCCGGTAAGAAGATTAAGGAAATCTATTCCGTAGCTGTATGGAAGAATGGCGTTACCGTTCAGTGGGATGCTGATCTGGCAGAAGAACTGGCAGATGACGATACCCTGGATGGACAGGATTTTGCCATGAACGACGACAATGAAATCGATACCGATGAATTTGCTCTGATGGGTGTTTCTTCTCTGAAGGACATCAAGGAAGATGCCGTTGTTACCTACTATGTAGCTAACAAGAAGGTTACCAAGGTAGAAGTATCTACCGAAGTTGTTGAAGGTAAGGTTACCAGAGTGAACGCTGATGGCGACGAAGTTACCATCGGTGGTAAGAAGTACGACTACGTTGCTGAAGACGCTATCGAAGCCGGCGACGAAGGCAAGTTCTTCCTGAACTATGCTGGTGAAATCGCATTCGTTGATGCGACCACTACCGAAGCGAACGACTATGCAGTAGTTACCGTTGCAAATGATTTCGATACCACTTCCTTCGGCGAAGATGCGGTTATGAAAATCAAGATGCTGACCGCTGATGATAAAGAATCTGTATACACCATCAACGACGACTATGTTGAAGATGAAGCCATCAAGGCTGGTGCTTACAAGGCAGATGAAATCATCGCTTACAACTTAAACAAAGACGGTGAAATCGATAAGATCGAAAAGACCACTGTAAACAAGATCACCGGTAAGCTGACCACCAAGGGTTACCTGGATGGAAACGAAGTTGTTGACAACGTTGTTGTATTCAAGATTGACGACGAAGGCGACTACTCCGTAGGTAAACTGGCTGACGTTCCCACCAATGAAAAGTTTACAGACGCTAACAGCGGATACGTTCTGAACGACGATGACGAAGTTGTAGTTATCGTTCTGGGCAATGACGATGCCGCCAGCGCCGATTCCGTATTCGGTGTGGTTGTAGGATATGGCAATGCTAAGAACGCCGATGGTGACAACGTATACGAAGTAGATATGCTGGTTGACGGTAAGGAAGAAACCTACTTCACCACCAGCCGCAGCGTAGCAATTCCTAAGGATAAGGTTCTGTTCGAAATCACCTTCGACGGAAGCGACATCAAGGCTCTGGATAAGGCAAGTGAGAACAAGGATGTAACCGCTAGCGCGGGTGGTATTGTTACTAAGACGGTTAACACCAACGGAAACCTCGAAGTAGGCGGTAAGATGCAGGAAATCAGCAACGATGTAGTTGTTTACCTGATCAACAAAGACGGCGACTTCGAACTCTCCGGAATCAAAAAGATCTCCAAGGGCGATACAGTTGACCTGTACGAACTGGATGGCGAAGATGACGATGAAAACGGATTCGACGTAATCATCTACAAGGAAAAATAAATCTTAATACGTTAAGATCATTCAAAGAGGATGGCATTCGCCATCCTCTTTGTTTATGCTTTTGTCAAAATAAGTTCAATTTTTTTCGAGGATGTTTACAGCTTAAAATTCTCTTTGAGGAGGCGGAAGATACGTGGAGATAAATCTGGGTTGTGGTGATGGAGCTGTGGCCGAGAAATTCCTGGATGTATTTGATATCCACACCTTCCTCCAGCAGCAGCGTAGCGAAAGAATGGCGAAAGACGTGGGGAGTGATGGAACGTTGAATTCCGGCCAATTTCGAGTATTTTGTCACGATATTGCGGGCGGCCTGGGTGGAGAGCGGCTGACCGTATCTGTTTAAAAACAGATATTCGCTTTTCAATTTATATTTTTTTATCATTCGTTCGTAATTTTGCAAGGCATTGACTACTTCCGAATTTGTAATGTAAAGGAAGCGTTCTTTGTCGTCCTTGCCTATGATGCGAAGGATGGAATCATAGCGGTCAAAATCACCGCATTTCAGGTTGCATAGTTCGTGTACGCGCATTCCCGTAGCGAAAAGCATTTCCAAAACGGCGATATCCCTGCGGTAGAGGAAATCCGAGAGGAAATGAGTATCGGCATAGGCCGCTTTTAAGATTTGGTCTACTTCGTTCAGTGTCATCACCTTTGGGAGACGGTGAGGCTGACGCATTTTCAGGGAGATTTGAAGAAAGGGATTATTGGCCATATCTTCCTCTTGCATCATATAACAGAAAAAACCTTTCAAACAAGCAATCTTTCGTTTTGCGCTGGAAACTGCATATTTTTCATTCAACAGAAAGATGTAGTTTTGAAGTATCGCTTTGGAAATGTCCTGAGCGGAGGAAATATCGGGATATTCTTTTTTCAAAAAGAGATAGAACTGTTTTAAATCGATTTCGTAAGCGGAGATCGTCAGCGAGGCCAGACGTTTTGTATACATCGCAAAATGCAGATAGTCCTGAAGCTGTTGTTGCAATTTTTCCATGATTGTTGCCATCCTTTCTTTATCGAGAGTACAATATTTTTTATATATTACATTGCAAATCGCTTTCCTCTCTGTTACAAGTCTGTTAAATCGTCCCCAATTCCCATTCCTTTATTGAAAGCGCAACGATTTATCGATATAATGAATATATCAATGGATAATACAAAGGGGGAAAAGAAAATGAAGAAAGTAATGTCCATGGCATTGGCGCTTATGCTGTTGCTTTCCGGGAGCTTTAGCTGTTTCGCGTTGAGCGATACCGATGGAACGGCTTACGCGACGGCTGTCGATGCGTTAGTGAAGAAGGGTTATATCTCCGGCTACGGAGACGACACCTTCCGTCCGGAAAGAACCTTGAGCCGGGCAGAGGCTTGCAGCATCATTGTCAGCTTCAAGGGTGCGACCGCTGCGGATATGAAGGCCGCCAAACCGGCGGGTTTCCACGATATGGGCGCTTACCAGTGGGCGGAGGATGCGGTGAATTATGCAGTTGCCAATGGAATTTTAAGCGGCTACGCCGACAAGACCTTCCGTCCGGGAAAGGAAGTATCCTACGCAGAACTGGCCGTCATGGTAGTCAATGCCATGGGTCAGAAGGATCTGGTCAAAGGAAATTGGGACACAGGTTATATGCAGGTTGCCAGCGCCCAGGGTTATTTAAAGGGGACTGTGGGTTTAAACGCGGCGAAGGATTTGGCGAAACCCTCCACCCGCGGAAATACGGCCATCATAGTGTATAACGCTGATCAGGCCAGAACTCCTGCAAAGGACGATCAGCCGGACAATACGTCCGCTTCTCTGAGCAATTTCAGCGGTTACGCTTACGGCGCAATCAACAGTTTCTCCGAAGCCTTAAACGCTGATGATGATAAGGTGAAAGAAATCGAATTTCTCTTTGGCGACAGTATACAGCAATTACAGACAAAGAAGTCTTTTACGCCGAATATGGATATCGCCTTCGACGGAACACTTTACTGCCTGCGATTGGATAACGGTCTGGTCACCAAAATCGCAACAAAGGACACCGTAGAGGCCAATAATATGAAGGTGAAGAAATTTACCGAACTGACCGACGGCTATCAGGAGGTTACGCAAAAAGAGGATAATGAAGTTCTGTTTGTAAAAGATGGTGACGGAAAACAGCTTTTAGAGTTGAACGATAGATGTTCGATTTACGTAGCCACTGTCGATGGAAAAGATGCCACAGCGGAAACCGCCGGCAGCGTTGACGGCTATCGTCCCGGAAGCTACCGCGACATCCGCAAGGGTGACAGGGTAAGAGCCTATGACGTAACGAAAGATGACGACTGCGCAGATGTCATTTTCCTTCTTCGCAAATAAAGATACAACAATAAAACCCTTCGACATTGCCGGTTCAGTCCGGCTAAGCCGAAGGGCTTTTTTATGAACACATCTCAAGATTATATATAAGACAGTTGTAGGTTATAGCAGTTACGTTCGAAATTGGCTTTATTTCAACCGATCATCGTAATGGGCGCGTTCCCCGCCGATGAACTTAGGTCGAACACGGGCGCAGACCAGATTCGCTTCGCCGATCTTTTTGATGCTCAACCGCACAGGAACGGCCACCTTGGCCATGTGCATACCGATGAGCGTATCGCCGATATCCATACCGGCTTTTGCGCAATGCAGTTCTTCCACAGCAACAGGCGCTTCAAAGGTGTTATATGCCGCAGTCGCAAAGGAACCGCCCGCCTTCTTTTGAGGCACCACGTTTACCGCTTCCAGACCGCAGGCCTTGCAGGCCGCCTCTTCCACGATGAGAGCGCGGTTGAGATGCTCACAGCACTGAGCCGCTAAATAGATGTGCTTTTCTTTTAAAACCTCGTAAATACCACTGAAAACAGCGTCCGCAATATCTACGTTGGAATCTGTCCCGATTTTCTGTCCTCCGATTTCACTGGAGGAACAACCCACCACCATCAGATCGCCGGGTTGCAGCTTCGCAATCTCCACCAATTCTCTTGTCGCTGTCTGTGCAGCGGTTTTTAATTCTTGATACATAGCCGTGTACCTCCTCATTTGCATATTCATCATACCATTCAATTATACCACTAACTTGGAGAAGTAACACATTCCAGACAGAAAATATTTTGCGAAGAAAGGGATGATTCTTCGATGAGCCATCCGTTATGGCAAGCACCCCGTCCTGCGGACGAGCTTCGTCGGTCGGAAGGGTTATTGGATAAAACCGACGAGTCAATATGGCGCCGCGGCCCACCATACGATTCCCTACGGAAATTGCAAAAGGTACAGCGATGCGAGAGAAAATGCTGCGCAAGCGCAGGAAGATGACACAGGCAGAGCTGAGCACCCGTTCGGGTGTCAGCTTGGCTTCGATAAAGCGATTTGTGCGAACGGAGGCGATTCTTTGTGGTTAGCGGAAATAAGGGAAAGCAAAAAGGACGATCCGAAGATCGTCCTTTTTATTGTTTTTGTGAACCCTATGGGTTAGAATACTGCGATATCTGCTACGCCGTCTTTATCAACGTCATAGAAGGTAACATCAGCTGTATTCTTACCTCTCAGGTCGGACTTGGAGGCAACTTCTACCTGCTTATCCTTGTTTACTTCGTAGATAACTACATCAGCATCCAGAGTCAAAGCGTAGTCCTTATCCTCACCAACGAATACCTTATCGGTAACTCTGGTGATTTCTCCGGCCTTTTCGGGGATTACCGGCTTGGAGTCGTTGTCAGATTCCTTTGCAGCCTTTGCATAACCCTTGGAATCGAAATCGAATGCATACAGCGTATCGCCGATTTTGAAGTCTTCGGATTCGGTCGTGTAAGAAACTTCCTTACCCTCTACCATAACGGTCAGTTCGAATTCGTCATCAGCCAGTTCGTCAATCTTGGTTACGAAACCGTAAACGATATCGCCGCTGGTTCCCTGGCCATCCATTACCATGAAGACAATTTCGCCGTCATCCAGCAAGTAGGATGCTACAACATCTTCCTGATCCAGAACGTCAGCGCGCTTTGTGGTGCCGTAATCGTCAGCATCGTCAGAGAATTGCGTTGCTTTTTCTTCCAGATCTTCCTGAGTCAGAATGACTACATTGGAAGCCAGCATGTGACCGTCAAAGCTGCCCTTCTTAGAAATGTCGGCCTTTACGGCTGCGGTCATATCAGTAACCTTTTCTAACTTGGTTACAAAACCATCCTTAACGGCATACTTAACAACAGAACCTACTGCATAGTTGTCTTCAATCTGATCAACTGCAGTTACGCCTTCGATGTCAGTCTTCGCAGAATCTTTGTCGATAGCATCATCATCAATGACGAAGGTCTTCTTGGTAGCGTCAGCCAGCAACAACTGGATCTTAGGATCACTGCCGTTCAGACCATCTTCTCCATTTGCTCTGTCTAAAACGATGGCATAATCGTCAGCGCTTTCTTCGACAGCATCAACTAAGAAGATATCGCCGTTGTAATCCAGATACAGATCGTAGGAGTCGCCTACGTTGACGTCGCCAACTACAGACTCGCCATCTTCGGCAAAGCCGTAAACCTTACCGTCAACAGTGATTTCCTCGTCCTTAGTATTTTTCTTAGCAACCTTGCCGGTAACAACTTCTGTACCAACAGCAACTCTGGTGATTTCATCGTCGCCTACGTATACATAAACAACATTGTCTTCCTTGATGTCGCTCAGCTTGCTTACGCCGATCAGTTCGAAGGAGTCTTCGTCAATCTCATTGTCATCATTGGTAGCAAAGTCTTTGCCCAGCAATTTGCAGTCATCTGCAACATCTTCCAAATCTGCAGCTTCTACTTTTTCAGCAACAGTAACCTTCCATGTAGAAATGGAATAGATATCCTTCAGGGTTTTGCCGGAAACATTAGCAGCGATAGTTACGGTGTCTTCTCCCAGATCCGCAGCTTTTTTAGTTGCTACGCCGTTCTCAAACATAATAGCAGCCTGACTTGCACTATCATCGTCTGTATATTTGAGATTTTTATAGGTGTATTTTACGCCATCCGCTTTGAACTTATCATCATCAACCTTACCGGTTAAGAATACGGACTTCACTTCATCGATAGCGATGATGTCTTCGTCATCGTTCACATAAGCGGTTACATATGCGCCTACATACGGCTTCATGTTGATAACAGCATTTTCTTCGCCGTTAACAATGAAAGCATCTCCATCGTTGTAATCCTTGGCGCCCAGTCTGCGCAGCATGGTATCTTTAGCATCCTTTTCCTTACCGGAAGCAATGTATTCTAAAGAACCATCCTTGTCGTAACGAACA
>CANEEC010000081.1 GCA_947426455.1 uncultured Clostridia bacterium | reverse complement strand
CCGACGGATATGTGGTTGGGAGAGTAGAATTAAAAGAGCGGCTGAGAAAGCCGGTACCGCCCTTTACCACCAGCAGCCTTCAGCAGGAGGCCTCCGACAAGCTGAACTTCAATACGAAAAAAACCATGCTCATCGCGCAGCAGCTGTATGAGGGCGTAGAAATCAAAGGCCAGGGAACGGTGGGTCTGGTCACATATATCCGTACCGACTCCATCCGCATTTCCGCGGAAGCGGAAGCGGCGGTGAAGAAGTACATCACTCAGTCCTACGGTGAAAATTATCTTGGAAATACGGTGTATTCCAATAAGAAGAAAGACGTTCAGGACGCCCACGAAGCCATCCGTCCCAGCAACGTGAGTCTGCATCCCGACGATATCAAGGATTCCCTGAGCAGGGATCAATACAACCTCTATAAGCTGATCTGGTCGCGTTTCGTTGCCAGCCGCATGAAACCCGCCGTCTTTGACAGCGTATCGGCGGATATCTGCAATGGAGATTACACCTTCCGCGCCACCGGTTCCAAGCGGAAGTTTGACGGTTACATGAAGGTGTACCGCAATGCCAACGACGAGGACGAAGAAAAGATGCTGCCGGAGCTCTCCCAGGGAGAACGGCTGCTGCTTTCGGAAATCAACGGAGAGCAGAATTTCACACAGCCGCCGTTTCGGTTTACGGAAGCGTCTTTGGTCAAAGAGCTGGAGGAAAAGGACATCGGCCGCCCCAGTACCTATGCTCCCATCGTGGGAACTTTGGTGGAACGGAAATACGTAACCAGAGAAAAGAAAACGCTGAAACCCACGGAATTGGGTTTTTTGGTGACGGATCTGATGGAGTCCTACTTCAAAGAAATTGTGGACGCCGGTTTTACGGCGGACATGGAAGAAAAGCTGGATGATATCGAAGTTAAGGGCATCGAATGGCAGAAGGTCATCGAGGACTTTTACGGAATTTTGGAAAAGGAATTGAAAGTGGCCGACGAAGCCATCGAAAAGGTGAAAATCGAGGACGAAGTCACCGATGAGGTGTGCGAACTGTGCGGAAAGCCTATGGTGATCAAGCACGGCCGCTTCGGAGAATTTTTAGCGTGCAGCGGTTACCCTGACTGTAAAAATACAAAGCCCCTTTTGAAGAAATTGGACGTCAAGTGTCCCAGCTGCGGCAAAGATCTGGTGATCCGTCGCGGTAAAAAAGGGAAGGTGTTTTACGGCTGCAGCGGCTATCCCAATTGTAATCAGGTTTACTGGTACCGTCCGGTGGACAAAAAATGCCCCAAGTGCGGTTCTCTATTGGTACAGAAGAAGGGAAAGGGTTACGAACTGAGCTGTTCCAACGGAGAATGTGATTACAGGGAATAGACGGTGTCAAGGGCGAAATAATATAAAAGAGAGGGATATAGAACATGGGAGAATTTCACGCAACGACGATTTGCATGGTGAGACGCAGTCCGGATGATATCTGCGTCGGCGGCGACGGTCAAGTTACCATGGGGGAAACCACCATCATGAAGAACGGCGCTAAAAAAGTAAAAAAGATCTATAAGAATTCTGTGATCACCGGATTTGCCGGATCGGTATCCGATGCCTTTGCTCTGACGGAAAAGTTTGAGAGCAAGCTGGAAGAACATTCCGGAAATTTAAAGCGTGCGGCGGTGGCTCTGGCTCAGCTGTGGCGCACCGATAAGGCCAGAAATCTGGAGGCACTGATGCTGGTGGCCGATAAGGAGAACATACTGCTGATTTCCGGAACTGGCGAGGTCATCGAGCCGGATGAGAATTTTGTGGCAATCGGCTCCGGCGGCAATTTTGCTTACGCCGCGGCCAATGCGCTGTATCATCACACGGATATGACGGCGGAGGAAATCGTGCGGGAGTCCCTGCGGATTGCGTCGTCCATCTGCGTTTATACCAACGACCACATTTCAGTGGAAAAGCTATAAAGGAGGGAGACCATGGCTACTTTATATGAAATGACGCCGAAACAGATTGTGGCGGAGCTGGATAAGTACATCATCGGCCAGGACTCCGCAAAGAGATCGGTGGCCGTAGCGCTGCGGAACCGCTACCGCAGAAGCCAGCTGCCAGAGGAAATGAGAGATGAAATCACGCCGAAGAACATCCTGATGATGGGACCTACCGGCGTGGGTAAAACGGAAATCGCCCGCCGGCTGGCAAAGCTGATGGACGCTCCCTTCGTGAAGGTGGAAGCGACGAAATTTACGGAGGTAGGTTACGTGGGGCGGGACGTTGATTCCATGATCCGCGACCTGATGGAGGCCTCCATTCGAGTGACGAAGCAGAAGCGGCTTCAGGAGAAGTATTCCATCGCCCAGGAGATGGCGGAGGAAAAGATCATCCAGGCCATCATTCCGGGAAAACAAAAACCTCAGTCTCAGGGTGTCAGAGGACCCTTTGATCTTCTCATGGGAAACGGTTTTCACCTCAGCGGACAGCCGTCGGCGCCAAAGGAGGAGGAACCCCAGGACAACGAAGTCAATCTGGCTCGCGAACAGGTGCGCCAGCAATTGAAGCAGGGCCTGTTGGAGGAGCAGTTTATCGAAATCGAGGTAGAGGAAGCGCCCAAGGGCAACAATCTGGACTTGCAGGAAGGAGCCACCATCGCCATCGGAAATATCTTCGGGGATATGATGCCCAAGAAGAAAAAGAAAAAGAACATGAAGGTGAAGGATGCTAGAAAAGTGCTGACAGAGCAGGAGGCTCAGAATCTGATCGACATGGATCAGGTGACCAGCGAAGCTTTGGAAAATGCAGAACAAAACGGCATCGTATTCATCGATGAAATCGACAAAATCGCTTCAGGTTCCAGTTACCGTTCGGGAGCGGACGTATCCAGAGAGGGCGTTCAGCGGGATATCCTGCCCATCGTGGAGGGAAGCGTGGTCAATACCAAGTACGGTCCGGTAAAGACGGATCACATTCTGTTCATCGGCGCGGGAGCGTTTCACATCGCCAAGCCCACGGATCTGATTCCGGAGCTGCAGGGACGGTTCCCCATTCGGGTGGAGCTGGAAAACCTGACGAAGGAGGCGTTTGTGAGAATTTTGACCGTGCCGGAAAACGCGCTGTTAAAGCAGCATAAGGCACTTTTAGAAACGGAGGGCGCCGAGGTGGAATTCACCGACGGAGCGGTGGAGGAGATCGCCAATATGGCGTTTTTGATGAACGAGCAGACGGAAAACATCGGCGCCAGACGGCTGCACACCATTATGGAACAGTTGTTGGAGGACATTTCCTTCAACATTCCGGACATGGAAGATAAAAAAATTGTAATAGACGAGACGTATGTGAAAGAGAAGTTCGAAGACCGAATCCACTCTGTGGACATTGACAGATTTATCTTATAGGCACGGTACAGGAAGAAAGCGAGTATGAGTTGGAAAAGGATGGAGGGTGATAGCTATGGCAAAAGAATTACTGGAAAAAGTTCGGAAACTGAATTGGATGTTGCAGCAGAGCGTGGAGGGTTTCTTTTCCTTCAACGAATTGTGCGCGATCTTAAGCGAGTTGATGGATGCGAACATCTACATCGCTAACAAGCGCGGTAAGGTGATTGGGGTGCATTACAAAGTTCGTTCCGACAGTTCCACCATCACCGATCCTGAAACGGGAAAGGAACACTTCCCCAATGAATACAACGAAGAGCTTCTCCGCATTACGGAGACGGTGATCAACCTGAAAGAGGAAGAAGTTCTGGAAATTTTCAAATACGATCACGACAGCTGCGATAAGCTGCACTGTGTGGTTCCCGTCTGGGGAGGTAAGGAACGCATGGGTACCATGATCATGTCGCGGTACGCTCCCGATTTCGGTGATGAGGATGTGGTTTTGGCGGAATACGGAGCGACTGTCGTGGGTCTGGAAATCGAGCGGCGCAAAGCGCTGGAGGCGGAAGAGGACGAGCGGAAGCTGTCCGTGGTCCGCATGGCCATCGGCACGCTGTCCTATTCCGAGGCGGAGGCCGTAAAGCAGATTTTCAAAGAACTGCCTGGCAATGAGGGATTGTTGGTGGCCAGTAAGATTGCCGACCGTTCCGGCATTACGCGCTCCGTCATTGTCAATGCGCTGCGCAAGCTGGAAAGCGCCGGCGTCATCGAATCCCGTTCCCTGGGAATGAAGGGAACTCACATCAAGATTATCAACAGCAAGTTCAAGGAAGAGCTGGCAAATATGGATTGATCGTAACAAAAAACCTCCGCCCGCATATGATGAATGCAGACGGAGGTTTTTTATGAAGCGACGACGGACAAAATATCGAAGACGTTCCGATCCGGACAGAATCAAGCGATATCTGGGACTGTGTCTTTTGCTGTGCGGATTTTTGGCTATTCTGGCCTTTTTTAACGGCGTTTTGGGGCCGGCGTTCAGCTCCGTGGCGAAGCTTCAGGTGCGGACCATGATCAACCGCAGCATCAACGAAGCCGTGGCCGAGGAATTCATGAACGAGGAAACCGGCGGACAGCTGATGCAGATGGAGACCGCCTCCGACGGGCAGGTGACCATGCTGCAGGCGGATATGGCCGCCGTGAACCGGATGACCTCGGGACTGACCGGACGAATTCAGGAAAAAATATCGCAGATGGGCGAAGAACGTCTGAATATCCCTCTGGGAAGCATCTTTGGGAGCCAGATTCTGTCTCAGATCGGTCCATCTATGAAATTGAGGATCATTCCCGTGGGAACCACGGATGTGAGCTTTAAAACGGAATTTGAAAGCTCCGGCATCAATCAGACCCGTCATCGCATCTATCTCACCGTCAACAGCACGGCGCGGATTTTGGCGCCCTTTACCATGGCCAAGGTGGAGACGGAGAACGAAATTCTCATGGCGGAAACCGTCATCGTGGGCGATACTCCCCAGTCCTACGTGTTCGTTCCGGAAGAAAGCATTTTGGACGGCATGGACAGCGGCATGGGAGAAGAATAGAAAACCTGTGTACAGAATTTCGGTGAATGTGGTATGATGGATTATGTACCAAAGAAAAGGAGAGGAGAACTTCATGGTAAAGTTCGGAGAAAATAACGAGGTGATCCGGGAGGAGGACGCCAGAGCCATTCTGGTGGGAATACAGCTGGGAGAAGATATTTCCTACTCCATGCAGGAGCTGTGGGGACTGGCGGAGGCTGCCGGCGTAACCGTCCTGGGAGAACTGATTCAAAATAAGGAAAAACCGGATAATGCTACCCTGATCGGAAAGGGAAAGGTGGAGGAACTGGAGGAACTGTGTCAGAACATGGAGGCGGACACGGTCATTTTCAATGACGAGCTTTCGGGGATGCAGCTGCGAAATCTGGAGGACAAGCTGAACGTTCGGGTCATCGACCGAACCATTCTCATTTTGGACATCTTCGCTTCCAGAGCCATTTCCAGGGAGGGAAAGCTGCAGGTGGAGCTGGCGCAGCTCCAGTACCGAATGCCAAGACTGATGGGATTCGGAAAATCCCTGTCCCGTCTGGGCGGCGGCATCGGCACCAGAGGTCCCGGCGAAAAGAAGCTGGAAACGGATCGCCGTCACATTCAAAAGCGCATGGAGGACATTCGGGCGGAACTGGCGCAGGTCAGGGAAAACCGCGGGATTCAGCGGCAGAAGCGCCAGCGATCCGGCTTGCCGGTGGTTGCTTTAGTAGGATATACCAATTCGGGAAAATCCGCTATCATGAATCGCATGATGATCATGACCGACAGGGAAGATAAGGCGGTATTCGAGAAGAATATGCTGTTTGCCACCCTGGATACGTCCCAGCGTCTGGTGAAGATGGACGACAATCGGGAATTCATTCTCATCGATACCGTAGGCTTTGTCAGCAAGCTGCCCCATACGCTGGTCATGGCCTTTAAGGCTACTTTGGAAGAAGTCATCGACGCAGACTATCTGCTTCACGTGGTGGACAGCTCCTACGAGGCGGCGGACTTTCACATCGCGGTAACGGAACGGGTTTTGAAAGAGCTGGGGGCAGAGGATCAGGAAAAACTTATGGTTTACAATAAAATTGATCTGCTTGCGGATCGGTCGCATCTGTTTGAAGGCGGCAAGAACGCCGTGGCCGTATCCGCAAAGACCGGAGAGGGATTCGACGTGCTGCTGGAGAAGATTCGGGAGGCGCTTTTCTTCGACCAGCAGATGGTAAAGCTGGTGATTCCCTATGACAGAGGCGATCTGACGGCCTATCTGTGTCAGAAGATCAAGCCGGAACGGATGGAGTACAAGGCGGAGGGAACGTGCTTTGAAATACTGCTTTCCGGTGCCGATCGCAGCCGCATGGCGGAATATATAAAGGAGTGGTAGAACATGATTCGCTACAGCACCATTTGCGGGGAAGGACAGACGGAACTGGTCATTGAAAGGTCCCGCTTCATCGGTTACGCCAAGCCGGTGGAAACCCGGGAAGAAGCGGAACAATTCATCAGGGAGATCAAAGCGCGCCATAGGGACGCCAACCACAACGTGCCAGCCTTCGTCATCGGCGAAAAGCTACAGCAACAGTGGGCCAGCGACGACGGTGAACCCCAGGGTACGGCGGGCGTTCCCATGCTGCAGATGATGGTCAAAGAGGAAATCACCAACGTGGCAGTGGTTGTAACCCGGTATTTCGGCGGCATCAAGCTGGGAACCGGCGGGTTGGTGCGCGCCTATACCAATACAGCCAAGGGGGCTCTGGAAGCCGCGGGAATTCGCCAGGTGAAGGATCAGACGGTGATGGTGGTTTCCATGGATTACACCTATTTGGGAAAGCTGCAAAACGAACAGAAAAACGGTTATTTTCAGTTGGCGGATACCGCCTTTTCCGACGTGGTTACGGTAACGCTGCAGATGGAACCGGAAAACGTTCAGCAGGTAAAGGCGTTTTTATCGGAGCTGACGGGAGGCGGTTATCAGCTGATCGATGAGCAGGAGCGGTTAATATAGCTTAATATCGCTTGTTATGTTTGAATATCCATGGTTTTGTATTGAATTGATTACACAAAGCGGAAAAAGGTATGAAACAACCGCAAGTTTTTCATTGACAACAAAAAAGACCTATGGTAATATAATACATGTTCCGTAGGGAAACGTCGTTCCAAGGTAGCTCAATGGTGGAGCACTCGGCTGTTAACCGATAGGCTGTGGGTTCGAGCCCCACCCTTGGAGCCAACGAGAGAGCAGCGGAAGAGAATTTCTTTCTTTTCCGCTGAAATCACCTGAAGGAGCAGGGCGAAAACGATCTAAAAAAGTTATAAAAATGCTTGACAGGTTGTCGGTTCGTCTATATAATAAATAAATGTGCTAAGCAATAAGATTGGATTGAATACCCGGGCGTTTAGCTCAGCTGGGAGAGCATCTGCCTTACAAGCAGAGGGTCATAGG
>CANEEC010000080.1 GCA_947426455.1 uncultured Clostridia bacterium | reverse complement strand
TATTTTGGCATTCTTTGCGCAGGTTACGAAAAGAGGCGGATTTCTCCGCCCCTTTTTCGTTGATTATTCTTTCATAAGTTCAGCATTTTTCAGTTGTTCACGAAATATATCATCGAGATCAAAATGGGTTTTGTGTACTATCTCCCATTGCTCAATCAATAGCTTTAGTCCGCCCAGCCATGCCGTATCATTATCCTCGGATGCCTCTGCGATTGCCGTTTTTAAATGAGGCTGTAATACCTCAAAATCCACAGTCGATAAAAAATTCACTTTCATCACCGCTTCAAAATACGGCCTTGTCATCCGAAGTAAGTCCGGAATGAAAGGCATGTTTTGCGGATGTTCAATTTCATTCAGGTAGTATTTCAGATGAGCCACACTTCTGGAATTCATCAACCCTGGAGTATTCTCATTCATCCAGGCCAACAACTCGCGGCCGCTTCTGAGCACTTCCTCTTCCAATTCTTTGCATCCGACAACTTCTTCCCATAATATTTCCGAAGGTTCTTCAAGAGGCGTGTGAATCCTATCGATTTCTATTTTTTCACCCCGCCTTTCCATGACAAGAACACCAAAACCCTCCGAAAGGATATTGAAGCAATGTTGATTTCCTTTTCTCGTCTCAATAATACCTTGGGCCAAATTCACAAACCAGTAAAAAATATTATCTTCTTTATTCAGAATACCGGCATCAATTAACTCTTGAGGATATGCTCCTATCTCTCTTTGATTAACGGTCAGCGAAAAATAACCCCACAGCGATTCATGATGCCGTGCATCAAATTCCTTGGCACTGAAATTGCGAACGTCTTCATCGGCGATAAACCATTTTATTTTTACCATAGCTACATCTCCTTTACCGTCCACGTGGATTCTTTATAACATAATTCTATATGATGTGATGCGTTTGCTTTTAACGAATTCAAATTATTTAATACGATATCCATATCGGTATATTTTCCCACTGTGTATACATGAACCGCATACTTATCATCATGAATTTCTGTGTCATCCAAGTCAATCAGCGTCCCCATTTCCGCGAAATCCAACAATAAACGCTGTATAGCTTCATCGATATTGCAAATCTTCTTTCGAACCCACTTTTCTATAGAATTTGTGATTTTACCTGCGCATACAGTTGAAAATTCGTTAAAATTCCTGCAATACAATTTGCAGTACCACCCGTCATCATGTGCCAAGTATGCAAACCTGTTATTGATTCGTTCAAAAAATGCCCTTTTCATCGGTCTTCGCATATGAGATAAAAATAACAATTCCGAAATATCAAGATCCGTCAGCTTTTCGACATCCGAAATCTGTTCAAAATCCACAAAACAAAAATCTCCATAATCGTAGATGTTGCCTGCGGCCAATTGTTTAATGGATTCCTTGCCTTCAATCAATTCGAAATTATGCTTACAATCATCTCCAATATAATTCCCTTTCAACAATAACAGATTGTTCAGGGCAGGGTGCAGATACTGAATTACCTCTCGAAATTCAATACCCGAAAATATAATTTCATTCTTATCTAAATTCGCATTGATATATAACTTCGTCCGGTATTTTGACATAGTTACCCTCCCAATTGCGATGCAGGAATGAGCAGCAACCCATATACATAATATTCGCTCCTTCAATGGCCGTTTCTTAAATCAACTATAACACAGAACCGAAAGGGGTTGGTAGCTATTTCATTGCTTTCCGTGTAAAATGCGAAAAGAGGCAGATTGCTCCGCCTCTTTCCCTGATATTCCCTCTTTTACGAATTCCCTCTACGCCATTCCTCAATAAGCCACTCTTCTTCCTCCCAATTTTCCAAATCAAATTTATAATAACCCACAGGATGACCATCCTCTGCTACTATAACCCTTCTAAAATAAACGTTATTTCCTATTACATTGATATCTACGATATTTCCATCTGCGATTTTCTGCTCTTCTCCGCTTTCGCAATGGATTCGATACAAGTTGCCGTGTTCCGTTTGATTTCTGTAGTACACCCATCCATCGCTTAAATTCAGATTCCAACAGGCGTTTGCGGAAATACATTCTTCTGTTTCATCCTCCAAATCCAGCCGAAACATCTTGTCTTCCCTATTGTGATCAAAATACACTAAAAACCTGTCTGTCGCATTGATATCTCTGGCATATGAAGAATTTATCTTCCTCTTTTCTTCACCGTTTACCTGCATACAGGTTAAAGAATTGTTATTTTCACTATCGCAGTAAAATATCATACCGTGATCGACGCAGAAATTCCCAACATTTTCAGCCAACAGCCTGCGATCTTTCCCATTTAAATTGCACGAATACAATTTTCCCCAATCATTGTCGCGTGAACGGATATAAAACATTCGATTATTGCTGACGATTAAATTCGAGGCCAAGTCCATAACAATTATTTTATTTGTTTTATTTTCGATTGAAAACTTCCAAATCCAACCGGGAGCTCCCGAAGTATAATAGATATCATCGCCATATAGATTCATTTCATAATAGTAATGTCCTCCGGCAACACTGTAATTCTTTCCCTCTTGGTCAACAATATACAAATGATCATAATCAAGAGAATTGGTATACAAGTAATCATCCTTGTATTTCACTATATAGCCGCCATTTTTTATATTTCCAACTGAATTACCAATGGTTCCGTCCTGTATCACATCTTCCTGTGAGTTACAGGCGGAGAAGATCAGAATTGATATTAAGGAGAACAATCCTATTATTTTCTTCAAATCTATCACCTGCCCTGTTCCGCCATATCGATCCCATATTTACGGGACGAAGAATTTTTCATGGCTATTTCTTAAATCAACTATAACACATAACTGAAAAAGATTGGCTAACTATTTTGGCATTCTTTGCGCAGGTTACGAAAAGAGGCGGATTTCTCCGCCCCTTTCTGAAATCGTACTACACTGGTTTCACAGTAAAATCAATATTCACATCGCTGTCACCGGGATCCCATGTTTTTAACTGTTCATAAAATATATCCGCAAGCGGAAAACGGGTTCCGTGCACTTCTGCCCATTCTTCAACCAAAATATCTAACCCCATCAACCACATATCATCATTATCATTGAATGCTGTCGTGATAGTACGTTCTAACTGGGGTTGCAGCACATCCAAATCCATAGCGCATAAAATGTCCACTGCCATCCGCGCCCCAGGCCAATTGATATCCTGCATCATTTGAAGCAAATCCGGAATAAAGGGGATATTCTGAGGATATCCGATGCGTCTTACGATTTCCATGGAATTTTCCCATGTTTGTTTATATCCTTCCGAGAAGATCAAATGATAATATTTTGGATCTATCTTTGAAAGGAACTCGATGGCGCGCTTCTGCACCTCTTCCTCGTTATTCCAATCCAGATTTAAAATTTCCTCTTTGATTCGTTTTTCTTCCATATGTTTTGCTCCTCCATGATTACATATGACAATGAAATTAAAATACGGGACTATCTTTGATTAAATACAGTTTGAATGAATGCTGCAATCGTTCCTAAAACAATCCATATCAAATGATATAAATATATCACCATAATTGCAAAACCTTCACCAGCAGACATTTTTCCTACATCCGGGTAAATATATGAATACCATACCTGGATCACGTTTGCCATGGATATAAGTATTACTATCATTACAAAAGCCAAAACGCAGCTTCCCAAAGAAACAAAGAAAAGCGTCATTTTTCTTTGCCTTAAATATAAATATGTAGTTATAGCAAGCGGCACACCCATGAAATAATATAGGCACGATGGAAAATCTACATATAGCGACATAATAATGAAGATATTGATAAACAGTGCGCAAATGAAACCATTACCGATACCTTTCCATATGGCAATCCGACTATTAGATTGTTTCATTATCCCACCCTCTTCGTATGGAACCATTTCTGCGAAATTTAGGCTGTAAAGTCAATGTTCGGGTTATCATCAGGATTCTTTCATTTCAGCCGTCATTTCTTAAATCAACTATAACACAGAACCGAAAAAGATTAACTAACTATTTTGACATCTTTAGCGTAAGTTATAAAAAGAGGCGGATTTCTCCGCCCCCTTCACACCATTTCTTCTTCCACATATCTGCTTCAATTTCATTTAAATTGTGTTTAAATTCCATCATAGTTTGGGAACTCAAAATTCTTGGATTGTTCTCACGAATCCATTCCAGTAATTCTCTGCTGCTTCGACACACTTCCTCCTCAAATTCTTTTAATTCAGCAATTTCTATCCATTCCAGCATCGTTTCTTCTCCACGTGAACGAATTTTGGTTATTTTTACTTTTTCCTTTTCCTCTTCCATAACTAAGTTGCAATCGAGATCTGAAATAATAAAGAAACGATATTCCTTCCCTTGCCTTATTACAATAAGACCCTTGATCAATTGATCTAACCAATAGAAAACATCATCGATACCGCCCTCCGTCCAGTTGGCATCAATTAACGCCTGATTATATTCTCCGGCCTCATTTTGATTGACAGTCAACAGAAAATGGCCATCTATTATTCTAACATCATCGAATTCTTCAAATCCTTCGTCGCCGAAATGACAGATATCATCGTCAGCAACTAACCACTTTATTTTTACCATAGCTGTATTTCCTTTCATCTCATGTCAACTATACCATAGAAGTCAGAGGGATTTATCAACTATTTTCTAAAACGACCCGCATAAACTCATCCCTAACATAAAGACATAAAAAGAGGCAGATTCTTCCGCCTCTCTTTATCTCTAGCAATTACTCCCTATTTTTCAATTTTTTCAAATTGAAAGTCATCATTAATCAGTTCTTCAAAAGAGGGATCCTCTTTGACAAATTCCTGTTTCCCACTTTTCAGCTTATAATTGTTTTTCTCCATATAATTTACGATCTGCTGCCTCATTTCAATATCTATCAATAATAATGCTGAATATTTTTCGGACGGAGAAACCATTGCCATCGCATTTATTATATCTTCCTCATCGACATACATTGTTGCATAATCTTTCGACCACCGCATTTGAATTTGGCTGAGTTGATAGAACATGAGGACACCAATAAAAATAACTATGCATATCAGGCAACATGAAAACCATGCTATCACTTTCATGGTATTTAACATTTTCTTTTTCATAATGCCTAATATCCTCCTCATTGTCCTGTGAAATAAACTGTATTTGTCATTGTTTTAAGTGAGCCATTATACTTTAATAACACTAATCCCTCCGAAGATTTTAAATCTTGAGCCGCATCAGCAGGTGTATAACCATAAAAATTCCCCATTGTATTACTTATAAGCCAGGTTGCAGCACCCGGAGGACAGAGCTTTGGAAGCGCTTGGTAGTTTTCCAATTGTTGTTTCATATCGTTAGGCAACGTCCAGTTGTGTTTTTTTACTCTCATAAAACTACCTGTTGCACCCCCTACCATTACAGTTTGAACTGCAAAAGTCGTACAATTATAGGTTTCAATGTTATACTTTGGCTCTTTTTTCTGTACTTTTCTGATATAATCATTTACAGCAGTATAACGTTCATCTGTCAACATATAAACTTTTGCAACATTCCACTCTGTCTCGTTATCATCCACAAACTTCCCCGAAATATCCGTACCTAAAATCATAGAAACCATGCTCTTATATTCAGGCGCAAACCCGACGTATTGCACATCTCCATCACCATTATCCAATCTTATAAACGAATGTCCATTCTGTAATTTACCATTTTTTATTACAGCAGCATCTCTTGAATTAGCAACAGGACGTAGTATCGCCAATGTGACGGTTTTCATACCAGAATAGTTAGCTTTAATATACTCATCTAATTGCGCTTCTAAGCCCATAGGATCTACATTACTTACCAGATTATTTCCACAGTAAACATACCAATTATCGCCATCTTTGATGGGGTCTTCTTGGGTAAATCGACCCAACGCAGGTGTATAATTTCTCGCTCTGAGATAATACGATCCCATTTCCGAATCAAAGTATTCCCCGCAATACCGGAACGGGTTGCTGTCGTCCGCGGAATTTTCCTGGTTGCCGAAGGCGTCGTACTGGTAGTTGCCGGTGATGGTTCCTGCGGAATTGGTAAGGCGGGTTACGCTTCCGTGGCCGTCGTGCAGATAGTACAGGGCGTCGCTTGCGGCAGTCCCGCCGGTTTGCGCAATCAGCTGTAGACCGCGAATGTAGACGGTGGATGCGCTGCCGGTCTCTTCCAAGGCCAGCTGCTGTCCGTCCCAGACAAAGTCGGTGGTAGCGCCGTCTATCGTCTTGCTCTTTCGCAGGCCGTCCGGCTGATACGTATAGGCAGCCGTGATGCTTTCCGCGGGGTCGGTGTAGCCGGTCAGCTGGTTTGCGGCATTGTAGCTGTACTGTTTCGCCGCGGCGGTTCCTTCCTGCGCCGACAGGGTGTTTCCATTGTCGTCATAGGTGTACGTGGTGGTTACGCCGTTTGCAGCGCTGGTCAGCATCCGGTTGTTGAGATCGTACCCATAGGTCGTGGTGACTTCGCCTGCGGTAGAGGTCAGTCGGTTTCCCCGGGCGTCATACGTAAAGGAAGTCGTTCCTTCCGGCGTCGTCTCTGCTGCCAACCGTCCGAGAAGATCGTAGGTGTATTGCGTCGTTTTGCCCGAATCCGATGCGCTGATTCTGCGTCCGGCCAAATCGTATCCGTAACTGTAGGAAGAAAGAACGGTGCTGCCCTTCTTCGCTGTCGTCTGGGTGATCTGGTTGGATTGGTTATAGGAATACGTCTGGACAACGCCATTTCCCAGGACGGCGCTGGCCAGATTGCCGTTGGCGTCGTAAGTGTACGTGGCCGAAACGCCGTTGCCGCTGACGCTTGCCAGCTGTCCCAGATCGTCATAGGTGAAGGTCTGGCTTGTCTTCGTATCGTTTCCTTTTTTGACCGTAAAGCTGGTCTTGAAATCGCCGATGTTGTATCCGTAGCTCTTGGTAAAGCCGCCGGCGGTTTCTTAAATCGAGTATAGCACAGAACCGAAAGGGATTGGTAGCTATTTCATTGCTTCTGTGCAAAATGCGAAAAGGAGCGGATTGCTCCGCCCCTTTTCATGATACTTCCTTTTTACAAGCTCGCTCTACTCCATTCCTCAATAAGCCATTCTTCTTCCTCCCAATTTTCCAGATCAAATTTATAATAACCCTCAGGGTGGCCATCCTCTGCCACTACAACCCTTCTAAAGTAGACGGTGTTTTCGATAACATTGATGTCTGCGATATTTCCATCTGCGATTTTTTGTTCTTCCCCGCTTTCGCAATCGATTCGGTACAAGTTGCCTCGGTCAGTTTGATTTCTGTAGTACACCCATCCATCGCTTAAATTCAAATTCCAACAGGCGTTTTCGGAAATACATTCTTCTGTTTC
>CANEEC010000079.1 GCA_947426455.1 uncultured Clostridia bacterium | reverse complement strand
CACGTATTCGATGATGCCCTTCATATATGTTTCGGATGCTTCTTTCACAACAGCGCAGATTTCTTCGTAGCTGGTACCCTTCTTCAGCATCACGTTCAAGTCCACCACGGATACGTCTGCTGTGGGTACGCGGTAGGAAATGCCCGTCATCTTTCCCTTCAGAGAAGGAATGACGAGAGCAACTGCCTTTGCCGCACCGGTGGAGGAAGGAATTACGTTGCCGAATACGGAACGGCCGGTTCTCCAATCCTTTAACGAACGGCAGTCCACTACCTTCTGCTTCGCCGTAGCCGCGTGGATGGTGGACATCAGTCCCTGTTCGATTCCGAAATGATCCTCGATGACCTTAGCCAGAGGAGCCAGGCAGTTTGTGGTACAGGAAGCATTGGAAACCACCTGCATATCGGAGGTATAGGTCTCGTGATTGACGCCCATAACGAAGGTGGGAGTCTCCTTATCCTTGGCAGGAGCGGAGATGATGACCTTCTTGGCGCCGGCAGCCACGTGCTGCAGGGACTTCTCTGTGGTTACGTAAGCGCCGGTAGCTTCCACAATGTATTGGGCGCCACATTCTGCCCAGGGAATGTTGGTGGCGTCGGACTCGCTGTAGACAGGAATCTTCACACCGTTGACCACGATGCCTTTATCGTACTTTTCAACGCTGCCCTGAAAACGGCCGAAGATAGAATCGTATTTTACCATATAGACCATATAATCCAGATCCGCGTTTCTCACGTTGATTCCGCGGATCTCTATTTCAGGATCGGCCATCGCCACGCGAAACGCCACACGACCGATACGGCCAAACCCGTTAATACCAATTTTTACAGACATGATTTCCTCCTCGCCTTTACGGCATACGTTTTTCTGTCATAGTCTTTTACTTTCATTGCAATAAAGCAATGACCATTATATTGATCTATAGTAAATCATACCATAACCCTCTGAGAAAGTCTAAGGTAATTTTCTTTCTTCTCTTATTTGCCGCTCATCAGCACCTTTTTCACCAGAGGCGGCGCCGTTACAGCCCCTGCTCCGATGATAAACGCCCTCTTTACTTCCTCCGCAGCCAGTTCCACTTTTTTCGGGTCGTTGCCCATGACCTCTGCCAGCAGCTCGCCCTTCTTCACGGCGTCGCCCACCTTGCGCTTTAACAGGATTCCCGCCGACAGGTCGATGGAATCCTCCTTGGTCTGCCGTCCGGCTCCCGCGTGCTGGGAGGCTATGCCCACGGTCCGCGCCTTCAAACTCTCCACGAAGCCGTCCCTTTCGCAGACCACCTGACGATGATAAGCCGCCTGAGGAAACCGTCCGTAATCCCGAATCACCCCGTCATCACCACCCTGTCCACGGATGAACTGCTGCAGCTTCTCAAGTCCACGGCCGCTTTTTAAGGCCTCCGACGCCATCTGCCGTCCTTCCTCGGGCGTAGCCGCCTTTTCTCCGGCGCAGATCATCAGACCGGCCAGCGTCAGCGCCAGTTCCGTAATGTCCTCCGGACCGCAGCCCTTCAAAACGTCGATGGCCTCCATGACCTCCAGACCGTTTCCCACAGCCTTTCCTAAAGGCTGGTTCATGTCGGTGATAACGGCTGCGGTCTTCTTTCCGGCGGCCTCGCCCATGGCTACCATCAGCCGTCCCAGAGCCTCCGCGTCCTCCTGACGCTCCATGAAAGCGCCGTCTCCCGTCTTTACGTCCAAAACGATGGCGTCGCTGCCGGAGGCCAGCTTCTTGCTCATGATGCTGGCGGCGATCAGCGACATGTTGTCCACGGTGGCCGTCACATCCCGCAGGGCGTACAGCTTTTTATCCGCCGCGGCGATGTGCGCCGTCTGACCGATGACCGACATGCCCACCGTCTTTACCAGCTCCAGAAATTCCTCCGGTTTCAGAGAAGTGCGAAATCCGGGAATGGATTCCATCTTGTCCACCGTGCCGCCGGTAAAACCCAGACCGCGGCCCGACATTTTGGCTATGGGAACGCCGCAGGCAGCCGCCAGCGGCGCTACGATCAGCGTGGTCTTATCTCCCACGCCGCCGGTGCTGTGTTTATCCACCTTGATTCCGGGAATCATGGACAGATCCACCGTCTCTCCGGAACGGCGCATAGCGTCCGTCATCCAGAAGGTTTCCTCCTCATCGAGACCCTTTAAAAACATGGCCATCAAAAGCGCCGACGCCTGATAATCCTTCACCTCGTCCTTCGTATACCCCTGGATGAAAAATTCCATTTCCTCTTTTGTCAGTTTCTTTCCATCCCGCTTTTTTTCGATGATTTCATACATAGTCATGGCCTGCACTTCCTTTCCGCCGCCCGGTTATTTTAAAATCTCATTTAAAAAGCTATGCCCTATAGCCGTAGGAGCCACGCCCAGATAATCGCACACCGTAGCGCCGATATCCGCAAACGTCGCTCTGGTTTTCAAATCCACTCCGGATGTTACAGGCTTTCCGCAGATTAAGACGGGAACGTACTCCCGCGTGTGATTCCAGCCGCTGTGTACCGGGTCGTTTCCGTGATCGGCGCAGAGAATCAGAAGATCTTCCTCACCCATAGCGTCATAGATTTCCGGAAGCCGCGCGTCGAATTCCTCCAGACACCTGCCGTAACCCACCGGATCTCTGCGATGGCCGTACAGCGAATCGAAATCCACCAGATTGGTGAAGATCAGTCCGCCGAAATCCCGCTTCAATGCGCAAATGGTGTGATTTACGCCGTCCATGTTATTCTCATTGTGCAGGCTTTCCGTCATGCCGCAACCGTTGAAAATATCATGAATCTTCCCTATGGCAACCACCGTCTGGCCGCCCTCCTTCACCATGTCCATCATGGTCGGCGCGGGAGGCGATACCGCATAGTCCCTGCGATCCGCCGTTCGGGTATACACGCCGTTTTCCTCCGTGAAG
Source organism: uncultured Clostridia bacterium (assembly GCA_947426455.1). Taxonomy (GTDB): domain Bacteria; phylum Bacillota; class Clostridia; order Peptostreptococcales; family Anaerovoracaceae; genus RGIG446. The sequence goes on along the minus strand of CANEEC010000079.1, from coordinate 4,545 downwards.
GGGCGGGCGATGACGCGGCCCACCTGCCACGCTCCCGCCAACAATTCTCTTGCGATTTCGCAGCACCGGTACAGCTTTTCCAGAGGGATCACCGCCGTGTTGGCGGCAATTTGAAACACGCTGTCCGCCGAAGTGTAGACGATCAGCTTTCCTGTGGCTTTTTGTTCCTCGCCCAGCTTCTGGATGATCTCCGTTCCGGAGGCGGCGTAATTTCCCATGGTTTTCATCCCCGTACGTCCTTCGAATTCCCGAATGAATTCCTCCGGAAAGTGTTCGAAGGTCTGGAAGGGTTCCTTCGTCAAAAGGCCCGCGATTTCCCAGTGGCCGGTGATGGTATCCTTCCCGTTGGAGGCCTCTCCCAGCCGTCCGTAAGCGCCCGCAGGCTCTCTTTCCGGTTCCACACCGCAAATTCCCGCAATATTTCCCAGTCCCAGCGCCTTCATGTGAGGAATGTTCCATCCTCCGCATTCTTTCATGGCGCGGGCGATATGATCTATGGTGTGAGCGCCCGCATCGCCGTATGTGGCTGCGTCGGGAAGTTCCCCGCAGCCCAGACTGTCCAGCACGATCACCGTAACTCGTTTCATGGTTTCTCCTTTCCCCTGCCCCTGCAAAGCGGTTTCGCTGTTACCACAGCCGCAGCGGCGTGCAGTTCAGCCTGTCGCAGGAGGTCAAAATGTATTCTACATTGTTTTTCATACCCTGAAATCCGTTTTTATACGCATCTTTTCCGTGAAGATGGCCGTAGACCACCTTGGAAACCCCGTACTGCTGAAACAGTTCCATAAACTCGCTGTCCATCAGCCTCTCGTTGGTGGGCGGGAAGTGCAAAACGCCGATGCGCCGCTTCCTGCGCCGGGGGTCTTTTTTATCCATATCCGCAAGGGACATACCCAGCCGTATCAGTTCCCGCTTGTAGATTTTCTGATCCTCCGGGGTAAACCCCTCCGATCCGGGACAGACCCAGCCGCGGCTGCCGCCCACGAGAAAATCATCGGTTTCATAGCTGACATTCTGAATGAAACGGATGGTCTCAAACAGTCCGGTCATCTTGGAAAGGGACGTCCACCACAGATCGTGGTTGCCCCTCACCATGTATTTCGTTCCGGGAAGCGCTTCGATCCAGCGCAGATCGTCCATGGCTTCCGCAAGATGCAGTCCCCAGGAGATATCTCCGGCAATGATGACGTGATCCTCGGGGCGGATCAGATCCAGCCAGCGCGCCTTCACCTTTTCCGTGTGATTGATCCAGGCGCCCCCGAAGATGTCCATGGGTTTTTCCACGGAAAGCGCCAGATGCAAGTCGCTTATGACAAATACGCTCATGGACGTTCCCCCTCGCTTTCTTCTCTCTCTATGATTTCCGGTTCCGACAGGCCGTATTCGTCCAGCAGGTCGCGGCTTTCCCGCTCCGACAGCGCCGTCACGTCCCGGAGCTGACGCTGAATCTTTCTGGTTCGTACGCCCACCAGCTTATCCAGCTCGGTGTTGGCCTGGTTCAGCCGCTGCTGCGCCGCCGCCAGCACCGTTCCAAACTTATCGAATTCCGTCTTTACCGCGCCTAACACGTCCCACACCTGACCGGAGCGCTTCTGAATGGCCAGCGTTTGGAAGCCCATTTGCAGGCTGTTCAACAGCGCCGCCATGGTGGTGGGGCCTGCGATATTGATCTTGTATTCCCTCTGCAGCGTCTCCACCATGCCCCGGCGCACGGCCTCGGCATAGAGGCTTTCCACCGGCAGAAACATGATGGCGAAATCCGTGGTATAGGGCGGTTCCACATACTTATCGTGAATGTCCTTGGCAAAGGCCTTCAGCTTCGCCTCGAACAGCTTTCCGGCCTCTGCAATCCGCGCCTGGTCGCCGCTTCCGTAAGCCTCGTCCAGTCTGGCGTAGGTGTCCGACGGGAACTTGGCGTCGATGGGCAGGTATACCGACCTGTCCCCTTCTCCCGGAAGCCGCACCGCAAACTCCACCCGCTCCTTGCCGTTGGGACGGGTTGCCACGTTGGTGTCATACTGCTGGGGTGACAGAATCTGCTCCAAAATGGCGCTCAGCTGAATCTCCCCTAAGATGCCTCTGGTCTTTACATTGGACAGCACCTTTTTCAGATCGCCTACGCCGCTGGCCAGGGTCTGCATCTCGCCCAATCCCCGATACACCTGTTCCAGCCGCTGGCTGACCAGCTGAAAGGACTGGCCGATGCGATCCTCCAACGTCTTTTGCAGCTTTTCATCCACCGTATCTCTGATTTCACCCAGCCGCTTTTCGTTATCTGTCTGAATCCTCATCAAGCGGTGTTCCACGGTCTGGCGCATGTATTCCATCTGCTTCAGCAGTTCCTCCAGCCGAAGGTTCTGCTGCTGCGCCGATTGCTGCTGTCCTGTCGCCATCAGATCGCCCAGTCCCTGAAAGCTGGTCTGCATATACTGCACCAGCTCCTGACGAAGGCGATTCAATTCTTCACTCATCTTCTGATCCCGTTCCTGCTCCATCCGCTGATTTTCCCGCAGCTGGCGGCGCAATTCCGTCACCTGTAAAAGACAACCCATCACGGCGAACAGCGTCACAAGCGACAGCAGAGCGGCCACATCAAATGTAAATTCCATAGATGTTCTCCTTCATAGTTTTGAGCTAAAGCTCGTACATATAGTATACCATATTATTTCTATAAATGAAAACGCTTGTTCGTTCCAAAGGAGTAACTATGAAATTATCCAATGCCCGCCCCGGCGACCTTCTTACCATTTCCTACTTTCCCCCGGGAACCGTCTTTCTCCGCGCCCAGCGTCTGGGGCTTGACCTGGGTTCCCTCGCCCGCTGCGCCTTCGTACTTCCCGGCGGGCCGGTGGTGCTTCAGCTGCAGCGCCAGATGATTGCCATCGGCCGCCGTCTGGCAAAACAGATTATCGTGGAGGTAAACCTATGAACACCGTAGTCCTGGCCGGAAACCCCAACGTGGGAAAATCCGTCGTCTTTCATCGTCTCACCGGAGCATACGCCGAGGTGTCCAACTATCCCGGAACCACCGTGGACATGACCTGGGGAATGTGCGGCGATCTCATGGTCTGCGATACTCCCGGCGTCTTCGGTCTCACCGACCTCAACGAGGAGGAAACTGTGGCAAAAGCCGCCATAAAGAGATGCGACGGCATCATCAACGTAGTGGACGGTACCACCCTGCAAAGGGATCTGTTTCTCACACTGCAGCTTCTGTCCTTTCACAAGCCCATGCTTTTGGTGATCAATATGATGGACATGGTGGAGCGTTCCGGAATCCGGCTGGATGCGGACTGTCTCTCCGCTCAGCTGGGCATCCCCGTCCTTACCGTCTCCGCCGCCGAAAACCGGGGCGTCGAAGAGCTTTTGGCAGCCGTCATGAATCGTCGCTTTTCTCAGGCAACCGGCGAATTCTCGCCGGACTGGTCGAACGCGCCGGATTCGGCAAATGCACCGGATTCCTTGGGCGCGTCCGAAGATTCCCGCCGTCTGCAGCGCCGCGCCGCTTACCTGGCTCATCTTTGCTGCACCGATCCGGCGCCGGAAGTTTCTTCCGGACACGCCCTGATCCATCCGCTGGATCGCCTGATTTTCCATCCTTTAGGCAGCCTTTTTCTTCTGGCGCTCCTGCTGGCCGGCCTCTGGTTCTTTTTAGGACAATTTTTGTCCCAGACCGTGGTGGGTTTCACTCAGGGTTTTCTCACGGATCAGCTCTGGCATCACGGCGTTACCCGACTGTTTGCGCCCCTTCTTTCTCAGGATAGTCTGGCCGGCTCGCTCCTGCTTGGCGAATACGGGCTTCTCACCATGGTGCCTTCGTATTTGCTGGGACTCCTGCTTCCGCTGGTGCTGGGTTTTTATCTGGTCATGGCGCTGCTGGAGGATTCCGGTCTGCTTCCCCGTCTGGCCGTGCTCACCGACCGCCTCTTTTCCTCTCTCGGCCTCAACGGAAAAGCGGTGATTCCCATGCTCTCCGGCTTTGGTTGCATCACCATGGCGCTGATCTCTACGCGAATTTTAAGCTCGCGGCGGGAACGGTTCCTCTGCGCCCTGCTGCTCTGCACCGCCATTCCCTGCTCCGCCCAGCTTGCCATCATCATGGCCGTAGCGCACACGCTGCCGCCGACGCTGCTTTTATGTTACCTGCTGGTCATTTTCGTCCTGTTTTTCCTTATCGCTATGGCGGCAAACGCTCTGCTTCCCGGCTCTCCCTCTCCCCTGTTCCTCACCCTGCCGCCGCTTCGCCTGCCCCGGACCTCCAACGTGCTGCGAAAGACGCTGCTGAAATCCAAGGCCTTTCTCACCGACGCAGGTCCGCTGTTCGTGATGGTCAGCGCGCTGATTTCCCTGCTGAACTACTTCGACGGCTTTCCACTGATTCATCAGTGGCTGCTGCCTATTACAGACAACCTGCTTCACCTGCCGCCCCAGGCCGCCACCCTGTTGTTCATATGCATCGTAAAGCGGGATTTAGGCGCCGCCTATCTGTTTTCGCTGGTCTCCCGCGGCCTTTTGACGCCGGTGCAGACCACGGTGTGCCTCATC
>CANEEC010000078.1 GCA_947426455.1 uncultured Clostridia bacterium | reverse complement strand
GTAGCGTTGGATGCACTGGTCGTCAGCGGTATCCTGAGGAATGCACAGGGTCAGATTTTCCAGCGAATCTTCAAAGTCGATATCGGGATTTGCCGCCAGAAGCTGGCCGTAGGTCAGGCCGAAGCGCTCCAAAATGCGGGTCAGCGTATCGCCGCGCTGGGTGGCATAGGCTCTCCCGCCGTAGCATGGCGGCATGGAGGGTTTGGAATCCCCTTCGTCGGGAGCCATGGGAACGCAGATCTTATCGCCTACCCGCAGATTGTAGGGATCCATCTGGGGATTGGCCCTCATCAGCGCATCCAGCGTGACGCCGTAACGCTTGGCGATCATATACAGCGTATCGCCTTTGACGATGGTATGAGTGGTGCCGTCGCAGGGAGCCGGTGTGGACGGCGTGGACGGTGTGGAGGGGGTCGGCGGTGTCGTCGTCGGGGGTGTGGAAGGTGTCGGCGGTGTAGACGGCGGACACTGGGGACGATTGGGGGATTTTACGGGGATACAGATTTTCTGCCCCACCTTGAGATTGTACGGATTCAGGATGCGGTTCACCTGCATCAGCTGGGCTACGGGAATACCGTACGCCTGAGAAATAGCGTAGAGAGTGTCGCCGGATTTTACGGTGTAAATTTCCATACACGCGGACTCGGGACACTTGTAAGTATGAATGGCCATGGTTCGTTCACCTCGTATTTAGATTTGTTACTATATGTTATTTCAGTACAAGTAAATATGTGCTATGGCTTTTTGATAAAAAACGCGATATACTGGTAAAGAAGCACTGGAATCCTGTGCTGAACATCAAATGTAGAGGAGAAAGTATTTGAAGAAAAGGCTATCTAATTTTTCTGTGGTATTGATTTTAGCGCTTCTATTAGTGTTGGAGCGCATTGTAGATTTGGCCAACAGCGAAGGATCTTTCACCGCCGCGGCTATGGACTGGACGATGGAGACGCTGCTTACGTTGCCGGCCATCCTGATCGGTATCTCTTTTCATGAATTTGCTCATGCCAAGGTTTCGCAGCTTTTGGGAGATCCCACGCCGGAAGCCCATGGCCGCGTGTCTTTAAGTCCTACGGCACACATCGATCCCATCGGGTTTCTGTCGCTGACTTTTTTGGGCTTTGGCTGGGGACGTCCCGTTCCCATCGAGTCCCTGTATTACAAGAACATTCGGCGGGGTGAGATCCTGGTGGGACTTGCCGGCGTCACCATGAATCTGTTCATCGCCATGGTGGTGGGAATCGTCATCAAGATCATGCTGGTGACGGTGCCCATATTCTGCATCGGTACCATGGGCGGCATTTTGTTGTACATCCTGATGAAAATCTGCTGGATCAATCTGGTACTCATGGCATTCAACCTGATTCCCTGCCCGCCGCTGGACGGATTTAACGTGCTGGCCAATGTGATCGGCTTTCGGGAGAGGGAAATTTATCATACCATCTACAACAAGGGACTGATGGTTCTGATCCTGCTTGTGGTATTTAACATTCCCAGCCGGCTGATCACCATGCCGCTGATGTTCTTTGCGGATTTTCTCTACGGGACGGTGATGAAGCTGCCCTGGGTTTATCTGCTGCTGGCCAGCCCCGTTTAAATTCGGGAAAATTTCCGAAAACGGTTGCGCTTTTCAGGCACGTTTGATATTATGTATTACAGTTAAAAAAACAAAATACCCAGTGGGGGAGTAATTCCGCGGGGCGCGTCGGCTTGCGCCTTTGCGAGATAAAGTCAACAACAAGACGGCTTCGTCTGGCTTATCTATAGAGAATGAGACTCATATGCAGAGGAGATACTACTGTATATGGGTCTTTTTGTTTCGGAAAAGCCGCGAAAAAGGGAGGAAACACTGTGAAAGAATATTTGACCGATGTTGAAAAAATAATGGAAGAAAAGGATACGTCCCCTCGGGGACTTGCTGCGCAGGAGGCGGAAGAAAGGCTTGCGGCTCACGGAAGGAACCGTTTGGCCGAGGGCAGGAAGGCAACCCTCTGGCAGCGTTTTCTCAAGGAGTTGGCTGACCCTATGATCATCATCCTGATCGCCGCCGCTATCGTGTCGGGAATCACCTCTCTGTATTCCGGTGAATCCTTTGCGGATATCATCATCATTATGACCGTGGTCATCATCAACGCCGTGCTGGGCGTCTTCCAGGAGAGCAAGGCGGAAAAGGCCATCGAGGCGCTGCAGGAAATCGCGGCGGCTACTTCCAAGGTGCTGCGGGACGGGATCCAAACCGTGGTGAGAAGCGAGGAACTGGTTCCCGGAGACGTGGTGATTTTAGAGGCCGGCGACGCCGTTCCCGCCGACGGCCGCGTAATCGAATGCGCCAGCATGAAGATCGAAGAAGCGGCGCTCACCGGAGAATCGGTACCGGTGAACAAGACGGCGGAGACCATCGACTTGGGAAATGCCGCGGATGTGGCTCTGGGGGACCGTAAAAACATGGTCTACATGGGAAGCACCGTGGTCTACGGCCGGGGTAAGGCGGTGATCACCGCCACGGGAATGGATACGGAAATGGGCAAGATCGCCGATGCGCTGACCAAAGCGCAGGAGGGGAAAACGCCGCTGCAGCAGAAACTGGGTCAGCTGAGCAAGATCCTGAGCGTATTGGTCTTGCTGATCTGCGCTTTTATTTTAGCGGTAGATGTGCTGCGCATCTATCCCCATTTGACCGTCCCCGCCATGATCGATTCCTTCATGGTGGCCGTCAGTCTGGCGGTAGCCGCGATTCCCGAGGGATTGGCTGCGGTGGTGACCATCGTGCTTTCCATCGGCGTGACCAATATGTCCAAGCGAAACGCCGTGGTTCGCAAGCTCACCGCCGTGGAAACTCTGGGATGCGCCCAGATCATCTGCTCCGATAAGACGGGAACCCTGACCCAAAATAAGATGACCGTCATGGAATATCGGGGCGAGGACGAAACGCTTCTGGCAAAGGCCATGGCCTTGTGTTCCGACGCTGTGCCGGATGAGACCGGCGAAGCCGTAGGCGAACCGACGGAGTGCGCGCTGGTGAATTACGCCGCCGGGTTAAAAATGCCCAAGGGAGAACTTGCGGCGGAATACCCCCGCATTTCCGAAGCGCCTTTCGATTCTATGCGAAAGATGATGAGCACCGTTCACAAGACGAAGGAAGGGACTGTGGTGCAGTTTACCAAAGGAGCGCCCGACGTGGTATTGAAGCGCTGTACCAAAGCGTGGGACGGAGAAAGAGCCGTGGAGATGACGGAGGAGCTGCGGCAGCGGATTTTAGATTCCAATAAGGAAATGGCCGATCAGGCGCTGCGAGTTTTGTGCGCCGCCGCAAGGGGCTGGGAGAAAGCGCCGGAAAGCGCCGAAGCGGACTATTTGGAACAGGAACTTTGTTATCTGGGTCTTACCGGCATGATCGATCCCATCCGTCCGGAGGTGAAGGAGGCCATGAACACCTGTAAAACCGCAGGAATTCGCCCCGTGATGATCACCGGCGACCATCGGGATACGGCGGTAGCTATTGCCAAAGAACTGGGAATTTTAGAACGGCCGGAGCAGGCGATTACGGGGATGCAGTTAAACGGCATCACCGATGAAGAACTGAAAGAAACCATTGAAAATTACAGCGTTTATGCGCGCGTTCAGCCGGAACATAAGGTGAGAATCGTCAACGCATGGCGCGCTAAGGGTTACGTCACCGCCATGACCGGAGACGGCGTAAACGATGCTCCCTCCATCAAAAGCGCCGATATCGGTATCGGCATGGGAATCACCGGTACCGACGTGACGAAAAACGTGGCGGACATGGTGCTGGCGGACGATAATTTCGCCACCATCGTCTCAGCAGTGGAGGAAGGAAGGCGAATCTATTCCAACATCCGCAAGGCCATTCAGTTCCTGTTATCCTCCAATCTGTCGGAGGTGGTCTCCATCTTTGCGGCGACCATGATGGGCTTTGTCATTTTGCATCCGGCGCATCTGCTGTGGATCAACCTGATTACCGACTGCTTTCCGGCCTTGGCTCTGGGCATGGAAAGGAAGGAGAAAAACAGCATGAGCCAGCCGCCCCGGGATGCAAAGGAGGGCATTTTCGCCGGAGGTATGGCGGTGGATATTGTGTTTCAGGGAATCGCCATGTCGGCGGTGACGCTTTTGGCCTATTTCATCGGTCACTATATGGAAGCCGGCGTCTGGGAAATGGTGGATAGTCCCGACGGTACCACCATGGCGTTTTTGACCCTCTCCATGGCTGAAATCTTTCATTCCTTTAACATGAGATCCCGCAGGGGTTCGATTTTCAAGATGGAAAACAGCAACCGCTGGCTTTGGGCAGCGGGGGCCGCGGCCTTTGCGCTGACCACGGCGGTAATCTACGTGCCCTTCCTGGCCGCCGCCTTTGAATTTGAACACATCAATCTGCTGGAATACGCGGTAGCACTGCTTCTGGGAGCCATGATGATTCCGCTGGTGGAACTGATCAAACTGGCTCAGAGAAGGAGGGAAAACCGCAAGATAAAAAAATAAAAGAAAAGGCTTGCAAAATGATTTCGGCAGGAGTATTATGAGAATAGAGTTGTTAGCACTCTTCGCCGATGAGTGCTAACAACAAAATCAGCCGAGGGTGTTTGGGGAATGTCAGACCCGCTGACCATCGGCCGGCCGGCGGCCTTTCGCCAACGCATAGGCGAAGCCGTTGCCGCATAGGAAAAGGGGTATTTGCTATAAAGGAGGGAAGCGGAATGAACTTTGAAAAATGGACAGAAAAAGCGCAGAGCGCAGTGATGGACAGTCAGAATATCGCCATTGAGCGGGGAAATCAGACTATGGAGGCAGAGCATCTGCATCTGGCGTTGTTACAGCAGGAGGAGGGGTTGATTCCCAAGCTTCTGAAATACATGGAGATCAGGCCGGAGGAAGTGGCGGAGCAGGTCAGCGGTCAGATCGATCAGCTGCCCAAGGTACAGGGAGGCGGAGATTCCCTTTACACCAGCCGCAGGCTGTCCCAGCTTTTGATGAATGCGGAGAAAAAGGCGGAGCAGTTTAAGGACGAATACGTCAGCGTAGAACATATCTACCTGGCTTTGTTGGATGAAAAGAACACGCCCGCGGCTCAGATCTTTGCAAAATACGGAATTACAAAGGATAAATTCTTGCAGGTTCTCAGCAAGGTGAGGGGAAACCAGCGGGTCACCTCCCAGAATCCGGAGGATAACTACGAGGCACTTGAGAAGTACGGACGCGATTTGGTGGAACAGGCCAGAAAAGGGAAGCTGGATCCAGTCATCGGACGGGACGCGGAGATCCGTCACACCATCCAGATTTTGTCCCGCCGCACCAAGAACAATCCGGTTCTCATCGGCGAGCCGGGCGTGGGCAAGACGGCGGTGGTAGAAGGTCTGGCGCAGCGAATCGTCAACGGCGACGTACCGGAGGGACTGAAAGATAAGACCATTTATGCCCTGGATATGGGAGCGCTGATCGCGGGAGCAAAATTCCGCGGAGAATTTGAAGAACGGCTGAAATCCGTATTAAACGAGATCGAAAAATCCGAAGGGAGAATCATTCTGTTCATCGATGAGATCCACAACATCGTGGGCGCCGGTAAGACGGAGGGTTCCATGGATGCCGGAAATCTGTTAAAACCCAAATTGGCCAGAGGCGAGCTGCACTGCATCGGCGCCACTACGCTGGATGAATACAGAAAATACATCGAAAAGGACGCCGCCCTGGAACGGCGATTCCAGAAGGTTTTGGTGGATCAACCCACGGTGGAGGACACCATTTCCATCCTTCGCGGCCTGAAGGAACGGTTTGAAATCCATCACGGCGTGAGAATTACCGACAGCGCGCTGATTGCCTGTGCCGTGCTGTCAGACCGTTATATCAGCGACAGATTTTTGCCGGACAAGGCCATCGACCTGATGGACGAGGCGGCGGCTATGATCCGTATGGAAATCGACAGCATGCCGGCAGAGTTAGATGAGATCTCCCGCAGAATCATGCAGCTGGAAATTGAAAAGCAGGCGCTGAGCAAGGAGAGCGACAACGGTTCCAAGGCTCGTTTGGAACACATCGAAAAGGAATTGTCCGAGTGGAAGGCTTCCAACGCGGAGATGCGCGCTCAATGGGAAGCGGAAAAGAAGGGAATTACGGAGTTAAAGGCCGTAAAGCAGCAGATTGAGGACGTGCGTCATCAGATGGAGGATGCGGAGCGCCGCTACGATTTGGAACGGCTGGCTCAGTTGAAATACGGAACGCTGCCCCAGCTGGAAAAGAAGCTTGCGGAGGAGAAAGCCAGAGCGGAACAGGCAGAGGAGCACAAGCTGCTGAAAGAGCAGGTGGGCGAAGAAGAGATTGCCGAAATCGTTTCCAAGTGGACGGGAATTCCCGTCAGCAAACTGGTAGAGGCCGAGAAGGAAAAGCTGCTGCGTCTGGGAGAAACGCTGCATCAGCGTGTGATCGGTCAGGATCAGGCGGTGGAAGCCGTGGCGGAAGCGGTGCTGCGTTCCAGAGCGGGATTGTCCGATATCAACCGACCCATCGGATCGTTCATCTTTTTGGGACCCACCGGCGTAGGCAAGACGGAATTGGCAAAGGCGCTGTCAGAGGCCTTGTTCGATTCCGAACGGAATATGATCCGCATCGATATGTCGGAATACATGGAAAAGCATTCCGTGTCCAGACTGGTGGGCGCGCCTCCGGGATACGTGGGCTACGATGAGGGCGGCCAGCTGACGGAAGCCGTTCGCCGCCATCCCTACAGTGTCATCCTGTTCGATGAAATTGAAAAGGCGCATCCCGATGTGTTCAACATCCTGTTGCAGCTGTTGGACGACGGCAGACTCACCGACAATCAGGGACGCACCGTGGACTTTAAAAACACCATCGTCATCATGACCTCCAACATCGGAAGTCCGTATCTGATCGATAACATCCGCCAGGACGGCACGGTAGAAGAAGATGTGAAGAAACAGGTGGAGGAAGAAATGAAACGCCACTTCCGTCCGGAGTTCATCAACCGAATCGATGATATCGTGGTCTTTTCACCGCTGACGGAGGCGCAGATTACCCAGATCATCGACATCGCCATGAAGGGACTGATCGCCCGCCTTGCAGAACGGGAGATCACGCTAAAGCTCACCGACGAAGCTAAGCGGTTCATCGCAGCTGAAAGCTATACGCCGGCCTACGGCGCGCGGCCTGTAAAGAGATATCTGCAAAAGCATGTGGAGACCGCCTTGGCCTCCAAGATGATTCAAGGAGAGATTTCCGACGGCGATTCCGTCACCGTGGACGTGGAAAACGAAGCGCTGGTGTTCCGCAAATAAAAGGGATTTTAATCGTTGTTGCCGTTCCAGATATCCTGGGCCTTGACAGCCTGTTTCCAAAGCATGGTCATGCCGCAGGCGGCGGTCATGGAAAGCTCTTTGGCATAGGCTAAAAACAGCGTTTCCTCGGGATTGTAAATGGCGTCCAAGGCGGCGGAGGATCCCAGCTTTTCCATGACGGCAAGGCTTAAGGGAGAGGCGTCCGCATTGGGCCACATGCCCACCGGCGTGCAGTTGACGATCACGTCAGCGTGAAAATCCTGCTCCAGGGTCTGATAAGAGATCAGAGGACAGTCCATGTAAGAAGAACCCGGCTGAGCGCTGCGGCTTGCCACGAAGATTTGGGAAGCGCCGCTGTCCCGAAGGGCGGCGATGAAGGCTCTTGCCGCTCCTCCGGCTCCCAGGACGAGAGCCGTTTTTCCGGCAGGCTGAATGCAGTTTTCTTCCAACAGAGCCAAAACGCCGTGGTAGTCGGTATTGTAACCGATGGCGCGGCCGTCCGGTGTGAAGTGGATGGTATTGACGGCGCCGATGTGCAGAGCCTGT
>CANEEC010000077.1 GCA_947426455.1 uncultured Clostridia bacterium | reverse complement strand
TTATGAAAATTGAACACTATTTCACCGGACCGCTGCAGGTAAACTGCTATCTGGTCTATGACGATACTAAGAAGGCTTTCATTGTGGATCCCGGCGGCTTTTCTCAGGCGCTGGCCGATTCGGTGGAGGAAAAAGGTCTGACGGTGGAATACATCCTGCTGACCCATGGACACGGCGATCATATCGGCGGCGTTTTGAAGCTGAAACAGCTGTATCCTCAGGCGAAGGTGGCGGCCTGTGAAAAGGAGAGAGACTTCTTGGGCGATCCCCGTCAAAACATGTCTATGGAGACCCTGGGAGCCGCCGTAGCCATCGTTCCCGATCTGTGCGTGGCCGACGGTCAGAGCCTTTGCGTGGGTCAGATGGAATGGAAGTTTTTAGAGACTCCGGGTCACACGGAAGGCGGCATGTGCATCTACAACAGGGAAAACAACGTGCTTTTCAGCGGCGATACGCTGTTTCGCGCCTCCATCGGGCGGACGGATTTTCCCGGCGGTTCCTTTCCGCAGATCGTAGATTCCATTCACAAAAAATTGTTCGTTTTGCCCGATGAGACGGTGGTGCTTCCGGGACACATGGGACAGACCACCATTCAATATGAAAAGGAAATGAATCCCTTTGTATAACATCTATCTGGAAGAAAATAAATTAAAATACGAACTGAACGAACTGGTTAAAATGTTTCTGAAACCATCGGAATTTCAATTGGTGGGGGAGGAAGAGAAACACGCGGCGCAGATTACAGTAGAGGGAATCTCCGATAAAAACCGGGCCAAGCGCTTTCTCTTTGATCGACTTCGGGAGATCACCGATAAAAAACCGGACTGGGGGACGCTGACCGGCGTTCGGCCGGCCAAGCTTGCCATGGAACATTTCCGTCAGGGACACACTCCCGACGAGGTCAGAAGTATACTGAAAGAGACCTATTATCTCAGCGATGAAAAGACCGAGCTTTTAGTGGAGCTTTGCCTGCTTCAGCGGGAGATTTTAAAGGACTGCGACCCCGACGCCGTGGGCATTTACGCGGGAATTCCCTTTTGCCCCACCCGGTGCGTCTACTGTTCCTTCACCTCCAATCAGGTGAAGTACGAAAAAATTCCGCCTTATTTGCGAGCCTTGGAGAAAGAAATCGATTTTGTGGGTCAACATCTGAAGAACATCGGACGAAAGGCGGAGTCCATCTACATCGGAGGCGGAACGCCCACTACGCTGAATCCACAGGATCTGGATCAGTTGATTTGCCGCCTGCAGAGCACCATCGATGTGAGCGGATTGCGGGAGTTTACCGTGGAAGCGGGGCGTCCCGATACCATTACCGAGGAAAAGCTGCGGGTCATCAAGGACAGGGGCGTGGATCGCATCAGCATCAACCCTCAGTCCATGAAACAGAGAACCTTAGATTTAATCGGCCGTTCTCATACGCCGGAGGAAATCGTAAAGGCCTTCCGCAAGGCAAAAGAAGTGGAGATTCCCGTCATCAACGCGGATCTGATCACAGGACTTCCCGAGGAAACGCCGGAGGATTTCGACCATACGCTGCAGCAGATCATCGAACTTGCGCCGGAAAACATCACAGTGCATACGCTGGCGGTAAAGCGGGCGTCCCGATTGATCGAACAGGATGCGGATTACCATTACCGGCAGGGAGAGGTGGTCAGGCAGATGCTTGCCATCGCGTCCCAGAGGCTGCGACAGGCGGGTTATCATCCCTACTACATGTACCGCCAAAAGCACATGTCCGGTAACTTCGAAAACGTTGGCTGGTGCAAGCCGAAAACGGAGAGCATCTACAACATCCGCATCATGGAGGAAGATCAGACCATCGTGGCCATGGGAGCCGGCGGCATCAGCAAAATGTACTATCCGGCAGAAAACCGGCTGGAGCGCATTCCCAACGTATCCAATTACGAAATTTACATCGAGAGAATCGATGAAATGATAGAACGAAAGAGAAAAGGAATCACATCACCATATTAGGAGGCATGGATTATGGCGAATTTATTTAAGAGAACTCATATGTGCGGCGTTCTCAACAGAGAACACATCGGTCAGAAGGTAGTGTTGAACGGCTGGATTCAGAAGAGAAGGAATCTGGGCGGATTGATTTTCTGCGATCTTCGGGACAAGTCCGGCATCGTGCAGATCGTGTTCAACGACCAGATTCCTCAGGAACTGTTTGATAGAGCGGATAAGCTGAGAAGCGAGTTCGTAGTGGGAATAAAAGGCGAAGTGAAGGAGAGACAGTCCAAAAACAAGGAGCTGGCCACCGGAGAAATCGAAGTGTACGCGGACGATCTGGTGATCTACTCCGAGGCGGAAACGCCGCCCATCTACGTCAAGGACGACGACAATGTATCGGAGGATCTGCGTTTAAAGTACCGCTATCTGGATCTGAGAAAGCCGAAGATGCAGAAAAATCTTACCTTCCGTCACCGGATCACAAAGGTGACCAGAGATTTCTTCGACGGAGAGGGATTTACGGAAGTGGAAACGCCCATGCTGATCAAACCCACGCCGGAGGGCGCCAGAGACTATCTGGTTCCCAGCCGCGTAAATCCGGGCAAGTTCTATGCGCTTCCCCAGTCTCCCCAGATGTTCAAGCAGATTCTCATGGCCAGCGGTACCGACCGGTACTTCCAGATTGCCAAGTGCTTTCGGGATGAGGATCTGAGAGCTGACCGTCAGCCGGAATTCACCCAGATCGACCTGGAAATGTCCTTCGTGGAAATGGACGACGTCATCGAGGTTCAGGAACGCTTTTTACAGAGGGTGTTCAAAGACGTGATGAATGTGGACGTACAGATTCCCTTCCCGCGATTGACCTATGATGAAGCCATGACCCGCTACGGAAGCGATAAGCCCGATACCCGGGTGGGTTTTGAATTGAAGTGTTTAAACGACGTGGTGAAGGACTGCGAATTTAAGGTATTCACCGACGCTTTAGCGGCGGGCGGAGACGTGCGCGGCATCAACATGAACGGCTGCAGCGATAAATTCAGCCGCAAGGACATCGACAAGATGACCGAATCCATTAAGACATTCGGCGCGAAAGGCATGATCTGGCTGCGGGTGGGGGATGGAGAAATCAATTCCTCCGTCAATAAGTTCTTCAGTCAGGAACAGCTGAGAGAAATCGCCGACGTGTTTGACGCCAAGGTGGGCGACCTGATCCTAATCGTGGCGGCAAAGCCTTCTGTGGTGTTCGACAGTCTGGGTTTCCTGCGCCGGGATCTGGCCGGAAAGCTGGGAATGCTCGACGACAAACAGTACAATCTGCTGTGGGTGGTGGATTTCCCGCTGTATGAATACAATGAGGAAGAAGGAAGATATCAGGCCATGCATCATCCGTTCACCTCTCCCAAGGAGGAAGATATCCCTCTGTTGGATTCCGAGCCCTGGAAGGTGAAGGCCAACGCCTACGACATCGTGTTAAACGGCGTAGAGCTGGGCGGCGGTTCCATTCGTATCCACGATCAGGGACTGCAGAAGAAGATGTTCCAGGTGCTGGGACTGGACGACGCGGATATTCAGAACAAGTTCGGTTTCCTGCTGGAGGCCTTCAAATACGGCGTACCGCCTCACGGCGGACTGGCTTACGGTCTGGATCGTCTGGTCATGTTGCTGTCTGGTGCCAGTTCCATCCGCGAAGTTATGGCGTTCCCCAAGAACCAGAACGCGCAGTGCATGATGTCGGAGGCTCCGGCGACGGTGACGAACAAAGAGCTGGATGAGCTGTCCATCAAGATTGATCTGGCAGAGTGTGAAGAATAAGGATAACAGTGAAATCGCCATGAGACGAATCGGAATTTTCGGCGGCAGCTTCGATCCCATCCACTACGGCCATCTCCATTTGGCGGAGGAAGCCAGATGTACGGAAAAACTGGATCAGGTGCTGTTCATGCCCGCCTGGGTATCGCCTTTTAAACAGGAAAGTCTGCCGGCCGACCAGGAAGACCGGCTGCACATGGTGCGCATGGCCGTTTCCGCCAACGCCGCCTTCTCGGTTTCCGACATGGAGATTCGGCAGGGCGTGGTCTCCTATACCGCGGATACTCTTCGGCGCTGTCAGGAGATGATGGGCGAGGAGACGCGGCTATATTTCATCACGGGAACGGATGCGTTTTTAAATATCGAGACCTGGGATCGCAGCGAGGAATTGCTGCGCAATTACAGCTTCATCGTGGGTTCCCGGCCGGGTTATCGGCAGGACGATTTGGATCAGGTCATCCGGCGGGTCAGGGAGATCTACGGCACTGACGTGCGGAAGATGGAAATTCCCCAGCTGGACATTTCTTCCAGTGGAATTCGGCAAAGGATTCGGGACGGAAAACCCGTGCGCTATCTCCTTCCCGATTCGCTGATCGACTACATCCATAAAAAAGGGTTGTATGCGCAAAGTGCCGCAGAGCATGTTCCGGAAGCATCGGAAATACCCATGCGAGCCATCGACAAAGCCATCGACGAAGTGATTCGGGGACGATTAAAACCCAGCCGTTTAGCTCATACTTACGGTGTGGCCGATGAGGCGGTGAAGCTGGCTTTGCGCTTTTGCGGAAACGCCTGTAAGGCCAGAACCTGCGCGCTGTTTCACGACGTGTTCCGGGAGGTGGGAAATCTGACTCACGGGCCGGCGGCGGCGGAGTACATGAAAAGGGAATTCAACATCGACGATGAGGATATGCTGAGCGCCGTCCGGTTTCACACTACGGGGCGCAGGGGCATGTCTCTTCTGGAAAAGATCATTTTTCTGGCGGACGCTATTGAGCCTAACCGCAGTTATCCGGGGGTAGATGGAATCCGTCTGGCAGCAAAATGTGATTTGGATAAGGCCTGCCTATTGTCTCTGGAGCATACCATGAGGTATTTGGCTCAAGGGGGGCAGGAAATCGATCCGCAAACGAAAGAAGCGGCAGCGGATCTCAGAGAAAAAACCGGCGGCGAAGGCCGCTTTGACGAAGGAAAGGAGAGTCCATGGACAACAGGGAAATAGCCATATTGGCCGCAAGAGCAATGGATGCCAGAAAGGGAGAGGACATCGTGGTTTTGGATGTGTCTCAAAGAGCATCCTTTGCAGATTATCTGATCATCGGTTCCGGCACGAACGACCGTCAGGTTGCCGCCATCTGCGATGAAGTGGAGGATCGTCTGGCGAAGGAGGAAATCTTCGTCAAGAGAGTGGAGGGCAAAGGAAACACCGGTTGGATTCTCATGGATTACGGCGACGTGATCGTCAACGTATTTACGGAAGAAAAGAGAACCCACTACAATATCGAACGGCTTTGGAGCGACTGCCCGCAAATGGAGTTTGCGGCGGAAGAAAAGTAACAGAGAAGGGGAAAGGCAATGCAACAGCAGTACGATTTTAAGACAATAGAAAAGAAATGGCAGAAGAAATGGGCGGAAAAGGACGTGTTTGCGGTAACGGAGGATCCCAATAAGGAAAAGTATTATCTGTTGGAAATGTTCCCGTATCCTTCCGGAAAGCTGCACATGGGTCACGTGCGCAATTACTCCATCGGAGACGTTGCCGCCCGCTTTAAAACCATGCAGGGATACAATGTGCTTCATCCCATCGGCTTCGATTCCTTTGGACTGCCGGCGGAAAACGCCGCCATCAAGCACGGAATTCATCCGGCCAAGTGGACCATCGACAACATCGGCGAAATGGAAAGCCAGCTGAAAGAATTGGGCTTCAGCTACGATTGGGAGAGAGAAGTGGCCACCTGCCTTCCCGAATATTATAAGTGGATGCAGTGGCTGTTCATTCAGTTCTTCAACAAGGGACTGGCATATAAGAAAAAGAATCCGGTGAACTGGTGTCCCTCCTGTCAGACCGTACTGGCCAACGAACAGGTGGTGGACGGTCACTGCGAACGCTGCAAGACGCCGGTGGGAAAGAAAGAACTGTCCCAGTGGTATCTGAAAATCACCGACTATGCTGACCGCCTGCTTTCCGACCTGGATCGACTTCCCGGCTGGCCCTCCAAGGTGAAGACCATGCAGAAAAACTGGATCGGGAAGTCCACCGGTGCAGAGATTACCTTTCAAGTGGATCAGATGGATCTTTCCATGACCGTATTTACCACCAGAGCCGATACGATCTTCGGAACCACCTTTATGGTGCTGGCTCCGGAGCATCCCCTTGCCAAAGAGCTGGTCAGCGGCGGCGGAAATGAGGCGGAGGTGGAAAGCTTCATGGATCGCCTGCAGCATTTAAGCGACATCGACAGAGCCTCCACCACATTGGAAAAAGAGGGCGTCTTCACCGGAAGGTACGCCGTCAATCCCCTGACAGAAAAGCGGATCCCCATTTACTTAGCCAACTACGTTCTCATGGACTACGGCACCGGCGTGGTCATGGGCGTTCCGGCACACGACGAGAGAGATTTCGATTTTGCCAGGAAGTACGGTTTGGATATCATCCCGGTGGTAGAGCCGCCAAAAGGTTCGAATATCGATTTGGATCACCTGCAGGAGGCCTTTGTGGCGGAGGGAAAGCTGATCAATTCCGGCGAATTCAACGGCATGGATAATCTGCCTGCCATCGAAAAGATCATCTCCATGATGGAGCAGAAGAGCATCGGAAAGAAATCCACCAATTTCCGGCTGAGAGACTGGCTGATTTCCCGTCAGAGATACTGGGGATGTCCCATTCCCATGGTCTACTGTGAAAAGTGCGGCTGGGTTCCGGAAAAAGAAGAGAACCTGCCCATCCTTCTGCCTACGGATGTGGAATTTACCGGCAAGGGAGAATCCCCGCTGACCACATCGAAAACCTTTGCGGAGGCCACCTGTCCCCACTGCGGCGGCAAGGCCACCAGAGAAATGGATACCATGGATACCTTCATGGACAGCTCCTGGTATTTCCTTCGCTACTGCGACGCGAAAAACGATAAAGCGCCTTACGACAAGAAGAAGGCCGATTATTGGATGGCGGTGGATCAGTACATCGGCGGCGTGGAACACGCTATTTTGCACCTGCTTTACGCTCGCTTCTTCACCAAGGTTCTGTACGATCTGGGACTTTGTTCCGTGGATGAGCCTTTCACCAATCTGCTGACCCAGGGCATGGTGCTGAAGGACGGGACGAAGATGTCCAAGTCCGTAGGAAACGTGGTCAGTCCCGAAGAAATCATCAATAAATACGGCGCGGATACGGCGCGCCTGTTCATCATGTTTGCCGCTCCGCCGGAAAAGGAACTGGAATGGTCCGACGCCGGCGTGGAGGGCAGCTACCGCTTCTTGAACCGCGTGTATCGCCTGGTGTATGAGTTGGCGGAAGCCACAAAGGGTGTTAAGCCCGTTTACCGCCTGGAAGGTAAGGACGACAAACAGCTGGCCTACAGGCTGAATACCGTGATCAAGCGGGTGACCGACGATATTTCCCTGCGGTTTAATTTCAATACCGCCATCAGCGCCATCATGGAGCTGGTCAATGAAATGTATCGTTATAAAGAGCTGAACGATGTGAATTTAGGACTGCTGCGGGACTGCACGGAGAAGCTGGTGTTGATGCTTTCGCCCTTCGTTCCCCACGTCTGTGAGGAAATGTGGGAGCATCTGGGCCATGAGGATCTGGTATATCACGCCCAGTGGCCGTCCTACGATGAAAGCGCTATGGTACAGGACACCGTAGAGGTGGTGGTACAGATCAACGGCAAGGTGAAGGAGAGAGTGGAAGCTCCTGCGGGTTTGGATAAAGAGGCCTTTGCCGAAACTGTAATGAATGAAGAAAATATTAAGACATTGCTTGCGGGAAAACAGATTGTCAAGGTGATTTCTGTGCCTGACAAATTGCTGAACGTCGTGGTTAAATAGTTATTTTACTTCGATGTTTTCCCGACAAATGTCAGGAAAGGACGTATTGATTTGAG
>CANEEC010000076.1 GCA_947426455.1 uncultured Clostridia bacterium | reverse complement strand
AGATCCTTTCTGTATTGGTTGTTTAGTGTGGTAACTTCAACATAACACAGATTTCGGATTTCCGCATTTTATTTATTCAGTTGTAACACATGTATTGTAATCCTACAAGCCATAGGAGCAATTTATATGCTGGCTCCTTGTGATGAGAGATCAATTATGATAAAATGGATACAAATAACCATACAGGAGGATGTACAATGGATTCACCCATTTTGAATAAAGTAAGAGCCGCCGAAGTGATGCTGGGAGCTTCCGAGCTTTGCAATGCGGAAGAGGCCCAGGTGAAAACCCTGCGCGAAAAGCTGGAAACTCACCACATGACCGTGTCTGTTATCGGCCAGTTTAAGCGTGGAAAATCCACTCTGGTCAACGCCCTGCTGGGAGAAGAACTACTTCCCACCGGCATCATTCCCATTACCGCCGCGGTCACTCTCCTGCAGTACGGCGAGCCGTCTTCCTACATCCACTTTAAAAACGGAAAGATACAGGCCGCTACCCCCGAAACACTGGGAGACTTCATCAGCGAACAGACCAATCCCGATAACGTCTTGGGAATTTCTCACGTCTGCCTGACCACCAAGTCGCCATTCCTGAAGAATGGCTTGACCTTCGTGGACACTCCCGGCGTAGGTTCTGTTCACAAGCACAATTCCGAAGCGGCTTACGCTTTCGTCAAGGAAAGCGACGCCGTGATTTTCATGCTGTCCGTGGACAGCCCCATCAACGAAATCGAAATTGAATTTCTGCGCAATGCCAAAGAATACGCGGGAAAATTCTACTTTGCCGTCAATAAAATCGACACCGTGGACGAGGCGGAGTTATCCTCCTATCTATACTACTGCCAGAATCTGCTGTGTACTCTGATGGAAGTGGACAACGTCCACATCTATCCCGTCAGCGCGAAAAAGAACATCGGTCTGGAAGAGTTGAAGGAAAAGCTCACCGGCGACGCTGCTTCTGAGGTTCAGCAGATTTTGGAGGAATCCAGCCGCCGAAAGCTGATCAACATCGTCAATTCTTCCCTGGGACAGCTGGAACTTTACTGGACGGCGCTGAAGATGCCTTTAAGCCAGTTCCACAGCCGCTTTTCCCGCATGAACGCCGCCTTTAACGAAATTCAGGCCGCGGGTTTAGAGGATGCCAGGCAGTTGGAAAAAAAGGGCGACGAACTGTTAAATACGCTGCAAGGCCAATGCCGTCAGAGAGCGGAGCTGTTCGATTTCTCCGATGACGTACAGCTTATCCAACAGGCAACCCGCCTTTACAGCCAGCAGCTGACCTCTGTGGAAACACTGATTCGCAACACTTCCGACCAGTTGGCTCTGCGCATTAACGAATTAAAGCAGGAGTTGTCCGAAACGGTCACCCGCCTGTTCGCCATGGAATATCATTACCAGATGGATCAGCGCACTGTCAGCGACGAGGAGGCGCCAGCCGATTGCCACAAACAGAGAGTGGACGCGTTCGCGGCAGACGTGTTGCCCGGCGCTTTGGATCTGGGAAGCCGCGGTCTGGAAGCCGCGATGCTTCACTCCTACGAAACGCTGTTAAAGAATGAAACCAGGGCGTTGACTGAACACTTCGCTGAAGATTCCAAACAGGTCTGCGATCACTTAAACGAAACGCTGAACTCTATCCTGCTATATCGGGAAGAAAGTTCCTCTACCGTCGCCCAACGCATCAGCAATTTGAACAAGCTGATCAAGAAATTGAAATTATTGCGGGAGGATTTGCATCGCATGGCGTAATTCGGATTTTTTTCAAAACCTCGAAAATTTCTATTGTAGTATTACAAATTCTATTGTATAATAATTAGGCATGATGTCCCGAAGCTTTGGTATCGAGGTATAGCTCAGTTTGGTAGAGCGTTGCGTTCGGGACGCAAAGGCCACAGGTTCGAATCCTGCTACCTCGACCAAAAACAGAACTGTTAAATACGACAGTTCTGTTTTCTTTTTTAATACCGTATTTCAAAGGCCAGATTTCTTTCGGATTCCGCTAAACACCTGCTTCGCCAAAATGATATGTAACCGAAAGTCCGGACACATATTTATGAATCAAACAAGAATCGTAGATGCCTTCCTGTACTGGGCAGCAGACGTCCATTTTTCATAGCGATAACGCATTGCATTCTCCCAAAGAAAATTTTCATAATACAATTATCATAGTAGTTTCCTTTCCATGGCATTAATTATATTATTCCATATTCTTGCAAACAGTTGCGGTAATTCATGTGTTGATACTGCCAACCTTAATCTGAGTGAAATATCAATTCACGCCCTCCATGCGGAGGGCGACGCGGACGACCGCATCAACCAGGTGGCTCTGCCCTGATTTCAATCCACGCCCTCCATGCGGAGGGCGACCAGCTTAAAGACCACCGCAGGCGCGGCGATCTCTGATTTCAATCCACGCCCTCCATGCGGAGGGCGACTTAAATGCATATACATACCCGTTCTCGTACTTAGCATTTCAATCCACGCCCTCCATGCGGAGGGCGACCGCAAATACGTAAGTTGTCCTACCCTCGCTTCCATTTCAATCCACGCCCTCCATGCGGAGGGCGACCGTTTGGTCAAAATCTTTGCGATCCTTCACAATCTATTTCAATCCACGCCCTCCATGCGGAGGGCGACCGTTTGGTCAAAATCTTTGCGATCCTTCACAATCTATTTCAATCCACGCCCTCCATGCGGAGGGCGACCTTAAATAATGATAATATCAATATAAAAGGAATGTATTTCAATCCACGCCCTCCATGCGGAGGGCGACTGTAGATATCGCGCTGGGCGCGTTTGAGACGGTATTTCAATCCACGCCCTCCATGCGGAGGGCGACTATCTGAGGCTATGGCAGCCATGCAAACGGAGATCATTTCAATCCACGCCCTCCATGCGGAGGGCGACTCCTCGGTGATGTAGTCGGGCATATCGACCTTGTATTTCAATCCACGCCCTCCATGCGGAGGGCGACAGCAAAAATAGTCAAAATTCTTGACTTTTTTGTAGAAAGCAAACAAATCGACGAATAAATTATCCTTAAAATGTATTTATTTGGAAAATTTGTACGCCATTGAAATCAAATTTTCGGGGAAATCCGGTGCGAAGTCCTCCTGATCTTCTGTTTGCTTATGCTTCGCACTTATAAAATCAGAACGCCTTCCGGATCATAAGTCGGCTTCGCTCCAAAATGTTCGATCTTTTTTTCATAATGATCGCCCAAATAATAAAAGCGAAGGCTATCTTTTTCTGGATCCATGATCTTACACAATTTGGCCTGTAAGAGGCGGCATTGAGCTGCATCCAATAAGCATTCAAAAACAGAGTTTTGGACTCGCTGACCGTAGTTTACGCACTGCTTTGCAATCTGCCGAAGCCGCTTACGCCCGGAATCGTCCTCTGTATTCACATCATAAGTAATTAAAACCAACATGATCTCACTTCCATAAGAAAGACGGATAGGCATCCAGATCTCCGCGAAGATACCGTGCTAAAAGCAGAGACTGCATATAGGGAATCATTCCCCAGGGAAGCTTTTCGCCCAGGTACGGATGAGTTAACTCTTCTTTCTTCTTTTCCTGCCAATTTTTTAAAAAGGTTTTTCTGCCATCATCCGTCAACAGTATTGCGCCGCTTTCCATATGTAAAAAATCCGATGCCTTTATTTGACGATTATTGATAAGTGTCAGAACAAAGCGATCCGCCATACAAGGACGCAGTTCTTCCATCAAATCCAATGCCAGCGAAGTCCTTCCGGGACGATCTCGATGCAAAAAACCCACATAAGAGTCCAATCCCACACTCTCCAGCGCAGATGCACAGTCGTGAGCCAAAAGACTGTATGCAAAGGACAGCATGGCATTCACAGCATCCAACGGCGGACGGCGGCTTCGACTGTGGAAAAAGAAAACCTCTTTATCCCCCAAAATCATTTGATCAAACACCCTGAAATAGGCCGTAGCTCCTACACCCTCCAGTCCTCTCAACTCTTCAAGATCCACTGTCTCTCTGACCCGAGGCAACAAATCGTAAATTTGCTGAGAAGCGGAAGATAGCTGCTCCGAATCTATCCTCAGACCGTGATCTCGACGAGTACGCTCTATGCTCCAGCGAGCATTAAACAGTTTTCCGAAAATCATTGCGCGACTGATTTGGCAGCATTGAACCGGATCGTCTGCGACACGGTACTGAGTTCGACGAAGCAATACGTTCCCGTTGCTTTCTCCACATACCCGCGCCAAAAATCGCCCCCGGGGGGTGCAAAAAGCCAAACCAATCTGACGCCGGGCACAAGCTCCCATCAATGCAGGTGATGCTCCCGCATAGGAAAAGGAAATGATATTTTGCAAAGTATGCAAGGGAAAACGACCCACTACCTGTTTATCGCAATTGGCCACCACATTTTCACCATCTAATGACAAATAGATATCTTCTGGAGTGATGAAAAGCGTATTGAGCAGATGTTTCATTTTAGCCCCTCCATGGCTTCGGCAAAATAGTCCGCGACTTGCTTGCGACTCGAAATCTTCGGCAAACACAATTCTTTCAATGAACAGGCATTACAGACTTTGGTGGGTTTGACCTTAGGCGTATATTGTCGCCGATATAGTTCATGCATTTCAGACAGGCAATCCGCCACTTGCCTGCGCAGTTCCTCGGTAAACCCAACTGCTGTTCGCCGACGGGGTTCTCCATAGTAAAGCGCTCCTTCCGGCACATCGCAACAAAGCATCTCTTCCAAACATAGGGTCTGAGCGCAGAGCTGCAGTTCATCTGCATGATGCTCTTTTGGCTTGCCGCGCTTATATTCTACCGGATAAGGCAGCCAAAGTCCCTCGCGTCCGGCAAGTGGAATTCCGTTAGAAGAATGACGGAATTCCACTGCATCGCACTGACCGGAAATGCCTAACCTTGCCGAATGAACGGCTAATCCCCGAACGATAAATAAATCACCACGGCTTTCTCGCATCTCCTGATTGTGGACTCGCTCGTGCATCAACGCCCCATCTACCGTACGATAGTTCTCCGTCCACTGATTTTCAATGTGGATCAGCGCCCATTGCCGACGGCAAAAAACGAAATGTTGTAAGCCTGAGAGCTGGAGCCAGTCCTCTTCCTTAAATTCCATTGAAAATCTCCGGCTTCAGACCCTCTAATGGCTCAGAAATAATCTCGTAATCCTCTACACAAGACGGAATCTGTTCGGGATTCTTCAACTGGGCATAAACACTGCGATGAACCTTGGCAGAAGAATGCTGTCCATCTTTGCAATTGTGACGGAACCAATAGCACTTGACCATTTCCATCGAACCCTCCGGCCGGGCAGAAGAAGCGTCATTGACAAAGAGAGTACGCAGACACTCTTTCAATGCCTCAGCATCTTCTTCAGTGAAACCGGTCTTTTCTGCCAGCTGAACGTTGATGGAACCCTTGATTTTATAGAGTCCAAAGCGGACAAAGTGCTTCATGCCCATAGTGTCGGAAGATCGACCTTTATCTTTGTTCTCACCATTTACGCTCTTTGTGATCTGCATGTCTTCCACTTGTACCGGAGAAACGCTGACGCCCTGATGAATCGATACGGGACCGCGCGCGCTGGCAGATTCACCTTTATTATCCTTAAAAGCGAATACTTGTCCGAAAGCACGCACGTCCAACCAAGATTCACAGGCCTTCTGAACGTAGAGATCCGAAGTCTTAAAATCCTTCGGCTTTCCCAAAACGGCAGAAGCTCGCTCGCTGAGGCTGCCATATCCATCGTCGCACCGATCGGCGGACTGGACAAACACAGCATGACCCATATCCTGCATTCGGTTACGCAGTTTGCGCTTAATGCAAACATCGCTGATTTCCCCCAAACCGGCATAATCGGTACGAGGACTGTTTCCGTTCAGCGGATCGCCATTGGGATTTGCCATAGTAACAGCTACAAAGGCTACAAAGTCAATTTTGTTCTGTAAAATACTCATGTGATATTCCTCCTTACTCTTCTGTCATCGGTTCAACGGGTTTTTCGGTGCGATAGGCACGCTGATGAGAATAACCCAACAAATAGATATCATCCAACCTCTGGTTCAGGGCGCTATCGAAAGGAGAAAGTCTGTCCAGAATC
Source organism: uncultured Clostridia bacterium (assembly GCA_947426455.1). Classification (GTDB taxonomy): domain Bacteria; phylum Bacillota; class Clostridia; order Peptostreptococcales; family Anaerovoracaceae; genus RGIG446. The sequence goes on along the minus strand of CANEEC010000076.1, from coordinate 1,876 downwards.
TCATCGATAGTGTTCTGATAATATCTGTACAATCCCGGCTTTGCTTGAGCCAAGCGCTTTCTATAGGGACCCAGTTTGTCCCACAGCGTCCGCCAAGTTGCCATGGGCCGTGTGGAGAACATCTTCTGCATTCGCATAGCGTTGGTCTCCCGCCTGTCATCATCACTATAGGTACTGTTTTCCAGTGCATCTGCTACCGCCAACAGACGGCCAAACAGATAACTTCGATCGGAACAATTTTTGTCTAAAGCCATATCCCATTCCTCCTTTAAATGGTCATAATGATATTTCCGAATAACTGCGCAGACCGTAAATAGCATTTTTTGTTGATATTTTCCCTTATAAAGATGAAGGTTTGCCGCCTTTTCTACCAGTGCCCGCTCCACATCCAAAGGAAACGGTGCTTTGTCTATCCGGCAAATCACTAAACGCTGCATTTGCTGCGCCAGAATGCGTTTGTCCGGTTCCGGTTCTCCGGTTCTCGGCACGCCAAAGGCATAGTTGACAATTTGATCCAAAGATGGCGACCATATACCGCCAAAACCGTTATCCCAACAGCAGGTGTCCTCCCAATCGTAAAGGCGATCCAGGAAGTCAGAGGCCAGCAGTTCATTATAGTAGGTGGCCGCCAATCGTCCCGTGGTAGCCGCATCAAACGCTGCGATAACCACCCCTGCCGATTGGGGCAGCGTTTCTTTCCACCCTAGGAGAGCCTTTTGCAGCTGCTGACGGTATTGCGTGGGATTGGCCACCCTCTTCCTCTCACTCTCGCCTCGACTGCGCCTCATGAGCCCCGTTACCTTAGGAACCTCTATGCCCTGGGGATTCCAGCACAGAAAGGTGCGATCACCAAAAGATACCGCTTGATTGGCCACCAGCCATCGCAAAGCGTTATGAGCCTTTTGCGAAGCGGTATAACTCACCGTCGCCGCCTGCCATGCCTGATTGAACCGTCCTCGGAAAGTAAATCCACTGGTATCGTTGGCGGAAATCAATTTGGCATTTCCATGAAGAGCGACAACGCCTTTTTGATGTTGACCAGCTGGCGAATCCATTGCCCCGGAAATCATGCACAGAGCGGATTCCATATCCGCACGTTCTGCATAACTGTAATCCGTAAAAGCTTTCATCAATGCCCGATCCGTCCAACATGGGCCGCTCCACTGTTCGCCCAAGCCATTGACGATCCAGCAGACCATCCATTTTTCATCGCTGGGTTTGCCCTCTGCAGTCAATTGAATGATTCCCGCCTTCGATAAATCGGATAGCATCGTTCCATTACGCACATAAGTCAGAATTGGCTTTAATTTGGGATGCGTATATTCAGAATCGACCCAATTGGATAACGCGTCTATATAAAGGGCATGCTTTTTTTCGTCACAAGGAGATACATATCCCAACTGATCGCACAGTGGATGGGCGCATGGTTCTTTCGCTCTGCCCGCCGATTTTTCCGTTACCGGAATGATAATCTTAGGTTCTTCCTTCGCTACAACCCGAGCGGAAATAAACCTTCCGTCCTGGTTCAGTGTGATTTCAATCTGCGCTCTCGCCATGATGTGGGAAATCGGCGCCAACGGTTCTTTCTCCCCCTCGTATACTTTCCCTGCTCGATCCGCCATGCAATCGTAGGTCTCGCAGGCTTTTTGCAGCAGTCCCATCACATCACCTCCCCAAACTCCCGTAGACCGGAGAAATTCCCCGCATCTTCACCAAAGGGTTTCATCTCCATCTCCCGCAAGGGTTTAACTAAGGAACAATCCTCCGGGCGGGGAAAAGTGATAACGCCCTGCTTCATCACCGGATACCAGAACCGGGCGGTCATCTTCCCTTGAGTTTCGGGAGAATAGGAGGCATCTGCGTAGGTGATGGCGTG
>CANEEC010000075.1 GCA_947426455.1 uncultured Clostridia bacterium | reverse complement strand
GAAAACCCGGGGCAGGATGTACATCACCATGGGAATCTGCTGCGGCATATTTTTGACGGTATTGCTTTTGTAAAACATACTCGTTTCCTTTCGGACATACATATATTCAGGACACCTGACAGAGAGAACAAAGGGGGAAATACCAGTGATATTTGAAGTGGATATCATATTTAAAATCGCGGCCATCGGCATTATCGTAGCGGTGCTGAGTCAGGTTCTGATCCGCGCCGGACGGGAGGATCAGGCCATGATGACCACGTTGGCAGGAATCTTGGTGGTTTTGTTTCTCATCGTGGAAATGATTTACCAATTCTTTGAAACGGTCAAGACCATGTTTCAGTTTTGACGGATTTGACGGAGGAAAAAAACATGGAGCTTTCCATTATAACAGTGGCTAGCCTGGGACTTTTGGGATTGTGTCTCACCTTGATGGTCAAGCCTTTGAACCGGGAAATCGCCGTATTCATCTCCATCGTCACATCGATTTTGCTCCTGATGTATGCTCTGTACCATATGCGGTCGCTTCTAGAATTCCTGTCGACCTACTTTCAGAAGATCAGCGGCGGTGGAATGTATTTTTCCGTACTGATCAAGGTGCTGATCACCGCCTATGCAGCGGACTTCACGGCGCAGCTTTGCCGGGACGCCGGTGAGAACTCCATCGCAGGGAAGGTGGAACTGGCCGGAAAGGTGATCATTTTCGCTGTGGCCTCTCCGGTGATCCTGTCGGTGATGGAATTGGTATCCCGACTGATTTCCCTGTAGGAGGCGGTTTTATGGAATATGAAAATATCATCCTCAAACAGTTAGAACAGATGGATTTGGACAGCCTCTACGAGATTGCGGGACTGGCGCGGGAAAACACCAACGTTTCGTTTCTTACCGGGGCGAAGGAGTTTGTGGTGGGAATCGCCACCGGCGATATTTCCCTGCAGGCGGAGCCGATTTTAAAGGAGATATTGCAGCTGTTCTTCTATCAGGTACAGCACAGCTTGTCCGTCTGCGCTACGGTGATCGCCGTCTGTATCCTTTCCGGCGTCATGAACAGCGTAGCGGACTCCTTTGGAAAGCAAACCGTCTCCCGGGTGGCAAACATGATCTGCCTGCTGATCGTGGCCACCATCTGCGCCAGCGATTTTCTGGAGATCTACCGGTATTGTCACGATCAAATGGAGCTGATGATCATGGCGGTGCAGTCGCTGTTTCCCGTGATGATTCCACTGCTTTTGGCCTCGGGAAGGGCGCTTTCCGGTACGATTTTAAATCCGGCCATGCTGGGGATCATCGCCATGATTGCCACCGCCATGGACACCTGGATTTTGCCGGCGGTATTCTTTTCCTGTTCTCTGTGCATTATCGGAAGGATCGCCGACCAGAGCTTCCTCAATCGGGCGGGAAAGCTGATGAAGGACGTGATCGTCTTTGCCGTGGGACTTACGGTTACCGTTCTTTCCGCCTTTACGACCCTGCAGGGGACGGTGGGAAAGACGGCGGATTCGCTGATCATGAAAACAGCGCGATTTTCCGTGGACAATTTCATACCGCTGATCGGTGGATTTGCTGCGGATTCCATGGATATGGTGGTCAGCTGCACGGCTGCAATAAAAAACGCCCTGGGTCTGTGGGGACTGCTGCTTTTGCTGGTATTGCTCATCTTTCCGCTGATTAAAATGGTTTCGGTCATCCTGGTATATCGGATATCTTCGGTACTGGCGGAGGCGCTGACGGAAAAACTGATCGCCTCCTGTCTTGAAGATATCGCGTCGGCGGTGACCACGCTGGCGGTGATCTACACGCTGATGGGAATTTTGTTCATCGTATTTACCACCATTTTAGTGGCGCTTGTGTGAGAGGAGGGACGCTTTGGAATGGCTTCGTAACGTGGTTTTATTTACCGCCGCCATCGGCTTTGCCCAGTGGATCACGCCGGGCGGCACCTATGAAAAGTACATCAAATTTATCGTTTCTCTGCTGACGCTGGCGGTGATTCTCTCCCCACTGATGAAGGGGGAGGATATGGCGGTGATTTCCGCTGTCTCCACGGAGGGGTTCTTTCGGGAGGAAAGCTGGCAGCAGGAGACCGACCAGATCGAGGGCATACAGCAGCTGCAAATTCGGGAAATTTTAGCGGAGCGTATCTCTCAGGAGGCGGAAATCCTGCTTCAAAATGATTTTCCTGGCATAACAGGACGGGATATCGAAGTATACATACAACAGGAATCCCTAAAGGCTGAAACTTCCGTTCCCTGTCTGATCACCGTCCGCACGGAGGAAACGCAGCGGAAGGAGGAGATTCAGCAGCTGCTGCAGTCCGGACTGCGGCTGCCGCGATCTTGTATTCGGGTGGAGAAAAAGGAGGTTGCAGATGAGTAAGGGATTTCAGCGCTTATTGACGGAAAAGAGGACGTTTTACGCGCTTCTTGTGGTTGTGATGGCGGCGGCGCTGCTGCTTTTGACCGCCGATATTTTCTCTCAGAGTAGAGACGGCCGCCGACAGATCGTGGATCTGGACGGCGGAGAAGAGCTGCCGGTGGACGGTCAGCTTGCAACGGAGGAAGAACTGCGGCTGGAAAAGATGCTTGCCAACATCGCCGGTGTGGGAGAAAATCGGGTGATGATCACATGGCAGGAGGAAGCGGAAGCGGTTTCCGTATTTTCCTCTCAGGAAAAACGCCGGAAGATACAGGGAGTGATGATCGCCGCGCAGGGGGCAGGAAATCCCGCGGTGAAGCTGTCCATCATGGAAGCGGTGGCTTCTGTGTACGGTATTTCTACGTCCGACGTCATGGTGTTTCAATTAGTACAATAAGGGGGATGGAAAATGAGATCTTTGGATAAAAAGAAAATAGCGGTGTTATGTGCCATGCTGATGATGGTTCTCTGTGTGGGTGCGGTGAATAACAGGCTGGCAGTGCAGGAGGATTTAAGCGTGTCAGCCGGCTATGAGAACTATGAATTGAGCCAGTTGGAACACGACGGCGAAGTTTTAGTGGACAGCGTCAACGTTACGGCGCTTCCGGGAAAACAGGAGACGGAGGAAAACGCCGCTTTAGAGGAAAGTTCCATCGTCACCTCCGATAATGTAGCGGAACTGGAAAATGCCGACACCTATTTCGGCGAAGTGAGAGCGTCGGTGACCATGGATCGAAACGAGATCATCTCCATGCTGACAGACGTGATCAATGAGCTTCCCGAGGGAACGGAAAAGAACAACGCCACCCAGCAGAAGCTGAAGATCATCAACTACATGAACAAAGAAAATGAAATCGAAAGTCTAATTGAAAATAAAGGCTTTGCGGAGACGCTGGTGATCATCACCGACACCTCTGTGAACATCACGGTGAAGAAGCAGGAACTGTCTCAGGTGGACGTGGCCAAAATCATGGATATCGCCATTCGTGAAACGGGGCGCCCCGCCGACGAAATCATCATCCAAAGTAAAATGTAAGCGCGGTATAAATAATTGTTTCTTCCTAAAATATCTGATATAATGTTTAGGAGGTAACAAGCATGGAAACAAACCGCGACGATAAGAATAAAGAGAGCCATATGACGGAAGAAATGTTCCTTCGCTGCGTAGCGAAAGCGGCTACGGAGACAGCGGGGGTTTACGCTCTGGCAGAACGGCTGGGAGACAGCCTTTCCAAGAACATTTTAGGAAAGGATTCCTTTCGGAAGGGAATGAAGGTCAGCCGAGGCGACAAGGGGCCGGTGGTGGATATTTTCATCGTGGTTCAGTACGGCGTACACATTCCCGATGTGGCCTTTAACGTTCAAAACAATGTAAAGCGAGCGCTGCGAAGTGAATTTGATATGCAGGCGGAAGAAATCAACATTCACATCAAAGGCGTTCATACTGCGAAGGATACAGATAAATAGAGATACGGAGGATGCAATGCGCAGAAGCGAAGCCAGAGAACATTTGATGCAGATGCTTTTTGAAATGGAAGTACAGGGAGATTACAGTCAGGAGGCCAGGGAGAGATACGAGGCCAATTTTCTGGAATCCTCCGGTCAGAGGGACTATATGGATCGGATGTTTCTCATCTTTACAGAACACAGGGATGACGTGGATAAGGCCTTGGAGGAAGCGCTGGAACGCTGGAAGGTGTCCCGCCTGGCGAAGGTGGACTTCGCCATTCTTCGGGTTGCCGCAGCGGAGCTTCTCTACATGGATGACATTCCGGATTCCGCTTCCATCAACGAGGCCATCGAGCTTGCCAAGAAATTTGGAAGCGAGGATTCCGGACGGTTCATCAACGGCGTACTGGGTAAAGTTGCGAAGGTAAAACATGCAGAGAACTAAGGATTTGGTGCTGGGCATAGATACCAGCAATTATACCACTTCCGTCTCTTTGACGGATCAAAACCAAAACGTAATCCAGGACAGGCGCACGACGCTGCGCGTAAAGCAGGGCGAACGGGGGCTTCGGCAATCCAACGCCCTTTTTCAGCATCAGGAAAACCTGCCGCAGATACTTCATGAATTGCTTCCCGACTACGGCTGCCGCATCGCGGCCGTCAGCGTCAGCAGCCGGCCGCGGCCGGTTGAGGGTTCTTATATGCCGGTATTTCTGGCAGGCTGCCAGACGGGACGAATCCTATCCGACGCATTTTCCGTGCCCTATATGGAATTCTCCCATCAGGAGGGGCACTTGAAGGCCGCTTCCTTTCAGAGCGGTCTGCGTCGCAAAGAACCGTATTTGGCCTGGCATCTGTCCGGAGGTACTTGCGAGCTGTTGTGGGTGCGGCCGGAAGAAAGCTGTTCTCCGGGTCAGCAGATCACCATTTTAGGCGGATCTTTGGATATTTCCTTCGGTCAGCTTCTGGATCGAATCGGAGTGGCCATGGAGCTTTCCTTTCCCTGCGGCGGTCAGTTGGACGGAATGGCTTTGGAGGCGGCCAAGAAGAAGGAGTCGCAGTCCTCACAGATGGAGGCGACCGTCTCTCTGAAACCCATCCATTTCAAGGATTTGTATTTCAATCTTTCCGGCTTGGAAACACAGGCCATGCGCCTGATACAGCAGGGAGATATTTCCCGGGAAACGCTGGTTCTGGAAATCTTTACCGTCATGGTGGACTGCCTGTACGGTGTCACCGTCAAAGCGGCGAAGGAGACGGGAATCCGTCAGGCTCTGTTTACCGGAGGGGTTTCCGCCAGTCTGTTTTTAAGGGAGCGCTGGAATCTTCTATCCCAAGAGAAGGACAAGGCGCTTACCGCCGTCTTCGGCGATTCGCGATATTCTCCCGACAATGCTGTGGGGACTTCGCTTTTAGGAGGTCAACGCCTATGGGACTAAAACCGATCAGCGTCAGCCGCTTAAATTCCTATATCAAGAGAATTCTCCAATCGGATCCGATTCTGGGCAATGTATCGGTCATTGGAGAAATTTCCAATCTGAAATATCACAGCTCCGGCCACGTCTATTTCACGCTGAAGGATGAGACCAGCAAAATCAACTGCTTTCTCTCCTGCGACCAGCGACGCTATCTGCGCTACGAACTGGATAACGGTATGGAAATCACCGCCAGCGGACATATTTATCTGTATGAGCGGGGTGGAAGCTATTCGCTGAATGTGAACGATATTCAGGTATCCGGCCTGGGCGATCTGCAGATCGCTTTCCAGCAGCTGAAGGACAAGCTTCAAAGAGAAGGACTGTTCGACCCTCAATATAAAAAGCCGCTTCCGGCTTTCCCCAAAAAGGTGGCGGTAATCACCTCGTCTACGGGGGCGGCCGTTCGGGATATCATTAAAATTATCAGCGGGCGGAACCCTTTGACGGACATTCTGGTCTGCCCCTGCCTTGTACAGGGGGTGGGAGCGGCCGCGGATATCGCCCGCAGCATCGAAGCTCTCAACGACCGGTGCGGCGACGTGGATGTGATGATCGTGGGGCGGGGAGGCGGTTCCATGGAAGAATTGTGGGCGTTCAACGAGGAAATCGTGGCTCGCGCCATCTTCCTTTCAAAAATTCCCGTGATTTCCGCCGTGGGACATGAAACGGATTTCACCATAGCGGATTTCGTAGCCGATCGGCGGGCGGAAACCCCTACGGCGGCCGCGCAGATGGCCGTGCCGGATGCGAAAGAGCTGACGACGGCCGCGGAGAACCAAAAACAGCAGCTGGATTCCCGGCTTTCCCAGACGCTGCGGCTGGCGGAGCTTCGGCTTTCCCGGTGGTCGCCTCAGCGGATGCGCGAGGGACTGCTCATGGGCGTGGAGCAATCCCGCCGTCGGGCGGAAATGGAGCAGCAACGGCTTCGTTCCTCCATGGAACGGATTTTTCACGGAAATGAATTGCGGCTGACCCAGCAGATGCATCAGCTGCAATTAAAGAATCCTTCCCTGATCCTGGAGAGGGGATGCGGGATTTTATACGATGAGGAGGGAGGCAGCATCCGTCATGCCGCTCAGGCAAGGCCGGGACAGAAGATCCGCGTTCGTCTCAGCGACGGCGTACTGCACTGTCAGGTGACGGAGGTGGATGTCAGGAAAAGAGGGAAAGCCATATGAAACAAAAGGAAAAAGAATTGAGCTTTGAGGAAGCCATGAAGGGACTGGAAAACGCTGTAGGAGCGCTTTCCAGCGAAGATACCACGCTGGACGAAGCCATCGCCCGATATGAGGAGGGACTTCAATATTACAGACGATGCAGCGAAATTCTTAAGGACGCGCATCAAAAGATACAGCAGTTCGATAAAGAAACAGGGGAAATCAAAGAGTTTTAACAGGGAGGTTGCGCGATGACCAACATGGAATATCTCAGATTGAAGGACATGGTGGAAGAAAATTTAGTGGGATTTCTTCCAGAAGTTGACCATAAAAGTATTACGTTACGCGACGCGATGGTTTACAGTCTCAGCGCCGGAGGAAAGCGGATTCGTCCCGTCCTGCTGCTGGCCACCTGTGAACTGTTGGGAGTTCAGGCGAAGGAGGCCATGCCTTACGCCTGCGCCATCGAATACATCCATACGTATTCCCTGATTCACGATGATCTTCCGGCCATGGACGACGACGACCTGCGCCGGGGAAAGCCGACAAACCATAAGGTGTTCGGCGAAGCCATGGCCATTTTGGCTGGCGACGGTCTGCTACACTCCGCCTTCGAGGTGATGACCAAGGACATGCTGATGTATTTCGACAGTCCGCAAAAGCTGCAGTATCGGGTTCACGCCTGTTATGAAATCGCCAAGAGCAGCGGCATTCGGGGCATGGTGGCCGGTCAGGTGGCGGATATCGAATCGGAACGCAAGCAGTGTTCCAAAGAGATGCTGGATTACATCCATCTGAACAAGACCGCCGAGCTGATCAGTGCGGCGATTCTGGGAGGCGCGGCGCTGGCCGGCGCGTCCCTGGAAGAGCGTCAGAACCTGGAGAACTACGCGGAGGCGCTGGGGTTGGCCTTTCAGATTGTGGACGACTATCTGGACGTCTGCGGCGACGAGGCTGCCATGGGCAAGCGGGCCGGTTCCGATGCCAAGAAAAATAAATCGACATACCCGGCTCTCTACGGCATCGAAAAGACCGTAGAACGCGCTCATGAGCTTCTGGATCGCGCCGAAGAGATCATGGCGCCCTACTACGATGAGGCAGAGGTATTCAACGCCGTGACGGAAGAACTGCGCTCACAGCTGAAATAAGTGTCACAGAAAAGGAACAGTATATGAAACAGCAATTACAGGACGGACTGTTTCCCGATGCTCTTAAGGAAATGGATGAGAAACAGCTGCAGCTATTGTCCTATGAAATTCGCCAATATTTACTGGAGACTCTATCGAAAACGGGAGGCCATCTGGCCTCCAATTTGGGTATCGTGGAATTGACGCTGGCTCTGCATAAGGTATTCGACAGTCCCAGGGACAAGATCATCTTTGACGTGGGGCATCAAAGCTACGTTCATAAGATTCTCACAGGGCGCAAGGAAGCTCTGAAGTCCATCCGGAGCCTGGACGGAATCAGCGGTTTTCCCAAGCGCAGCGAAAGCGCCCACGATATGTTTGATTCCGGCCACAGCAGTACTTCCATTTCTGCCGCCGCCGGTTTTGCCGCGGCCAGAGACCTGAAGGGTGAGGATTATTCCG
>CANEEC010000074.1 GCA_947426455.1 uncultured Clostridia bacterium | reverse complement strand
GGCGCGCATTATGACCAGTCCGGAACCCAAAGCCAAGCGGACGGTAGAGGGCGATCTGGGCGTCTATGTGAATCAAAAGAACATCGTGGAAATTATCACCATGGAGAAACTGAAAAAGCAGCTGCCGGACATCGACATAGAGACCGTCATGGAAAGCTACCGCGCCATTCCCAAAACCGAAGGGGAAATTAAATACGTGGAGCGGCTGACAGAGGAAGCCGTTCTGCGCTCCATCGAGCGCCACGCCGGGCAGATTCGCTACATCTACGGACCTTCCGGACGAAGCACCGTGGCGGAAGGCAAGGATTTGACCCAGGTGAAATACATCGTGGGTACCGGCGGCGCTTTGACGAGACTTCCCCATCGGGTGGAAATCATGAAGAAAATCGCCGGCTACAATGAGACGGGACTGCTGTTGTTCCCTACGGACAGCGCTCAGATTTTGGTGGATAACGACTACATCATGGCTTCGTTGGGCGTGCTTTCCAAGCGGTATAAAGAGGGCGCTATCCGGCTGTTGGAACAGAGCCTGAAGGTGAAGTTCCCCAACAAGGAGGAGCTGCAGCGGAGCAAGCGTGCCGTTTATATGGATGAGTTAGACCGCATTGAAGAACAGCGCCGCGCGAAAGAAGAGGCCGAGGCCAGGCATCTGGAGGAAATGGGCTGGTATAAGGGTGAGGACGGAAAGTATTACCCCAAGGAAGAAGCCAAAGACGACTGCGCCGAAGCGGTAAGAGCGGAAACCGGCGTGAAAGAAACCGGTGCGGAGAACAAAACAGGAGCGGGAAAAGAGGCCGGCGCAGAGGAAAAAGCGGCGGCAAAGGGTGGCTATCAGAAGATGGTGCAGACCTGTGGCTGTGGTTGTAAGGAAGAGTAGGAGGCTGTCATGTATCCCAGACTGATTTATGATTTAACGAAGCTGCGTCAGAATCTGGACGCGGTGAGTCGGACGACCCATGAGGGCGGCTGTTCCATGATGGTGGTAACCAAAGGCGTCTGCGCCGACCCCAGGGTGGTGGAGCTTCTGATCAGCCATCCCGGCGTGGATTTTCTGGCGGATTCCAGGGTAAAGAATCTGGAAACCTACGCGGGCAAGGCCAGAGTTGCAGGGAAAAAGATCGTGCTGCTGCGCCTGCCCATGCTGTGTGAGGTGGACGACGTGGTGCGCTGTGCCGACATCAGCTTCAATTCGGAGCTTACCACCATCGCGGCCTTAAACGAAGCGGCAAAGCGGGCGGACGTGATTCACAACATTCTGTTGATGATCGACCTGGGCGACCTGCGGGAGGGTATTTTCTTCCAAAATGAGGATCAGATCTTTCACGCCGTGGAGGAAATTTTAAAGCTGGAACACATCCATCTATACGGCGTAGGCGTCAATCTCACTTGCTATGGCGCCATCATTCCGAAAAACGACAACCTGTCTCAGCTGGTGCAGATCGCAGATCGGATTCGGTCGCGGTTCGGTATTTCGCTAGAGATGGTTTCCGGCGGTAATTCCAGTTCCATCTATCTGCTGGGCGGAAACGACGCGCTTGCGGAATGCCGGCTGCCGGAGGGGATCAACAACCTTCGGCTGGGCGAGAGCTTCCTTTTGGGAAACGACACCGCTTACGAAACGAAGCTGCCGGGAACCTGTTCCGACACCATGCTTTTGGAAGCGCAGATCATCGAACTGAAGGAGAAGCCGTCTCTGCCCATCGGCGAGCCGGGGGTTGACGCTTTTGGTCAGAAGCCGGTGTACGAGGACAGGGGTGTGATCAAACGGGCGATTTTGGCCATCGGCAAGCAGGATGTGGAGCCGGGTTCCATGACGCCTACCGATCCCGATGTGGATATTTTGGGGGCCAGCTCCGACCATCTGATCGTGGACGTGATTCGATCTAAGATACAGTACGGGGTAGGCGATACGCTGACCTTTACTTTGGGTTATGGCGGCATGTTGAAGGCGGCCACCAGTCCCTATGTGGAAAAGACCTATCGGTAAAGACAAAGGAGGAAAGTCCGGTGGATGTATTTCAGAACAAGGCGCAAAGCTATGACCGGTGGTTTACAGAAAATGAACTGCTGTTTCAGAGCGAAAAGGACGCTGTAAAGAAAATGATGGCGGAGGAGGAAGCGCTTTCAAAGCCGGTCATAGAAATCGGAGCGGGAACGGGAATCTTCGCCTCCGCCCTGGGGATTGCAGAGGGTGTTGAGCCTTCGGAGGACATGGGGCGCATAGCTGAAGAACGCGGGGTGCGCATTATCAAAAGCGCTGCGGAATCCATGCCCATGGCGGATGAAAGCTACGGGGCGGCACTGATGATAACGGTGGATTGTTTTTTGGCCGACGTGAAGCAGGCCTTTGTAGAGATCAACCGCATTTTAGTTCCGGGCGGCTGGTTTACCATCGCTTTTTTGGATCGGGAGACGCCGCTGGGACAGGTGTATCAGGCCAATAAAGAAAGCGATGACCTGTATCGTTACGCCACTTTTCATTCGGCCCAGGAGATCAGGGAGTATCTCTTTGCAGCGGGGTTCGAGGCAGAGGACGCCTGCCAGACGGTATTCAGCTTTGAAAATTGCGTGCAGGAGGTTCTCCCCGGAACCGGAAAGGGCGTCTTTGCTGTGATGCGTGCAAGGAAAAAATCGTGACTGTTTGTCGAACGAAAGCTCGCTTTTAAAATGAAGTTTTGCATAAAAGAAGCTCCGCAGCACGGATGACCGCGCTGCGGAGCTTCTTTGTCGTCATATACAATATTCAGTTTAGTTCTATCATAACAGAAATTTTCCATTTGCAAAGATGACAAAATTCGAATTTTTTCGAGGATAAGCCGCTATCGTTTTTTGACGGGATGGCGGATCACCGTTTTCCATTTTGCGGGATCAGTCTTTCTGGGGTCGGAAAGATAAATTTCGTGATGCAGACGCTGATCGGTCAGGTCGTTTGCGTAGCCGGTTTCCTCTAAGTACGCGTCCATGGCGGCCACGGATTCCGGTTCGTTGTCATAAGCGCCCAGATGCATCATCTGAACGCAAAGGCCTTCTTCTACGGTTAAAAACTCCGCCGACGAACAATCCAATTTCTTCTTTTTTGCGGCCGTTTCCACTGCCCATGCAAAATCTTTTTCGGTTACAAAATCGGGCAGGCGAATGGCGGAGATCCAATGAAAGGCGTCCTTTCTGCTGTAATCAATGCCCTGGACATCCTCCTGCCACCAAAAGCCTTCCAGAGGCGGAACTACGTATTCGAAAAATCCATTCATTTTGTAGTCCGTTTTATAGCTCATTTTTAAGGTATAGGCCACGGCATACAGAACGCTGATGGCTTGTTGATATGCGCCGCCTTCTTCGTTGGGATCGCCTTTGCCCCTGACAGCAATATAATTCATTTTGGGAATGGTGATCAACTGCGGTTTGTTCTTCGGCATATAAAATTCTTTATACTCTTTTTTAAAATCAAAAGCCATGTGACGCCCTCCGTTCATTTTCGCCTGGTGTATTGATTATAGCATCGAATCATACTTTACTCAATCACAAAGGATGGAACTGCTACAAACGAATTTGAAATGTCATAAGATTAGACGGTTATTTTTATTGAAATGTCATTACAATTTGGATATAATATTATTGAAAAGTCAGGAGGTGGTTGTCGTGTTATATCGCAAAATTGCAACATTAATCGAGGAGCATCTAAAATCCAATTCTAAAAAAATACTTTTGATCGATGGCGCGAGACAGGTTGGAAAAACCTATATCATTCGCTATGTTGGGCAAAAGCTTTTTGAAAACTTCATTGAAATCAATATGGTTGAGGATTTGCTGGGCAATCGATTGTTTGCAAACACAAAGACCGTCGAGGATTTCTATCTGCAGGTCAGCATGCTTGCGGGCAGCAAGATGAAGCGGAAAGCAAACACGCTGATTTTTATTGATGAAATCCAGGCATATCCACACTTGTTCACACTCCTGAAATTTTTATCCCAGGATGATAAGTTCACCTTCATTGCCAGCGGTTCTCTTTTGGGCGTTACGCTTTCGCAAACGACTTCGATTCCGATGGGCAGCATTCGAAAGGTCAGAATGTTTCCTCTGGATTTTGAGGAGTTTCTCTATGCAAACGGAGTGAATAAAACCGTGATCTCGGCCATGCGTAAGAAGTTTGAGAAGCTGGAAACGCTTGATGAGTCAATGCACGAGAAGATGATGGATCTGTTTCGCAAATATCTGCTTGTGGGAGGATTGCCGGATGCTGTCAATTCCTACCTTGCTGAAAAAAATATTCAGACCGTGAGGGAGATTCAAAGAGAAATTCACGATTATTACGCTGCGGATGCTTCCAAGTATGATGAGGAAAATAAGTTGAAGATTCGGCGTGTCTATGACTTGATTCCCTCCAATATGGAAAACAAAAAGAAACGAGTGGTGGCTCAAAGTATCGAAAACAAGCGCGGCAAAACCTTCGGAGACTATCAGGACGAGTTTGAATATCTGATCAGCGCGGGAATTGCGCTTCCTGTGCAGGCGATATCCAATCCTGTGTTTCCGTTGATCGAATCCACCGGAAAAAATTTACTGAAACTTTATCTGAACGATGTGGGTATTCTGACCAGTATTTTGTACGGGAACAACATCCGTGCCGTTTTGGACGATGAACGGAGCATCAACCTCGGCTCGGTTTATGAGAGTGTGGTTGCCGGCGAACTGACGGCGCACGGTTACAAGCTGTTCTATTATGATAATCGAACCAGGGGTGAAGTGGATTATATAATCGATGACTATGACAGCCTTTCCGCTGTTCCCATTGAAGTGAAATCCGGCAAAGACTACACCGTGCACAGTGCTCTCAACACTTTTGTGAAGAATGAGGATTACCATATCAAAAGAGCGTTTGTCCTATCCAACGCGCGAGAGATTTCAACCAACGGTAAGATTACCTATCTTCCGATTTATGACATTATGTTCTTTCAAAGCTCTATGAGTAATTCGAAAAATGCCCGATTTTAAAAATCATACATTCGCAAGCAGAAGCAGTTGCAGAGGCTTGGGGGTTGTATAATGGAAAACATTCCTGTATAATAGAAATATCGAGCAATCCCAGTGCCCCGAAGGCGGGGATTGGCCCTTAAAGATGACAATTTAAGCATTTTCAGGTGTCCGCCGCAAGGCGGAAGAATAGGGAAGCCGGGTGAAAATCCCGCACGGTCGCGCCGCTGTAAAGGAAGAGCGCGCTTCGAAGATCACTGTAAGTTATTTATGGGAAGAGGAAGCGCTGCAATGACGCCTGAGTCAGAAGACCTGCCTGCGAATGTCGATGGTCGCATTTTCTTACGGACGATGGGAAGGTGTGATGGGAAAGGATTGAAATATTCAGTCGTTTCGATATGCGCTGTTCCCGGAAACGGCGTTTTTTTATGCGCAAAGGTGTTTGTGGCCACAGAAGCGGCCATGGATCGCCGGAAAGATGGAACGGATGGAAGAAAAACAGTATCAAAATCAGCTGGAAGTATTGGTTTTGCCCAGGGGTGCAGAGGATCGCGCTTCCAATGCGCTGGGACTGGATGAAACAAAGCCGGTGATCTGCTGCCATGTGCTTCAGGCCATGCAGCTTCAGGAACTGATGGAGCAGGAACTCTTTCCTGACTGTGAGATCGAACTTACAGCGGGCGATACGGCGGAAGCGCTGAGACTGTTGGACGAACGAACCCCTGACGGTGAGAACGGTTACAGCGCTTTGATCTGCAACGGCGCTGACCTGCAGCGGCTGGGAGAAGCGCATCGCATACGAGCCATCTTCTTGCCGGATGAGATGATTCCGACGACTGGTGCAGCGGCGGCCACGTTGGCCGATACACACGGCAAAGACTGGGCGGAAGATTTGACACCCGCATCGGCCGGCATAGAATCTATGGTGTCGGCCGCAGCGCAAACCGCTTTTCTGGAAGAACTGCGGCGGCTTTGTTCCGAGGACGACCGATTTTTGGTCACTGCATATGCCGAAGGAGGCGAAGCTGAAAGCGGCGCCGGCGAAGTGGAGCTGTGGGCGCTGCTTTATGACCGGAGGACGGGCCAGTGGTGGACGGACTGGCTTTCCACAGCGGCAGAGGATGCCGAGGCCTCGGCCAGACAACTGGCGGCGCAGATGAAAAACATGGGTTTTGGCGGGGACGATTCCGGCGATAGAGACGACCCCAACATCCCAAACGACTCCGAAATGATATAAAAGAAAATGCGGATGGAAAAAGCATATAGGAGGGCGAAACAAATGAAAACGTATGAAGAAATCTTAAAGGGAATCCATCCGGCGGACGCTGAGGCAGTCAAAGCGGCAGAGGAATACATGGACTGTCTGATCAAGCCGCTGGGCAGCTTGGGCAAGCTGGAAACCATGGCCATCAAGATGGCGGGGATCACCGGTCAGGTGAAAAACGCACCGGAAAAACGCTGCTCCATCGTCATGGTGGCAGATAACGAAATCTGTGAAGAGGGCGTCAGCGGTTCGCCTCAGGACATTACGGTCATGCTGACGGAACACATGGCCAAGGGCGTCTGCGGCATGGGTACGCTGTCGGCGTATGCCAACGCGGACATTAAAATTGTGGATTTGGGAATCCGCACCGATGTGGACAATCCCGGCATCATCAACCGGAAAATCCGTTACGGCGCGGCCAACTTTGCCAAGGAACCGGCCATGACCCGCGAAGAAGCCATTCGCGCCATAGAAGTAGGCATCGAAATGGTGGGCAAGGCCGTGGAAGAAGGATATCAGATTTTGGGTACCGGCGAAATGGGCATCGGCAACACCAGTTCCACCAGTGCGATTCTCATGTGCCTGACGGGACTTTCCGCGGAAGTGGCCGTGGGAAAGGGCGGCGGCCTCACCGACGAGGCGCTGATCCACAAGAAAGAGGTCATTACAAGAGCCTTGGAACTGCATCGTCCCGATCCCCAGGATCCCATCGACGTGTTGTCCAAAGTGGGCGGTCTTGACATCGCCGGCATGGCGGGATGCTTTCTGGCGGCGGCGTATTATCGGGTACCCATCGTCATCGACGGCGTGATTTCCGCAGTGGCGGCGTTGGTTGCCTATCGTATCAACCCGGCGGTGAAGGATTTCATGTTTTCCTCTCACCACTCCATCGAACCGGCCTACGATTTGATTATGAAAGAGTTGGGCATGGAGCCGATTTTGAATCTGGACATGCGACTGGGCGAGGGTACTGGCTGTCCGCTGGCCTTCCACATCATCGGTTCGGCCTGTTACATGATGAGCCACATGTACACTTTCGAGCAATTCCAGCACGATCAGACGTATCGTATCGATCTGCGCAAATAGGGGGATCACATGAGCGAAATTTTACTGTTTACCGGCGGCGCCCGTTCCGGCAAAAGCACCATGGCGGAAACCGCGGTGAAAGAAGCGGCGATGGCTGCCGCCCGCGCCCGGGGAGAGAATTCCCCGGGAAATGTTCTCTATATCGCTACGGCTGCGGTCTGCGATGAGGAAATGGAAGAACGGGTCAGGAGACATCGGGCGCAGCGCCCCAGGGATTGGGCGACCATCGAGGCCTTTTGGAACTTCAACACCCTAAAGGCGCGCCCGGAATTCCGTCAGGCGGACGTGGTGCTTTTGGACTGCATGGGCTTTATGCTGAACAACATTATGTACGATTTGAATATCGATTGGGAGGCGCTTCCCCTTGACGACATGCAGAGGGTGGAGGATCGCATGCTCTGCGAACTGAACACGCTGATGGATGCTTGCCGCCGATTGGATAAGACGCTGGCGCTAGTGACCAATGAGGTGGGCATGGGGCTGGTTCCCGCCGACCGGGCAAGCCGCTATTATCGGGACATTCTGGGTCGGGCTAACGCAGCCGCAGCTGCGGCCGCGGATCGGGTGTGCTTCATGGTATCGGGAATTCCCATGTGGGTGAAGTGAGATGAAACCTTTTTTGTTGATGCTTTCGTTTTTCACGCGGCTTCCGGTGCCTTACGTGGAGTACGAGGAAGAACGGTATATTAAAGGAATCAAAACCATTCCTTTCGTGGGACTGGTTTTGGGCGCCATCCTGTATCTGGTCAGCTTTGTGGATCGGTGGTTTCATCCTCAGGTAACCGCCATGGTCTTGCTTGCAGCCTATATTTTTATGA
>CANEEC010000073.1 GCA_947426455.1 uncultured Clostridia bacterium | reverse complement strand
GTTTAAAAGTCGATTCAACATCTGCATGAGTATGGATACATAGTTATGGGCATCTGGCCTGACCTGTGTGACCCGCAGGAGGTGGCAAACGCCTTTGCTTCTGTAAAAGAACGGTTTGGTTCTTTCGATATTCTGGCTAACAATGCGGGAATTTCCTCCCGAACCAGTCTCTATGAGTATACGCTGGAGGAGTTTTCCAAAATTTTGGACATCAATTTGAAAGCGGTATTCGTCTGTTCCCAGGCCGCCGCCAGGCTGATGAAAGAAAATGGAGGCGGCGTTATCATCAACGCCAGTTCCATGGTGGGAGAATACGGGCAGCCGTCCGGCTGCGGATACCCCGCAACGAAATTTGCTGTCAATGGTCTGACGAAATCCCTGGCCAGAGAATTGGCGAAAGATCAGATTCGTGTCAATGCCGTTGCGCCCGGCGTAACCAATACCGATATGCTTGCGGCTCTGCCCAAGGAGATGGTGGATCGGATTTCTTCCGGAATTCCATTAGGACGTTTGGGGCAACCTGTGGATATCGCCAATGCGTACCTGTATTTGGCCAGCGATATGGCCTCTTATGTTACTGGTATCGTTTTGCGCGTAGACGGCGCGGCAATGAACTAAAGGAGAAAATGTATCATGAATGGAAAAGCGATGTACAAGCTGAGTTACGGACTGTTTGTTCTTACCTCTGCGCTTGAGGGAAAGGATAACGGCTGCATCATCAACACAGCCATCCAGGTAACCAGCGAACCCAACCGCATCAGCATTGCGGTAAATAAAGCCAATCACACCGAAGAGATGATCCGAAAAAGCGATAAGTTCAACATCTCCATTTTAAGCGAGACCGCCAGCTTCGGCCTCTTCCGGCACTTCGGTTTCCAGTCCGGACGCGACTGCGATAAATTCGCTGATTTTTCGGACTGCAAGCGCAGTGCCAACGGTCTGTACTATATCACCGCAGGGGCCAACGCCTATCTCAGCGCCGCGGTGGAGCAGTCCATCGACCTGGGAAGTCACACGCTGTTTATCGCCTCGGTAGAGGATATGGAGGTGCTTTCTCAGGAACCATCGGCCACCTATGCCTATTATCAGTCGCAGATCAAACCGAAGCCGGAGCAAACGAAATCCACCGGAAAGACGGCGTGGCGCTGTCGCGTGTGCGGATACGTCTATGAGGGAGAAGAACTGCCGGCGGATTTCATCTGTCCGCTTTGCAAACATCCCGCTTCCGATTTTGAGAAAATAATCCTTTAAAAAGAAACCCCTTTTGTCAGATAAAATTCCAACGAAAGGGGTTTTCTCATGCTCTAAAAAAGACTTACCGTTTCCGAATGGCTTCGTCCAACGCCCGGTAGAGCTTATCCACTTCCACCGGCTTGGAGAGGTGACCGTTCATGCCGCATTCCACGGATTTTTTCAGGTCGTCGTCAAAGGCATTGGCGGACATAGCGATGATGGGAATGGTGCGGCAATCCTCCCGTTCCATGGCGCGGATGGCGCGAGTGGCGTCCAGGCCGTTCATCACCGGCATCATGATGTCCATTAGAATCAAGTCGTAGGTTCCCGGAGGCGTGGTGCGGATGCGCTCTACGGCCTGTGAACCGTCGTGAACGCAATCCACCTCGAAATTTCGTTCCTCCAATAAACATTGAGCGATTTCAGCGTTCAATTCGTTATCCTCTACCACCAAAACCCGATAGCCGTCGAAGGAGAGGATGTGTTCGCCGTTTTCGTTGCCGGTGGGTTCTCCCAGAGGCAGCTGTATGGTGAAACTGAAGGTGCTTCCCTGACCTACGGCGCTTTCCAAATGAATGCTGCTTCCCATCATCTGTACCAGACGGTTGCTGATGGAAAGCCCTAAGCCGGTACCCTGCAATTTGGAAGGGTTCGTGCCGGAGGCCTGCTCGAAGGAACGGAAGACTCGTTCCTGTTCTTCCTTGGGGATACCGATGCCCGTATCCTGTACCGCAAAGTAGACGGTTGCCTCCGTTTCTGTGGAATGGCGTTCCTCTACGGTGAAGACGATCTGTCCGTCTTCGGGAGTGAATTTTACAGCATTGCCCAACAGATTGATCAGCACCTGACTGATGCGCATGCGATCTGCGAAGAACCAGAAGTGGTCCAGTCGAATTTGCTGACGGAACTGAATCCGCTTTGCAGCTGCCTGCGGCTCGATCAATTCGTCGACAGTGGACAGCAGATCCTCCACATTGAAATGGAACGCTTCCAGCTTCATTTTACCGCTTTCGATCTTGGACATATCCAAAATATCGTTGATCAGTCCCAGCAGATAGGTGGAGGAGGACTGAATCTTTCGCAGGCAATCTAGGATGCGCTCAGGGTTTTGGCTCTCCTGAAGGGCGATGGCCGTCATGCCGATGATGCCGTTCATAGGCGTGCGAATCTCGTGGCTCATGCGGGAGAGGAATTCCGATTTGGCTTTGCTTGCAATATCGTGCTGCTGTTGATTGATATGGCTCTGGATTACCCGACCCAACTCCGCCAGATTCTGATATTCCTCCGGCGTTTCCAAAAGCTGGGAGGAAAGCCCCAGAATACATACGTTTCCAATGTAGCTTCCGCTGTCGTACAGAGGAAGTGTGATTCCCTGCTGATCCGGCTCTACGTATAAGAAACATTGCAAAAGTTCCTGTCGGCTATCCCGGGCGGAGAAACAGCGAATCTCTTTCTGACCTAACCAGCGGAAAAAGGCCGCTTTTTCTTCTTCTTGATATTTGCGGACGCCGTCTGTTATCTGCCGTCCGTTTTCATGCCATTGATAATTTAAATAGTTGGAACGGAAGTCGTCGTGGAGCAAAGAGACCAAAACGCCCTCCGCTTGATAGTATCTGGCGATCTTGCGGATCATCAGGGTCATCTGGGCGGGGAAATCCGTTCCCTTGTCGAAGATGTTCAAGGCCACGGATACCAGACTCACGTCCTCGCTGTAGCCGAGAGAGTTGATTTCCTGCTCCCGTAAAGCGGGGAGGGAAGCAGTTTGAGCTTTCGAAAGGCTCTGATAGACACCGAATCTTTCGCCGTAGGAATTTATTCGGGCAAGCTTGGCTTCGCGGATCAGAACTTTGACTCCGCGAGCAGGGACGGCGCAGGAAAGTCCCACGTGAAGATGTACGTTGAACCGTTCTTCGGGGAACGCCTGAGCTGCCATATGAATCAGCGATTCCGCAAACGCTTCGGCGCGTTCTCGGCTGTAGCCGGAAAGCCAGAGTACAAGCTCGTCGGCGTTCAGCCGCAGACCCGTCACCCGGCATGCGGCGTCAGCTTCGGACATTTGACAGAGCCTCTTTATCAGCGCCGCCATTTCCTCTAACATCATATCCGAAAAGACGATGCCGTTCTTTCTAGTGGCGTCTTTTAGATGATCTAAGAAAAGGTCGAGCATTACGCCGTCCGGCTGGGATTGCCGCAGTTCCTCCATGCGCTTGATGCCGGCGCTGAACGTGTAAAGGCCGGTGACGCCGTCGGTGGTGTTTCTCCGCAGCTGCTCGGCTTCCCATTCTTTTTGTTCCTGAATGTCGTGAATGCTGCCCACCAGCTTCCAGCGCCTGCCGTCCGTATCGTAGATGGCCTTTCCGCTGAGCGATACCCAGGTGAACGTCGTTTCCTCCGGCCAGCGCATGCGGAATTCCGCATGGGGTTGGTCGGAATTCTGCTGCATCAATTGGCTGAGCATTTCCCGGTCGCTCTCGTAAATGTACTCTGGATTGATCAGGCCGGCTTCCTTCTGCGGATTGTTCCATTGGCCGTTCAGCGTCTTGTGATTGAAAATATCCAACACCTGATTCTGCAGATCGTAGGAGAAGAAAATATCATTGGAGGATTCCAGCGCCATCTTGTAGCGCTCTTTTTCTTCCAGCAGAATGTTCTCCGCCATCTTCTGCTGCTCGGTCAGTTCGTTTACCACATCGTACAGAGCGTCGATCTCCAGGATATTAGAGGAATGGAATTCCCGCAATCCCTCCTGTCCCCGGCTGATACACTGCATCAGATATTGGATGGGGCGGGTCAGATGGCGCACCACAAAATAGATGCCGATGACGCCGAATACCAGACCGATGAGAACCGCGGCAACCACCCAGCCGTAAAGCTGGCGGCTCATGCCGAAGAGATCCTCTTCCGTATCCAGACCGATCAGCACCCATTGGGTATCGTCGTAGGGTACGTTCTTGCCGTAAAGCTGCAAGGGGTAGACCACGGAATAAATTCCCTGGTTGTTCAGCTGAACGCCCTCCACCAAAGACAGCCTTTCATAGTCCGTTTCTTTCAGGGAAAAATCTCCCGAGGAATGAACCAGATCGTAAAGGAGTCCCTTTCCTGCCAGAGGCGTGTAGTTTCCATCGTCAGTGCAAAGCGCCAGCATGTAGCCGGATTGCTTTGTGTCGTTTAACTCCTCCACGGGGAAATAGTCGTACAGGTTGCGCCTGGAGATTTCCACACCCAAAACGCCGTAAACCTTCCCTTCGTATCGCAGGGGAATGGAATAGGAAATCATTTCGTAAGGATCGGCGCCGTTCTTTTCCAGAGTGAAGGGCTGCGCCCAGTATCCCAGATCGATGACGTCTGCATCGGGATGTGCCGAACCCGCCCGCCACGGTTCAAAGAAATATTCGTCGGCGTCGTCCATGCGGAAACGGCTGGTCCAGTTGGTATCCAGAGGAATGTTCCAGGTTCTGGACAGCTGTTTGTTTCCCCGCTCTAAAAGCAGGTCGGAATTATTGGCCATGTGAGTGGCAGGGTCGGAATCCCGAAGGAAGAATCCGTCGAAGCTCTCGGTGGCGGTTTCATCTGTTAAAACCATGAAAATACCGGTGGTGCTGTTGCTGTGAAGCATGTTCAGACACAAGGGGAACAGCTGGTTTAAAAACTGCGTCTTCCATTCCCCGGAGGAGGTAAGCGTCGCAAGATCGATGTTTTTTTCATCTAAAAACTGCGCCAGTGCCTCGTTGACTTCCGATTCCCGATCGCTGATCGCTGACCAGCGCTGTTCCATGTCGTTTCGAAGAATCACCCCGCGATTTTCCACCATTCGACGCATCATTGCGCTGGAATACTCCTCCAGCATTTCCGTGGTGTGCCGAAGAATTAGCGTACCGATGGTGATTCCGCTTTGTACCAGCATGATGGCAATGAGGGGAATCAGGAAAATTTTAAATATTGTATTTTTTCTCCCCTTCGTATTCATGTTCGATTACCGTTGCGCCGCTGCATTCAATGCGGCGCAGAAATCGTCGTACCACAGTTCGAAGGCCTGATCCGTCACATAATCGGCGCAGGCCTGCTCCAGACTTTCACCGCCGGCAACCGCAGCTGCAACTGCGGCGCGATCCGCGGCGGCCTTATCCGCCAGATTGTATTCCAGTACCTTTCTGGCGGCGGAACCGTTTTTAAAGCTCTTGTTGGTGTAGAGTCTGGTGTTTTCCATATCGGCAAAGATGGTGGTCAGACAGTCATAGGTCTTGGGAGAAACGGACAGACCCTGGTCTGCGATGACCTTATCCAACTGTTCGGCGCTGTTGGCGTCCTTTCGTACCGGCAGATATCCGGAGACGCAGCCGAACTGGAGATTGTTTTCCGCCTGAGTAAACCACTTGAGAAATTCCACAGAGGCGTATTCGTGAATTTCGTCGGACTTGGCAACTACCATGCCGGCGCCCTGCTGTACGGCGTAATGCTGCCCGCCCTGGAGGATGGGTGCTTCCATGATGATGTAGTCGATGGAGTGAGTATCGCCGTCCAGCTCCACCTGATCCGGGAAGTACATGGCGGAGGAGGTGGAACCGGTGTAGGCCAGAATGTCGCCGGTCTTTACGTCGTCGGAGCGGAAGGAACCATACGCTGCGAAATACCCCTTAACCATGGGGACGTAGTAGTTTTCCCACAAGCGGCGCAGTTCTTCCTTGGGCGTGTTTAAAGTAACCGTTCCGTTATCCACCGCAAACAGCTCTACGCCCATCTGCTGCATGCCGATGATGAAGTAATTTGCCATGGCGTCTCGTCCATAGAACGCCTTGCCGTCTCCCGGTACGGAAGGAGTGAGACTGTCCGTCCATTCGTAATAGATGCGCGCGGTTTCCGCCACGCCTTCGATGGTTTCCAGATCATCCAGGGAAACGCCGCAGGCCGCGGCGAAATCGTCCCAGTCGGTTTTGTTGATCATCATGATTTCCGTGGACTTGGCCGTGGGAAAGATTCGAAGAGATCCGTCGTCGGCGATGCGGCCTTCTTCGATGTAAGAATCCACGTATTCATCCAATTCCTTCTCCGTGAGATAGTCGGAGAGATTGGCTAAAGCGCCGGCCTGTTCCACTTCGTAAGCCGTATCCGCATAGGAGGAGAAAATATCCGGCATAGCGTCGGCGCCTACTTTGCCCTCGATAGCGTCTCGCACTGCGGTTTCCAGATCGGAAACGGAGCCTTGAGAATAGCTTTGGACGTAGATTCCTTTTTCCCGTCCTGCTGTATCGTTGAATTCTTCCACCAGTGAGTCAAAAGCGGCCTGTTGTGAACCGTTGTAGTAGTGCCATACGGTCAATGTCACCGGATTGTCGGGATCCAGAGGACTGTTTTCCCCGGAACCGCAGGCGGCAAGAGCCAAAATGAAAATCGCGGTGATACAGAATAGGGTCAGCCGCTGAAATGCTTTTTTCATAGCTTTCATGATTTGTTTGCTCCTTTCATTTCAATATTGCTTGTTCTTAAAGAGAAAAATTAGGGAAGATATTTCTTCCTATTTAATGTTATAATATTTCAGTACGATTTTATCACAGACGTGATGCCGTTTCAAGGGCGGCAGAGAAATCGTTTCCATCGATGAGTTTCCTGTTGAACGCAGGCTCGTTTTATGATATTTTTAATGAAATCGATTGTCTGTGGAGTGCAGAAGAAAAGAGGAGAGCCATGTATCGAGTTTTGGAATTGAATCCGCAATTGCAGCCATTTCAGGGCGATATTGCTCTGCGGATGGAAGGCTATCACAGGACGAAGAACCGCCTGCTTTCGACCGGCATCTCCTTAAAGGACTTTGCCAACGCCCATCACTATTTCGGGTTTCACCGCGTGGAAGGCGGTTGGGTGTATCGGGAATGGGCGCCCGGTGCGCAGCAGCTGTATCTTTTCGGCGATTTCAACGGCTGGCATAAGACCTCTCATCCTATGAAGGCTCTGGGAAACGGCGTCTGGGAACTTGCTCTTCCGGGGGAGGAAGCCCTGTGGGAGGGCTGCAAGGTCAAAACCGTTGTGAAGGCCGGCGAAAAGCTTACGGAGCACATCCCACTGTATGCCCGACGGGTGGTGCAGGATAAAAAAACCGTGGCCTGGTGCGCCGAGGTGGTGGACGACAGCCGTCCGTTTCCCTGGAGCGACGGAGAATTCAAACCCGCGGATTCCCTTTACATCTATGAAGCTCACGTGGGAATGGCACGGGAGGAAGGAAGAATCGGAACCTATCGGGAATTTGCCAGGGACATGCTTCCCTATATCAAAAAAGCCGGTTACAACGCCGTTCAGCTGATGGCGGTGATGGAACATCCCTACTACGGCAGTTTCGGCTATCAGGTATCTAATTTCTATGCGGCTTCCAGCTGGTTTGGAACGCCGAAGGACTTGAAATATCTCGTGAATCGGGCGCATAAGCTGGGAATTCGAGTTTTGCTTGACGTGGTGCATTCCCATGCGGTGAAAAATACGGCGGAAGGTATTTATATGTTTGACGGAACGCCCTGGCAGTTCTTCCACGACGGCGCCAAGGGCGACCATCCCGCCTGGGGAACCAAGTGCTTCAACTACGGAAAGGACGAGGTTCTCCACTTTCTGTTGTCCAATTTGAAGTTCTGGCTGGAGGAATATCACTTCGACGGCTTTCGCTTTGACGGCGTAACATCCATGCTGTACCACGATCACGGTCTGGGAACCAGCTTCGATGATAACAGGAAATACTTCTCCTTGAATACTCACACCGAGGCCATCACCTATTTACAGCTGGCCAACGAATTGATTCGTCAGGTGAAACCGCAGGCCATCACCATCGCCGAAGATATGTCGGGAATGCCCGGCATGTGCCTTCCTATCGAGGACGGCGGCATCGGCTTCGACTATCGGCTGGCTATGGGATTGCCGGATCTTTGGGTGCGCACGGTAAAAGAAAAGCGGGATGAAGAATGG
>CANEEC010000072.1 GCA_947426455.1 uncultured Clostridia bacterium | reverse complement strand
CCAGGGCCTATAAGTATAAGCTGTTCGAAGGCCGCTACCCGGTGGCTTATCTGTTTTTATACGTAAATCCGGAAACCTTGGATGTGAATATCCATCCCAACAAAAAGGAAGTACGGTTTGACGACGAACTGGCCGTGCTGGATTTTGTTCACTCGGCGCTGCGGGATCGGTTGAATACGAAAGAGGCCATTCCCGAAGTGAAGGCCGCTAAGGTGTTTTCCAAGCCGCTTCCCAAGGAGGAAGAAAAATCCGCGCCGAAGCAGCAGCAGATGAGCCTGTCGGAGGACATCCCATCGAAGACTAAGGCTGCGCTGGAAGCGGTAAGCGCTGTGGAGACCCTACAGAGCGAAAGTGCAAGGAACGATCAGTGTCAGACGGTTGGAAACGACGAAAAAGTTGACATAAAAGAGTTATTGAAAACTATGCGTCAGAAGCAAAACGAAAAGAAGGGGGAAGAAACGACCGTTCCGGCCTTTTCGGCTTCTCCGGCTGCGTCGGTCGCTCGGCCGTCTGTTCAGACACAACCGGCCGGTGAGGTGAAAGAAGATTCTGCCGTCTATCAGCCCACGGTGAAGGTTTCAGAAACGCCTTCCCGTGAAAAGCCTGATTTTACAAAGCTTCAGGTGATGGGAACGCTGTTTCACACCTATATTTTAGCATCGGACAGCGAGTTTTTCTACTTGATCGACCAGCACGCGGCTCACGAGCGAGTCTTTTATGAGCAGTTCATGGCGCAGTACCAGTTGGAGGAAACGCCGGCGCAGATGCTGCTGATGCCCATCGTCAAAGAGGTTGCGCCATCCATACAGGCATTGGCGGGACAATGGCTGGATTGCCTGCGGGGTTACGGCTTTACTGTGGAGGAATTCGGTCCGCGATCCTATGTGATCAAGGCGATTCCCCTGATGATGAAGGAGAGCGAGGCCGCGGATTTTCTGGACTATTTCTTCGACAACATCGAAGAAGGGTTCAAAGCTCAGGATCAAAAGCGCATCGATCAGATCATCATGCGCTCCTGCAAACAGGCGGTGAAGGCCAACGACGTGCTGAAACCCGAGGAAATCACCAGCCTTTTGGCTCAGTTGTCCGCTGTGGAAAATCCCTTTTCCTGCCCTCACGGACGGCCTACTTTAATTAAATTTTCCAAATATGAAATCGAAAAGATGTTCAAGCGCGTATGATGAGAAAACTATTGATCGTGGCCGGCCCGACGGCCGTGGGAAAAACGGAGGCAGCCATTGCCATTGCCAATCGCTTCGGTGGGGAAATCGTCTCCGCAGACTCCATGCAAATTTATAAATACATGAATATCGGAAGTGCAAAGCCCACGAAAAGCGAACTGGCGCAGGCCGTTCATCACCTGGTGGACGCAGTGGATCCCGCCAAACCCTTTTCCGTGGCGGAATATCAACCTATGGCCAAAGCGGCCATCGAAGATATCTTTTCCCGGGAAATGCTTCCCATCGTGTCCGGCGGAACAGGACTATACGTGAATTCCCTGATCTACGATATGGATTTTTCCACGCCGCCCGGAGATGGGGAATATCGCCGGGAGCTGGAAGCGCTTGCCAGAGAGCAGGGAAGTCACGCTCTGCACAGACTTCTGGCGAAACGGGACCCTGCCGCTTCTGAGCGCATCCATCCCAACAATGAAAAGAAGCTGATCCGCGCACTGGAAATCCTCCACCAGGGACAGGAGCGAGTGCGGGAGTTTTCCGAATCCTTTCAACCCACCAAAGACTACGACGTTCTTTTGATCGGACTGAACCGTCCCCGGGCGCAGCTTTACCAGCGCATTAACCGGCGGGTGGAGCTGCTGATGGAGGCCGGTCTGGTGGAGGAAGTGAAAAACCTGCTGTCCATGGGACTTGCGGAAAAGCACATTTCCATGAAGGGTATCGGCTACAAGGAAATCATCGGTTACCTTCGCGGAGAATACGACCTGGAATTCGCCGTGGATCTGATCAAGAAAAATACCCGCCATTACGCGAAACGCCAATTGACCTGGTTTCAGCGATATGAGGCCATGCACTGGTTCTGCCTGTCGGAAGATCTGTCTACAGAGGAAAATTTAAAACCGGTGTTCGCCCTGATAGAGGAGGAATTTACAAGGTGAAAGAGGCCGATAAAAAACAACTTCACGTTCACAATAAAAGCGACAAACCGGACAATGTAGTCATGAAGGAACAGCAGATCATCGAGGAATGCGAGGCGTTGGAAAAGCAGCTGCCTCCCTGGATGCGGGGATATTTCTCCTATCTGCGGGGAAATCTTTTGCCCATGTCCCGCAGAGGGTATTTGCAGGACATACGGTTTTTCTGTCAATATCTCATCGAAGAGACGGATCTCACCGAGGCAAAGCTTCCACGGGATATTAAGGAATCGGAGTTTCGAAAGGTTTGCGCTGCCGATGTGAACCTGTTTTTAGACTATTGCCGCCGATATAAAAAGGAATCGGAAAAGGCCGTTTACATCTATGAAAACGCCAATAAATCCCTGGCGCGAAAGCGTTCCTCCGTCTCGGTGCTGTTCAAATACCTGTACCGCAGCGGCATTGTGGAGAAGAACATCACCGACGGCTTCGATCCCATCCGGCTTCCCAAGCCGGGCGAGCGCCAGATCAAGGCGCTTCAGGACGATGAAGTCATGCGGATGCTGGATGCGGTTACCACGGGAGAAGGACTGACGAAGCACGAATTGGCCTATTGGGAAAAGACGAAATATCGGGATAAATGTATTTTGCTGTATTTTCTCACCTACGGACTGCGGCTGTCGGAACTTCAGCAGTTGAATGTCAGCTCCTTCAATTTTTCCCGGGGAGAGTTTCTGATTTATCGAAAGAGGGGAAAGGAATCCACTATGCCGTTGAATCAGACCACCATTCGGGCGCTGAAGGATTATTTGGAGCTGGAACGCGCCTCTGACGATACGCTGGAAGAAAAACATCGGGACGCGCTGTTTCTCTCTTTGCAGGGAAAGCGGATGACGGAACGGCAGATTCGGGAATTGGTGAAGAAATACACTTCCATCTGTCTGGATACCACCCGCAGGAACGGATACAGTCCCCACAAGCTGCGGGCCACCGCCGCCACCTCTCTCATCGGCCGCGGAAACGACATTTACGACGTTCAGGTGCTGTTGGATCACGACAATGTGACCACCACCCAGCTTTACGCGGCTCACAAGCTGAACACCAAGCGGGATCTGATCAAGAGCTTCGAATGGGGAGAAGATTTGGAAGAATTTTTGGATGAAAAAGAATAATACACATTTTGAGGAGTAAACTATCATGCAGAAGAATACCTATGAATTGTTGCACGAAGAACTGGGGATTCACAGACGGGTACTGGACGCCGTCGATGAAGCCGAACAGCAGGTAGAGTCTGTCTTTCAAGAGCTGGACGACATCATGGCCTACAATCAATATAAAATTCTCAGCGCCTTTCAGGAACACCGGATTCGCGACGTTCATTTTCGCTGGACAACCGGCTACGGTTACGATGATCCGGGACGGGAAGCCATGGAGAAGGTATATGCCACCGTCTTTAAAACCGACGGCGCTTTAGTGCGTCCCACCATTGTAAACGGAACCCATGCGCTGAGCATCACTCTTTTGGGAATTCTGCGTCCCGGCGACGAACTGATTTACTGCACCGGCAAACCCTACGACACCCTGGAGGAGGTCATCGGTATTCGCGGCGGCGGAAACGGTTCCCTGAAGGATTACGGCGTCACCTACAAGCAGATGGAATTGAACGCGGACGGTTCTATCGATCTTGCGGCTGTGAAGGCGGCAATCACGCCGAAAACCCGCGTGATGACCGTGCAGCGCGCCACCGGTTACGGCTGGCGAAAGGCTATCACCATAGCCCAGATTGAGGCGTGGACGAAGGCCGTTAAGAGCGTAAATCCGAACATCATCTGCATGGTGGACAACTGCTACGGAGAGTTTTTGGATACGAAGGAACCCACCGAGGTGGGCGCCGATGTGATCGCCGGATCTCTGATCAAAAATCCCGGCGGCGGTCTGGCTCTGACCGGCGGATATGTGGCCGGACGTGAGGATCTGATTCAGCGTATTTCCTATCGGATGACCTGTCCCGGCATCGGCGGCGAGTGCGGACTGATGTTTGATCAGGCCAGAACCATGTTCCAGGGACTGTTCATCGCGCCTAAGACCGTCAACGGTGCGGTGAAGGGTTCCATTTTATGCGCACAGGTGTTTAAGAATCTGGGATATGACGTTCTGCCTCAGCCGGAGGATAAACGAAGTGACATCATTCAGGCGGTGAAGCTGGGCAGTCCTGAAGCGGTAGTGGCTTTCTGCGAGGGAATCCAGGCGGCTGCGCCCATCGATTCCGATGTTTCGCCGGTTCCATGGGATATGCCGGGCTACGAAGATCAGGTGGTCATGGCGGCCGGCGCCTTCATTCAGGGCTCTTCCATCGAACTGTCCGCCGACGCACCTATTCGCCCTCCCTATAATGTGTATTTTCAGGGTGGTCTGACCTACGAACACTCCAAGTTCGGCGTCATCAAAGCGCTGCAGACGCTGTACGACAAGAATCTGGTAACGCTGTAAACGGCCGGTTTTCCAGTGTTGCCGGTGTCGGTGAATCTTTTGTCATCGATGGAGGGTTCGCTGACAAAAGCGGCGCAACCGATGACAGCGAAACATCCGGCAAGGCGTAATATTCGATGATGGCGGCACACCACAGAAGGGGAGAACACAATGAAACTCGGGGGAATTCACAAAACCGAAGGAGGGCATCAGCGGCTAAAACGCACTGTTTCCTTTGTCAAATTGGGCGTCTTTCTTTTGATCTGCATCGGAATTCCCCTGGTCGTAGTGGTGTATTACCCGGGAATCATCAGCCGCTTTCGCAGTCTGGACGATCTGAACGCCTTTTTGGATCACTACAAAACTGCCGGCATTTTCATTTACCTGCTGCTGCAGATGCTTCAGATTTTAATTCCCATCATCCCCGGACAGGCACTGCAGCTGGCTGCCGGATATCTGTATCACTTCTTTCCCGGCTTGGGATTGTCCCTTTTGGGGATTGCTCTGGGAACGATGGTCTCCTTTGGACTGGCGCGGTTTTTAGGTCACGACGCCATGGTGCTGATCTTCGGTGAAGAAAAAATGCAGGAGTATGTTCGTACATTAAATAGTAAACGAGCATATAAAATTATTTTTTTATTATATTTAATGCCTGGATTTCCCAAGGATTTCATCTGTTTTGCCGCCGGAGTGTCGGAAGTTCGTTTCCTACCGTTTCTGATTGTATCGCTGGTGGGGAGAACGCCGGCGTTGATGCTTTCCATTATCATCGGAAACATGACCCGCGCGGGGTCGTATCACGGCGCGCTGATCGTGGGAATTGCCGCGGTTTTGCTGTTTCTTCTGTTTTTATGGAAACGCCGGGAACTGATGGAATTTTGCGATCGCATATATGAAAGGTTGATCAAGTAAATGGATATTATCATAAAACGAGCCGTACTACATATTTTAGATTTCCGTTCCAATATGACGGTAATGTCGAACCAGTGGCTGGATCTGTCCGATGAAGCGGTGATGGAATTCGTTTCGAAGCATGCCGGCCGTTCCATGAGCGATGCCGGTCGGCACCGTGGCACCTTTCTGGAAACCAGCCGCTTTCTGCGGATGTTGCAGCAGTATCTTCGGGGAGAAATGGACCTTCTGACCATGTCCTCCCAGGCAGCCACAGCTATTTACGATCAGCTTCTGCTGTCGGACAGTCCCGATTCCATGGATGTGATGATGGCGGAATTGGAAAGAGGGGAGGAACAGTATCTTGCCCTCCTGTGCTTCAACAATAAAATGGGATACACCCATCAGGTGGTTTCCGGAGGAGACGGCGTTCGAAATGAGATTCTGCGCCATTATTCCATTTTGCCAAGCACCTCTCAAAAGCTGCAATCCTTTGCGTTTATCCGCCTTTCCGATCTGACGGTGACCTTCCTGGACACGAAGCGGGTAATCGAAGGAGAACAAGTGTTTGCACTTCCAGAAAGGGTGCTGCAGTGTACGTGGCAGCGCTCCTCGCGGGAAACGGTAAAGATGATCAATAAAATCGCCACGAAGGTGGCCGAGGAACACGGTTCCAACAGTTCCATCGCCGTATCTCGCGCCAAGTCCTACATGGCCGAAAACGCCCAGACTTCGGACGTTCTTTCGCCTATGGAAATGGGAAGGGAAGTGTTCTCCCAATCTTCCGTCATGCAGAGCGAATTTCGCGTACAGCTTCAGGAGGCCGGTTTGGATAAACCCACGCATGTGGATCGACCCTATGCGCAGAAATCCGGCCGCAGCCATAAGATCAAAACCGACACGGGCATTGAAATTACAATTCCCATCGACTATTTTGACAACGAGCGTTACGTAGAGTTTATCAACAATCCGGACGGAACCTTATCCATCGCATTAAAAAACATTGCAAAAATCACCAACAGACAGTAAACATTCAAGCAAAGGAAACGAAAAAAGAACGGGCGTTTAAAAATTTAAGAACAAATGTTTATTTTCCTCTTTACAACGAACAAAAGTTCTGATATTATATAGTTACAGAACAAAACGAACATATGTTCAAAGAGTAGGGGGAGAGAACATGACATTCAAAGGAAAAAGATACCGCATTCAAAATAGATTTCGTTTCATTACGTTTCTGACACTGCTGATCGTTATTTCATTCTTCGCCATCGGTTCCATGTGCGGCGCAAACCAATCCGACAGCTTATCCACACCGGCTTATGTGGAAGTTCAGGTACAGTCCGGCGATACGCTCTGGAATATCGCCGACGTCTATGGACCTGCTGACGTGGATGTCCGTCGGGTCATCTATGAGATCTGTCAGTTAAACGACATTACCGCAGACACCATTGTGGCCGGTCAGACGCTTTTGATTCCGGAATACTTTTGATTTACTAATTCCTATATCTACATCATACATATACCCACATGAAAGCAGCCGGCGGTTCACAAAATTCCTTCGGCTGCTTTCTCCATTAAAAGAATATTCCGGCATTCCCTTAAAATATGGTTGCAAAGAAGAAATATGACTTCAAAAGTCGCTAAAAGTCGCTAAAATTTTAAAGCTCTCATTTTACCGCCTTATTTAAAGGTATTATTTATCGACCGCACCAAAAAAAGTCGCTTAAATCGAAAAATAGAGCCTCGGATTTTCGAAACGTTGAAATTTCAATGGTTTTCATACAAAACAATCACAAAACCACCCGAATTGGCCGTAAATTTACGATTTAAAGGTTCAATTATGGGTTTGGGTCGAAGAATGGAAACGGCGATTACAAAGAAAGCAGTGCCAAAAGCCATAGAAGAAATCGATGTGAGAAATGGATATAGATATAAATGACGGAATCAGCGATGAATGACGTGAATCATGAATACGGAGAAAGCAGCACAAAGAATAAAAAGATTGTCATCAATGAGAAGTTTTTTATAAAGCATTAAAATGAAAAACGAACGGAATATAAACTGAAATAAAATATAATATGAGATTCAGTCGTTATGGGGACAGCCATACAGAAAGAGACCTAAATGCAAGGATCGTATAAAAACACTGTCGAAGTCAGAATTTGCAACGGAAAGCGCCATTTCGGTACAGGGGCTATAATTTATTCCCAAAACTGTGATTGTCGAAACAATCCATGCTTTAGTGACAGAATATCATAATAATACTTAACAATTAACAATCAAGCCTTTTCAAAAATTTTGTCTGAGCCAATTTATTTTCTTCTTCGGCCAAAAGCCGATCGAGAAAACTATTAGACGTTTGAGCGTTACGTAATAACTCCGCATGTTTAGCAGCCTCTATGCGCCGTGCCTTCACATTAGACATCAAGTCAGGGTCTCGAGCATCAAGAAGGCGATCAAAATACCGATTAGTAGGAGAAACACGCTTAGAACCATTCGGGGAACAAACATAAGTATCTCTAAAAAAGTACAATTCGCTACCTTTTTCATCAAAGTACTGTGAGCCAATACCAGGCCGGCGAGACATAACAACGAACTCAGGAACAATCCCATGAGCAGTATAATAATTGGCAAGTTTTCCACCAACTTTCTTGACAACATACCTGGCCGTATAAGCACAGGTCTCCCAAGTCACATTACCTATAATTACATGGCCTTTTTGCCATATATCATCAATTAAATTAGATCGCCACAACGTATAGCCATTACGTATAGTATACACCTCTAAATCGGGTATTACAAGGCCAAACTCTATGCTATGATAATGCGGTCTCAA
>CANEEC010000071.1 GCA_947426455.1 uncultured Clostridia bacterium | reverse complement strand
CGCAAGGCCCCACCCGTCAGAACGATGGCGATTATCATCGCTATAAGATATTGATCCGGCGCATCCCTCCAAAACAGATTAACTATGACCGCCGGAATCAAATATAATCCCACAATGGTATATCGCTTGATTTTCTCCGGAAGTCCTTTATTTAAGAGCAAGCGTATGGATTCCACCACCGCGTAGACATCGGACAACACAGTCACCGCCACTTCCCATCGCACCGTTCCCCAGCGCAGCAAACAAAATCCGATAGCCAAAACGATTGCTAAATCTCGAGCCATGGGAAATACCACGGTTTTTGCCGTCTCCCTTTGCAATTTGGCCATGTGTTCCTCTCGCCGTTCTCTGCCGTCCTTGCGTCTTTCCAATCCACCCTGACAAACCACTTTCCATCCCGCCACAAAAATCAACCATATTTTTATGTATCGATAGAGTTTGGGAATGTCGCTCCACAAAAAGTAAGCACCGATTCCGTCTATGATTGCGAGCGTTATCAGCGGAAACCACTTTTGAGCCGCCGAAATTTCTTTCACGCAGACAGTGCGAATCAGTTCTACTGCCACATAAAGCGAAATGAATAAAGACGCTGCAATCCGCGTTTCCATGGAGGTAAGCACCAGCCAAAAAACCCCCGGTATCATGAGAATTCCCAGATCTCTCGCCATTTTTATAAGCAGGTTTTTCATAATCGCTCCTCCAATCTACCTTTATTGTATCATATGACCAAGGCGTGTTCGACAATTTTCTTGGACGGCGGCAAAGCGTCAGCATCGCCAGCGTGTTAGGTGCGCACCGTGGGGTTAGACATTGCGTCGGCTTTTGCTAAGCTCCGTAAGTGAACAAAACCCCCTGCGTAATGCAGGGGGCTCGTAATGAGCTTTGAATGGTAAGTGTCTCAGACCGCGAAACTATTTGATTTCTACGGTAGCGCCAACTTCTTCCAGCTGCTTCTTGATTTCTTCGGCTTCTGCCTTTTCTACGCCTTCCTTCAGGGCCTTAGGAGCGTTGTCTACAACTTCCTTCGCTTCCTTCAGACCCAGGCCGGTGATTTCTCTTACAACCTTGATAACCTTAATCTTTTCAGCGCCAACGGAAGCCAGAACTACGTCGAATTCGCTCTTTTCGTCAGCAGCAGCAGCGCCAGCAGCACCGCCGGCAACAACAGCAACCGGTGCGGCAGCGGATACGCCGAATTCTTCTTCGCAAGCTTTTACCAATTCGTTTAATTCTAATACGGTCATCGCTTTGATCGCTTCGATAATTTGCTCTTTGTTCATTTTTATTTCCTCCATTTTAAAGATTTATCGTCATTTACGATTTTTGAAATGAATCTGCTCAGGCACTCGCCCTGAGCCGCCATAAGAAGCCGGGAATTATTCCGCAGCAGCTTCTCCTGCGGGCGCACCCTGCGCATCGGCAATCGCCTGGAAGGTGCGAACCAGCTTCCCGACGGGAGACTGGATAGAACCCATGAACTTTGCAATCAGCTCGTCTCTGGACGGCAGATCCGCAATACTCTGGATTCCGGCAGCGTCGAAATAAGTTCCTTCAACGACGCCGGCCTTGAAGGCCATCTTTTTGGTTTCTTTGATGCAACCGTTCAGAACGCGCGCCGGAGCAACGGCGTCGTCAAAACTGACAGCCAGTGCAGTCGGTCCATGCAGGACTTCCTTCAGGGGCTCGTAAGCGGTTCCCTCAATGGCTCTTGCAATCAGCGTGTTCTTGTATACGGTGTAATCCACATTCGCTTCGCGAAGCTTCTTTCTGATATCGTTCGCTTCCTCTACGGTAGTACCGATGTAGTCGATGATTACCGCAGATTGTGCTTTTTCCAGCTTTTCCTTGATCTCGTCAACGATCAGCTGTTTTGCTTTGATACTTTCAACGGACATGTGTCTATCTCCTTTCCGGCTTTTATAAAAAAAGCCTTTTCGGTGCTGTAGACTGAAAAAGGCTTTGATCTTGTGATCTATAAAAATAACCTCGGCAGGATATTAAGCAGCGCACCTGCTGTCTACAGTTTTCTTATTCGTTTTTATCGCTTCCGAAAGCCGATAACTAACCCAGCTTCACGGGATTGATCTTGATTCCGGGGCCCATGGTAGTCGCCACGGTAACGCTCTTCAGATACTGTCCCTTCGCGGCAGCCGGCTTCGCCTTAATGACTGCGTCTAACAGCGCGGTGAAGTTCTGCTGTAACTTTTCTGCGCCGAAGGAAGCCTTTCCGATGGGCGTATGGATCAGATTCGTCTTGTCCAGACGATATTCCACTTTACCTGCTTTGATTTCCGCCAGAGCCTTGGTAACGTCCATAGTAACGGTACCGGACTTGGGGTTGGGCATCAGTCCCTTGGGACCTAACACTTTACCCAGACGACCTACAACACCCATCATATCGGGAGTTGCAACGACAACGTCGAAATCGAACCAGTTTTCCTGCTGGATCTTCTGAGCCAGTTCTTCAGCGCCTACATAATCCGCACCGGCTTCCTCAGCTTCCGCAGCCTTGGGACCCTTGGCGAATACCAGAACTTTCTTGCTCTTACCGGTACCGTGGGGCAGTACGATAGCGCCTCTGACCTGCTGATCGGCGTGTCTTCCGTCAACACCTAACTTAATGTGAACTTCGACGGTTTCGTCGAACTTAGCCTTTGCAGTCTGGGTGAGCAGCTGCATTGCTTCTTCTACGTCGTACAGTGTGGCTCTGTCAATCAACTTCGCCATTTCCTGATACGCTTTACCTCTCTTAGGCATGTTTTCCTCCTTGGTGGTACAAACGGCTTTCGCCTCCCACTGTCTTAGTCTTCAACAACGATTCCCATACTTCTTGCCGTACCCTTGATCATAGCGGTAGCGCCTTCCAGGTCGGCAGCGTTTAAGTCGGGCATTTTGATCTTTGCAATCTCTTCTACCTGTGCGGTTTTCAGAGTGGCTACCTTGTTCTTGTTCGGTTCTCCGGAAGCGGACTGAAGTCCGGCTGCCTTCTTCAGCAGAACTGCTGCAGGCGGAGTCTTGGTAACAAAGGTAAAGGATCTGTCGGAATATACCGTAATGACTACGGGAATGATCATTCCGGGCTGATCTGCTGTCTTTGCATTGAACTGCTTACAGAAGTCCATGATGTTCACGCCCTTCTGACCGAGAGCAGGACCTACAGGGGGAGCCGGAGTAGCGCCGCCGGCCGGAATCTGCAACTTGATCAAGCCTTCTACTTTCTTTGCCATTTTAAGTCGTCTCCTTTCTTTTAGATTTTATCTACCTGGCCGAATTCCAATTCGACCGGGGTATCGCGACCAAACATGGATATCTTTACCCGCAGAACCTGACGATCCATATTAACTTCTTCGACGACGCCCATAAAGCTCTCGAAGGGACCGTTGATAACCTTTACATTATCGCCCGGCTCGATATCCAGATCGATATACACTTTTTCAATTCCCATTCTTCTCACTTCTTCATCGGTGAGAGGGATCGGTTCGGAACCGTGTCCTACAAAACCGGTAACGCCTTGCGTATTCCTGACTAAATACCAGGATTCACTGGTGTGAACCATCTTTACCAGTACGTATCCGGGGAAAATCTTTCTCGTCTTGACCTTACGCTGTCCGTTTTTGATTTCTACCCGATCTTCCGTAGGCACAACTACGCTGAGAATCAGATCTTGCATTCCTCTGTTCTCAACCAGTTTTTCGATATTTACTTTTACTTTGTTTTCATGACCGGAGTAGGTGTGAACTACAAACCACTTCGCTTTTTTGCTCGGGTCGCTGCCGTCCACGGCTTCCGTCAGTTCCGAAAGCATCTTGTCCGCTTCCGTTACATTCGTTTTTTCTTCTGACATTTCGGACTTCCTTTACTTATAAATTATAAAGTGATTCCAATTACCGTCTCCAGCAGTTTCAGGAACACGGTATCCAGAACCCAGAAACCCAGCGCAAAAGCACCGCAAACCGCAATAACGACTACGGTATAGTTCTTTAATTCCTTCTTCGTCGGCCATACAACTTTTTTCAGTTCGGTACGCACGCCTTTCCAGAAACCACCGATTCCGGGTTTCTTGGCGGCTACATTCTTATCTGCCATAATTTTTCTCCTGAATCACTCCGGTTAAAACCGAATTACTTTGTCTCCTTGTGAAGAGTGGTCTTCTTGCAGAATCTGCAGTACTTGTTCAGTTCGATACGATCGGGATCGTTCTTTTTGTTCTTCGTCGTATTGTAGTTTCTCTGCTTGCATTCGGTGCATGCCAATGTAACTTTAACTCTCATGACTGTCCTCCATTTGATATTTTTCTATCTCTATCAGAGCGCACTGCGCACAATATGTCATAGTGTCACCTGATAACTATATCACACAAACCCGTCAATGTCAACGAATTCTGTGGATAATTCCCCGTTTTATTCCGGATCCTTTGTCACATAGACCCACTGTCCATCGGTAGCTTCTGCCAGCGCCTCCGGTGTAAACCCCACAGCCGAACTGGGGGTTCCGGCCGCCGGAAACACGGTGCCGTGACGCTTCAAGGACTCGTCCAGATATACGTTCACTCCCTTGGGAAGTCCAAAGGGACAAACGCCGCCCACCGGATGACCTGTGGCCGCCAGCGTATCATCTAAAGAGAGCATCTTCGCCTTGCAGTTGAAGGTATCTTTGAATCTGCGATTATCGATTCTGGCCGTGCCCTCCACCACCAAAACGATCACGCTTCCATCTTTCATTTCCAGCGCCAAGGACTTGGCGATCTCGCCCGGCTGCCGTCCCAGTGCGGCCGCGGCCAGTTCCACCGTCGCCGTACTCACGTCCAGCAGGATGATTTCATTGGTTAAACCGCGTTCTTCAAAATGTTTCACAACTTCAGGATAACCCATCTGCTTCTCCTCGCCGCCATCTTCGCCGGCACTTTTCGCAATTTAAAACCGGCCTGTTGGCCGGCTTTGTCTTTCAATTAAAATTATTATACAGGGATTTTATCGAAAAAGCAATAGCAAAATCTCATTTTATTTTCCCAATTTCAGATACCAAACGGCCATAACAGCAATCGCCGCGTCTGCCAAAATGGACAGCGGTACTAACATCCGAAAGCTGAGGTGCTTCGTCTTGTGACGAAAGGCGGACATTCCGAAAGCAACGCCCGCGCCGCCGAAGAGAAAGGAACAGGCAAAGAGCCGCTTTTCCGGTATGCGCCGGCCGCCTGCGGCGGCCTGCCGTTTGTCAAACCCCATCATGAAAAATGTGATGCCATTCCAGATCACTAAGGCTAACAGCGCGTATTTCACCATTTCACACCGTTGACCACGTTTTTCGGCGTGCCGTTTAAAAATCCCCGCAGGTTATCCTCCGCTACGGAGAGAATCCTCTGACGGCTTTCCTTAGCCGCCCAGGCATTGTGCGGCGTAATGATGCAGTTTTCCACAGACACCAACGGGTTGCCCGCCTCCACCGGCTCCGACCGCAGCGTATCCACCGCCGCAGCATAGACCTTGCCGCTTTTCAAAGCGTCGGCCAGATCCTGTTCCACCACCAAGCCTCCGCGAGCGGCGTTGATCAAAATGACGCCGTCCTTCATCTTGGCGATGGTTTCCTTGTTGATCATACCCTCGTTTCCGGAGTGAAGGGGGCAGTGCAGGGAAATCACGTCAGCCTGCGCATAGATTTCTTCCAGCGTGCCGCACTTGCAGGTTGCCGTCTCCCATTCCTTCTTCGGATGGCGGCTGTTGACGATCAACCGCATCCCCATGGCCTCGGCCATGCGACCCATGGCCTGCCCGATGCTTCCGTAACCGATGATACCCAGCGTCTTTCCATCCAGTTCGATCAGCGGCA
The DNA here is from genome assembly GCA_947426455.1 of uncultured Clostridia bacterium. GTDB lineage: Bacteria > Bacillota > Clostridia > Peptostreptococcales > Anaerovoracaceae > RGIG446. The sequence goes on along the minus strand of CANEEC010000071.1, from coordinate 3,144 downwards.
TATCCCAAAAGCAGAAATCTTCGCTTCTCTCCCACCGTCCTTTTTTCACTTCGGCGCTGTGGTGCCCTACCTGATTGGTCACCTCCAAAAGCAGCGCCATGGCATGCTGTGCCACCGTCATCGTTCCGTAACCAGGAACATTGGTTACAGGGATGGAAAGCTTCGCAGCCTCCTCCCAATCCACAGCATTATACCCCGTGGAAAGCATGCCGATATATTGGATCTTCGGGCAGGCGTGAAGCACCTCCTTCGTCATCAGCGTTTTATTATTAATTACAATTTCCGCGTCGCCGATGCGCTGGATCACCTCCCGTGGATTGGACGAATCCGTAACATCGTATGCCGTCACGTCGCCATACGCTTCAAAGTTCTTCCAGCTCAGATCTCCCGGGTTTGCGGTACGCCCGTCTAAAATTACAATTTTCATGAATTTCTCCCTCCTATTTGCTTCGCCTTGATCTGCCTAATTTGTCCTGTTCTTTCCGTTCGCTCTATTCGCTTTGCTTGCCTCACCGAGTCTTTTTCCTCAAACTCCCGTTTTTCTACAGAAGCCGTCGCTCCAGCCCTTCTTTCATTTCTTCGTACCCCGGTTTACCCAGCAGAGCAAACATATTTTTCTTATAGCTTTCCACACCCGGCTGATCGAAGGGGTTGACGTTCAACATGTAGCCTCCCACGCCGCAGGCCTTTTCAAAGAAATACACCAGATAACCGAAATGATAGGCGTCCGCCTGGGGAATTTCCAAAATCACGTTGGGGACGTTGCCATCCACATGCGCCAGCAGCGTTCCCTGAAATGCCTTATGATTGACGTACTGCATGGATTTTCCCGCCAAAAAATTCAGACCGTCTTCATCCTCCGCTTCTTCCTCGATAAAGATATCCTTGCGGGACTGTTCCACCCAGAGAACCGTTTCAAACAAAATATCTGCACCATCCTGAATGTATTGCCCGATGGAATGCAAATCGGTGGAAAAGTTGGCGCTTACCGGAAAAATTCCTTTTTTGTCTTTCCCCTGGCTTTCCGCAAACAGCTGCTTATACCACTCTCCGAACATCACCAGCGCCGGTTCGTAATTCACCAGAATTTCCACATCGCGGCGCTTGTTCATCAGGCAATGCCGAATGGCCGCATACCGCAGGCAATCGTTATCCGCCACCGTGCCTTTTCCATAGGCTTCTCTGGCATCCGCCGCTCCCCGCATAACCTGATCGATATCGATGCCGCTCACAGCCATGGGCAGCAAGCCTACGGCGGTAAGCACGGAATACCGCCCGCCGATATCATCAGCAATGGCGAAGGTCTCATAACCCTCCCGATCGCTGAGTTTTTTCAACGTTCCGCGAACCCGATCCGTAGTGGCGTAAATTCTCTCTCTCGCACCTTCTTTTCCGTAGCGCCGCTCCAATTCTTTCTTCAACAGCCGAAAGGCGATGGCAGGCTCCGTGGTGGTTCCGGATTTGGAAATCACATTGACAGCGAAATCCCTTCCTTCGATGAGAGACATGACCTCCGCCAAAACCCGCGAGCTGATGCTGTTTCCCACAAAGTAAATGTCCGGCGTATCCTTCTTTAAATTATTGTAAATAGGCGACTGGATAAAATCCAAGGCCGCTTTTGCCCCCAAATACGATCCTCCAATGCCGATGACCAAAAACACGTCGCACTGCCCCTGAATCTTTTTCGCAGCCTTCTTGATGCGCTGATATTCTTCTTTATCGTAAGTCACAGGCAGATCCACCCAGCCGAGAAAATCATTCCCCGCGGCTTCGCCGCTTTCCAGCCATCCAGCGCACTGCTGCACCTGCGCGTTCTGCTTTTGCAGTTCTTCTTCCGTGATAAACCCCTGTAATCCGTTTTCTTTCAATCGAATTCCCATGATATCGCCCTCTCTTTCCATTGAGTTCTGATGCATTCAGTATACCCTTTTTACTCGAAGAAAGCAAGGCGGGCGAGGCATAGCACGTCCTCCACGCCTTTAAAAAAAATAGGCATTCGCAGCGTTGCGAATGCCTATTTCTATTTGATTTATTCTTCTTCCTGCTTTTCCATCAGGCTTTGGAAATTCATCAGGATCTGTGCCAGTTCCGCGCGGGTAGCCTGACCCTTGGGCGCCAAGAGATTTTCTCCGCGGCCACTCACCAGTTCCACACCTACTGCCCATTCCATGGCTTCCTTTGCATAATTGGAGATCTGATCTCTGTCTGCAAATTTGCTTAGGTCACCTCTGGTTGTAGTATCCACTTCTTTCATGTTCGCATAGCGGAACAGGATGGATACCAACTGTTCTCTGGTAACGTTCTGTTCGGGAGCGTAGGTGGTTGCATCGTAACCGCTTAAGATCTTCGCGTTTGCCGCCCAATTAACGGCGTCCGCATAATATCTGTCCGCGTTCACATCGGCGAACCCGTAAGCGTCTCCTGCTTCCGGCATGCCTTCCATCTTGTGAATGATCGTAGCAATCATACCGCGGGTGGTGGAAACGCCAGGTCCGAAGATGGTTGTGGTCAGTCCGCTCATCAGTCCTTCATCGTTTACATGCTTTACCGCACCGTAGAACCAATCGTTTTCCGTTACATCGGTAAACAGGAACGGCTGTGCTAAAGGTACATCGGGATCGACGATTTCTACTTCTTCATCGGGATCCGGGGTGATGGCACCACCGCCACCGCCGCCACCGATGCTTCCGCCGCCACCGCCACCGTTGCCGCCGCCACCGACGGTAACGGTATGTGTCTGGCCGCAGCCTTCCAGTTCGCAGGTATCAACTCTCTGACCGTTGGCAGGAGTCCCCTCTACCCAAACGTGAGGCGTGCTTTCGGTTCTTTCCGTGCAATTTTCATGATCGCATGCCGTCCAGTGGCCGTTTTCGTCATGCATCACAACCATGTGATGACCGGTGGCCGCGATAACGGTAGCTTCTACTGTGATTTCATTTTCACAGGCTTCGTCGCTGAAGTACTTGCCGCAGCTTGCGCACTGCCAGTACTCGATGTTGCCATCCTCCGTACAGGTTGCCGCCTGTGCTTCGTGATGCTCGGTTTCGTGGCCGGCAGCTGCGATTACGGTCTGCTCTTCTGTAATTTCGTTTTCACAGGCTTCGTCGCTGAAGTACTTGCCGCAGCTTGCGCACTGCCAGTACT
>CANEEC010000070.1 GCA_947426455.1 uncultured Clostridia bacterium | reverse complement strand
GGATGCCCGACGGGCCTATCTGAAGAAGCTGGATCGGAAAAAACCGGTGATCCTCTGCGGCGACCTGAACGTGGCGCATCAGGAGATCGATTTGAAAAATCCCAAGACAAATCGGGGAAACGCCGGATTTTCCGACGAGGAAAGGGGAAAGTTCGGCCAGCTTCTTGAGGCTGGCTTTGTGGATAGCTACAGATATCTGTATCCCGACGTCACCGGCGCGTATACCTGGTGGTCGTACCGGTTCAATGCGCGTAAGAACAACGCCGGATGGCGCATCGACTACTTCTTAGTGTCGGAGCGGATCAAAGAGAGAATCGAGGAAGTGACGCTGTGTTCCGACGTGTTGGGCAGCGATCACTGTCCGGTGATTCTGGAGATCGATCTGCGATGAAGAAATCCATGGCGGCGTGATTGACCAAATGTTGAAAAAATGATATAATAACAGGTAGATGGGAGCGCCCAAAGGCGCTGTAAAGGAGGAATTTACCATGTCTAAATATGCAGGAACACAAACAGAAAAAAACTTAGAGGCGGCCTTTGCCGGAGAGTCTCAGGCTCGCAACAAGTACACCTATTTCGCATCCAAGGCGAAAAAAGAGGGGTTTGAACAGATTTCCGCTCTGTTTTTAAAGACCGCCGATAACGAAAAAGAACACGCCAAGATGTGGTTTAAAGAGTTGGAGGGCATCGGTTCCACCGCTGAGAATCTGGCGGCTGCCGCCGACGGCGAAAACTACGAGTGGACGGATATGTACGAAGGGTTTGCCAAAACCGCGGAGGCGGAGGGCTTCCCGGAACTGGCTGAAAAGTTCCGCATGGTGGGCGAGATCGAAAAGCACCATGAAGAACGGTATCGCGCCCTGCTGAAAAACGTAGAGGCTCAGGAAGTATTTAAGAAGAGCGAGGTCAAGGTTTGGGAATGCCGAAACTGCGGCCATATCGTGGTAGGCACAGCGGCTCCGGAAATCTGCCCTGTCTGCGCACATCCTCAGGCATATTTTGAGGTTCACGCTGAAAACTACTAAGAGCGTCGGTAATGGCGGCATGGAGCGGGACTCCGTGCCGCTTTTCGTGTATAGGAGGGCGGATATCAGATAATGAAACGAATTTTAAAATTTTTAGGAAGCCGCACCTTCCTTACCGGAGCGCTGATCCTTTTGCAGGTGGTGTGGCTGGCTGTCTGGTTTTTGAGACTGACCGCCTACGCTCACTGGGTTAATATCTTTTTTGCCGTAATCAGCGTTTTGATCTGTTTGTACATCGTCAATAAAAACGAAAATCCCGCTTATAAAATTGCCTGGATCTTACTGATTGCCATTGTTCCGGCTCTCGGAAGCCTAATGTACCTTTTGGTGGGAAACAAGAGACCCTCCCGCAAGCTGCGCAGGCGGCTGGAGGCGGAACAGGAGAAACAACGAAGCCTTCACGTGCAGGGCAATGCGATTTTGGAGCAGATCAGGAGGATGGATCAGAGGGTATATTCCATCTTTCGCTACATCTGGGAAAGGGGAAGCTATCCCGCATGGAGCAATACCAGGACGGATTACTATCCTGTGGGGGAAGAGATGTTTCAGGCCATGCTGGCCGATTTAAAGCGGGCGGAGCATTACATTTTTTTAGAGTATTTTATTATCGCCCAGGGACGCATGTGGGATGAAATTCTGCGCATACTGGAAGATAAGGTAAAAGAGGGCGTAGAGGTTCGCGTCATCTACGATGACGTGGGTTGTCTGGGATACATTCCCGCAGGCTATCACCGTCAGCTGGAGAAAAAGGGAATTCGCTGCATTGCGTTCAATCCCTTTGTTCCTGTGATGTCGGCGGTGATGAACAACCGGGATCACCGCAAGATTTTGGTCATCGACGGTCAGGTCGCCTTCAGCGGCGGCATCAATATCGGCGATGAATACATCAACGAGAAGGAGCGGTTCGGCCATTGGAAGGATACGGGTTATCGGCTGGAGGGCGAAGCGGTCTGGAACTTTACGCTGATGTTTTTGGAGATGTGGAATGGTCTGCTTCCCACCGATGAAACGCTGCAGCGCTTTTATCCCCACAGATACCGCCGTTCTCCCTTCCAGGGGGACGGTTTCGTTCAGCCCTTCAGCGATTCGCCGCTGGATGAGGAAACGCTGGCGGAAAACGTCTATATGGAGATTCTGGCGCAGGCCAAGGAGTATGTGTATATCTTTACACCCTACCTGGCCATCGACAACGAAATGCAGACGGCGCTTTCCAATGCGGCCAAGCGTGGCGTGGACGTCCGGCTGGTGACTCCGGGAATTCCCGATAAAAGGACGGTCTATCAGCTGACGCGTTCCTACTACGGCGATCTTCTGGACGCCGGCGTGAAGATTTACGAATATTCGCCGGGCTTTATCCATGCCAAAAGCTACGTCTGCGACGACTGCCTCGCCGTGGTGGGAACCATCAATATGGACTATCGGAGCCTGTATCTGCACTTCGAATGCGGTACGCTGTTTTATAAATCCAAGGTGGTAAAGCAGTTGAAGGAGGATTGCCTGAAAACCATGGAGCAGTCCCGTCCGGTGAGGAAAGAGGATTGTCGCCGCGGCGTGCTGGGCGATCTGTGCGATGCGGTACTTCGAGTTGTGGCGCCGCTGTTATAGAGGAGGAAATCACATGGAACAGTTATATGATGTGGCGATTATCGGAGCCGGGCCCGCCGGTTTGAGCGCTGCGCTGTACGCGGGACGGGCGCGGCTTTCTACGCTGTTAATCGAGAAGGAAAAGGACGGCGGTCAGATCGTACAGACCGCGGAAATCGAAAATTATCCCGGCTCGCCGGAGGAGGAATCCGGTCCCAGCCTGGTGGCGAAAATGTCGGCGCAGGCGGATCGGTTCGGCGCTCAGAGGGTGAAGGATGCCATCGTATCCGTGGAGCTTTCCGGCGATGAAAAGGTCATCGTGGGACAAAAGGATACGTATCGGGCGAAGACCGTCATCCTGGCAACCGGCGCTTCCGCCGCCAAGCTGGGTTGCCCCGGCGAGGCGGAATTTACCGGACGAGGCGTATCCTACTGCGCCACCTGCGACGGACCTTTTTACAACGGTCTTGCAGTGTATGTGGCGGGAGGCGGCGACGCTGCCGTGGAGGAGGCCATCTATCTCACCCGCTTTGCGAGAAAGGTGACCATCGTTCACAGAAGGGATCAGCTGCGGGCGGCCAAGTCCATTCAGGAAAAGGCCTTCGCCAACGAGAAGATCGAATTTCTGTGGAACAGTACCATTGCGGAGATCAAGGGAGAAGGACTGATCGGGGAGATCGTGGTGAAAAATGAAAAGACAGGAGAACTTACGTCTTTGAAACCCGATCCCAAGGATGGCTTGTTCGGTCTGTTCGTCTTTGTGGGTTACCATCCCCAGACGGAGCTGTTTTTAGATCAGCTGGATCACGAGCGGGGGTATCTGATTACCGATGAAGCTATGCACACCAACCTTCCCGGGGTATTTGCCGCGGGAGATATCCGCAAAAAAACCCTGCGCCAGGTGGTCACGGCCGTGGCGGACGGCGCCATTGCCGCCGTGGAGGCGAATAAATATTTAGAAGGGTAAAAGCAGATTTCTTTGTATGGAACAAAAGAGATGCTCATAAAAATGGAAATGAGCATCTTTTTTTATTGTGCAGAAAGACGGGAGAGAAAGTTTCGTTCAACGGAGATTTCATTGAAAAATTTCCAATTTCAAAGGAAAATATTCGAGCAAAACTTAAAAAACAAAATATTGATATATATTTGACAAAAAATAAAAAAGAAAACATTATATAAAATTAAAAAAAGAAAGTAAAAACAAAACTTTTTTCCATTTTTATATTGCATTGCTTTCAGGGGGTGTGATATAATCTTTGCCATATTTTGATAAGAGGAAGGAGCGACGCAATGGAAAAGTTTAAGAGAATTCTGGTGGCCAATCGAGGCGAAATTGCCATCAGAGTGTTTCGGGCATGCAGAGAATTAGGAATTCGGTCGGTGGCCATCTATTCCGAAGAAGATAAAGATTCGTTATTCCGCACCAAGGCAGATGAGTCCTATCAGATCGGAAAGGGAAAGTCGCCGGTGGACGCTTATCTGGGAATTCAGGAAATCATCCGGCTGGCAAAGTCCAAGGGCGTAGACGCCATCCATCCCGGCTATGGATTTCTGTCGGAGAATGTGGAATTCGCCAGACAGTGCCAGGAGGCCGGCATCGAATTCATCGGCCCCACCCATCAGATGATGGAGCGTCTGGGAGATAAGATCAAGTCGAAGATCGTGGCGCACGAAGTGGGCGTTCCCACCATCCCCGGCGTGGATGAGGCCATCAAGTCGGATCAGGAAGCTCTGGAATTTGCCCGGCGCTGCGGATATCCGGTGATGCTGAAGGCGGCAGCCGGCGGCGGCGGCCGCGGCATGAGAATCGTCCGCAGAGAAGAGGATTTGATTCCGGAGTTCAACAACGCGCAAAGCGAGGCCAGAAAGGCCTTCGGCATTGACGATATCTTCATCGAAAAATATCTGGAACATCCCAAGCACATCGAGGTGCAGGTATTGGGCGACAAATACGGAAATCTGGTTCACCTGTACGAGCGGGATTGCTCCATTCAGAGACGCCACCAGAAGGTGGTGGAATTTACGCCGGCATTGTGCCTAAGCGAGGAACAGCGGCAGGCCATCTGCGCCGATGCGCTGAAGATCGCCGGCGCGGTGAACTACCGCAGCGCCGGCACGGTGGAGTTCCTGTTGGATCAGGACGGCAACCACTACTTCATCGAAATGAACCCGCGAATTCAGGTGGAACATACGGTGACGGAAATGGTTACGGGAATCGATATCGTTCAGTCCCAGATTCTGATTGCCCAGGGCTACGCTCTGGATTCTCCTGAGATCGGCATTCCTTCTCAGGAGTCGGTTACCACCACGGGCGCGGCTATTCAGTGCCGCGTCACCACGGAGGATCCCACCAACCAGTTTGCTCCCGACACGGGTACTATCGAGGTCTATCGCACCGGTTCCGGTTTCGGCATCCGTCTGGACGGCGGAAACGGCTTCACCGGCTCTGTCATCACGCCGTATTACGACAGCCTGCTGGTAAAGATCACGGCTCACGGCAGAACCTTTAACGATACCATCAATAAAGCTCTGCGGGCGCTGGATGAATTGAAGGTGAAGGGAGTCAAGACCAACATCTCCTTCCTGGTGAACGTGCTGCATCACGATCAGTTCAGAGAAGGCCGCTGCGATACGGGCTTCATCGAAAGCCATCCGGAGCTTTTGAACATTCAGGCCAGCGCCGATAAGGAACTGCGGGTTCTGCGCTTTTTGGGAAACAAAGTGGTCAACGAGACTAAGGGAAGAAAGCCGGAGTTCGACGTACCGGTAGTTCCCAAGAATCTGCCGCCCATCCAGCCGGGAACGAAGCAGATCTTCGACGAAAAGGGAGCGAAGGGTCTTTCCCAGTGGATTTTAGACCAGAAGCGTCTCCTTTTGACCGATACTACCATGAGAGACGCCAACCAGTCCCTGATGGCGACCCGGGTGCGCACCGTGGATATTTTGAAGATCGCTCCGGCGGTAGCCGCTTACGCGCCCCAGCTGTTTTCGCTGGAAATGTGGGGCGGCGCCACCTTCGACGTATCCTACCGTTTCTTAAACGAAAATCCCTGGGAACGTCTGGCCAAGGTGCGGGAGATGGTTCCCAATATCATGCTGCAAATGCTGGTTCGCGGAGCCAACGCCGTGGGATATAAAAATTATCCCGATAACGTCATTCGCAAGTTCATCAAGGAATCCGCCGCGGCAGGTATCGATGTGTTCCGCGTATTCGACGCGCTGAACTGGATTCAGGGCATGGAGGTTTCCATGGACGAGGTGCTGAATCAGGGCAAGGTCTGCGAGGCGGCCATCTGCTACACCGGCGATATTTTGGACGAAACGAGAGATAAATACACGCTGAAATACTACGTGGATATGGCTAAGGAACTGGAAAAGCGTGGCGCTCACATTCTGGCCATCAAGGATATGTCAGGCCTTCTGAAACCTATGGCGGCCTACAAGCTGGTGACGGCGCTGAAAAACGAAGTGTCCATTCCCATTCATCTGCACACTCACGATACCAGCGGCAACGGCGGCGCTACCAATCTGATGGCAGCCATGGCCGGCGTGGATATCGTGGATACTGCCTTCAACAGCATGGCGGGACTGACCAGCCAGCCGGCGCTGAACTCCATCGTAGCGGCTTTGGAAAATACCGAACGGGCGACGGGATTGCCGCTGGATGACATTCAGAAAATCTCCACCTATTGGGACGCAGTGCGCCCGGTATACGCTTCCTTCGAGTCGGATCTGAAGGCGGGAACGGCAGAAATCTACAAGTACGAAATGCCCGGCGGGCAGTATTCCAACCTGCGTTCACAGGTGGCCAGCTTCGGACTGGAGCACCGATTCCAGGAGGTAAAGGAGACCTACAAGAAGGTGAACGCCATGCTGGGTGACATCGTCAAGGTGACGCCCACCTCCAAGGCTGTGGGCGATATGGCCATTTTCATGGTACAAAACGACCTGACGGAGGAAAATATCTACGAGAAGGGAAAGGGAATGGACTTCCCGGATTCCATCGTTTCCTACTTTGAAGGCATGATGGGACAGCCGGAGGGCGGATTCCCCGAGAAGCTGCAAAAGCTGGTGTTAAAGGGCAAAGAACCCATCACCTGCCGCCCCGGGAAGCTGTTGCCGCCGGAAGATTTTGAAGCCATTGAACGGACGCTTAAGGAAAAACTGAACATCAAACCCACCCAGCAGGATGTGATCAGCTACGCGCTGTATCCCAAGGTATTTGAGGATTACGTCAACGCGGTTCGCAAGGACGGCGACATGCAGTTCATGGGAAGCGACGTCTTCTATCACGGCATCGTGGAAGGAGAAACCTGCGAGGTGAAGATCGAAGAGGGTAAGGTTTTAGTGATTAAGTTGCTGGAGATCAAGGATGCCGACGCCGATGGAAACCGGGAAGTGGTGTTCAAAGTCAACGGCTCCACTCGTTCCGTGATCATCAACGACAAGTCGGCCGAGACCAAGGCGTCGAAGCAGTCCATCATCACTGCAGATGCGGATGACGATCATGAAATCGGCGCCAACATCCCCGGAAACATCGTAAAGGTTCTGGTGAAGGAAGGGGAACACGTGACCGAGGGTCAGCCCATCGCCGTCATCGAAGCCATGAAGATGGAAACCAACATCATCGCGCTGACAGAGGGCGATGTGGATAAAATCTATGTAAAACAGGGAGAACAGGTAGTGGCGAACCAGTTGATCGCCAAGCTGAAAAAGCAGGAAGAAAATTCTTAAAACATTCACGGAAAACGGCGCTGCCTGCGGGCGGCGCTGTTTTCGCTTCTTGACGGAAACGGCCTTTCGCGATATGATAAATAAACTGAGAGTTTTATTTTGGCTCTATGTCAATGGAGCTTTGACGGGGAGAACGATGTCAGAATACACGCTGAAATTAGAACATATTACAAAGTCCTTTGACGACGATACCGAGGTGTTAAAGGATATCAATTTAGAAGTGAAAAGGGGTGAGTTCATCACCTTTTTAGGTCCTTCCGGCTGTGGAAAAACCACCACGCTGCGCATCATTGCAGGCCTTTTGGAGCCGGACAGCGGCAGGGTTATTTTAAACGACCGGGATGTGACGGCGCTGCCTCCGGAAAAGCGAAACGTGAATACGGTATTTCAGTCCTATGCGTTGTTTCCTCACATGACGGTGGCCGCCAACGTGGGTTACGGGTTGAAATTGAAAAAGAAACCCAGGGCGCAGCTTGAGCGCAAGGTGGAGGAAATGCTGGAGCTGGTACAGCTTTCCGGATTTGAAAAACGGATGCCGGAGGAACTGTCCGGCGGCCAGCAGCAGCGGGTGGCCATTGCCAGGGCGTTGGCCAATGAGCCGGAGGTTCTGCTGTTGGATGAACCTCTGGGCGCTTTGGATTTGCAGCTGCGCCGTCAGATGCAGCTGGAATTAAAGCGATTGCAGAAGAAACTGGGAATTACCTTTATCTATATCACCCATGATCAGGAGGAAGCCATCAATATGTCCGACCGCATTGTGGTGATGAATCGGGGAGTCTTTCAGCAGGTGGGAACGCCGGATCAGGTGTACAATCAGCCGAAAAATGAGTTTGTGGCACAGTTTGTGGATAACGCCAACATTTTGCCGGCGGTGGTGCGCCGCAGCGGGGACGACGCTTTGGCGGAGGTTGCCGGGGTGGAGGTACCCATCTGCGCAACCCGGCTTCCCCAGGGCAGCTTCCTCAGTCTGGCCGTCCGCAGGGAAAACATCCTGCTGGATGTTCCGGGAGGGATTCCCGCGGTGGTGAGAGAGAAGTCCTTCGCCGGCGGACTGATGCGGATTCAGCTGGAAATGGCCGGGGGCGTGGAAGTCGTGGTGACCCGTCACGGTATCGATTGTGCCGTGGAAATCGGCGAGACGGTGAGGTTTGCCTGGGAACGCGGCAATGTTGTCGTGGTAGAAAAGGGGTAATGGGTGAGCGCAGGAGAGAAGAAGAAAAGAAAATACGGTTCGTCGGCGCTGCTTTTGATACCCATGTACGTCACGGCGCTGGTGCTGGTTTTGGGGCCGTTGGTTTACATGGTGTATCTCAGCTTTATGACCCGGGGCGACGTCTGGGGCGTGGTCAGTGAATTCACTTTGCACAATTACGCCACGCTGCTTACGCCGATGTATCTCAACGTCTTTTTGACGTCTTTGAAGCTGGCGCTGCTTTCTACGGGATTGATCGTGCTGATCGGCTATCCCTTCGGCTATTTTATGGCCAGGCTGTCGGCGCAGTGGAAGCGGAGGATGATGCTTTTGATCATGCTGCCCTTCTGGACCAGCAGTTTGATTCGCCTTTACGGCTGGATTATCGTCTTTCGCAGCAACGGGACGCTGGATCAGCTTCTGATGTTTTTCGGTGTGACGGATCAGCCTCTGAAGCTGCTGTACACCTATCCCGCCGTGGTGGTGGGCATGATCTATGCGCTGCTGCCCTTTATGATTTTAGCGGTGTATTCCAGCGCGGAGA
>CANEEC010000069.1 GCA_947426455.1 uncultured Clostridia bacterium | reverse complement strand
ACACCGTTCCCGATTTCAGCGGCGAAAACGTGAAACCTCTGCTGTGGGAAAATTATGACGGCGGCGACATTTCCCTGCCGGAAAACGGCGTGGTCATCCGCGCTCAGGATTTTCCCTTCCTGAAACAACTGAAAGGAAAGACCGTGATCACCGCCTCCGGCGACACCGTTTTGGGAGCGGACGACAAAGCCGGTATTGCGGAAATCATGACCATGTGCCAGCGGCTCACCGACGAAAATCTGCCTCACGGCAAACTGTGCATCGCCTTCACCCCCGATGAGGAAATCGGTCAGGGCGTGGCCAAATTCGACGTGGACGCCTTCGGCGCTAAGTACGCTTACACCGTGGACGGCGGCGCGCCCAATTTTGTGGAATACGAAAACTTCAACGCGGCCGGCGCTCACATCGATATCACCGGCGTTTCGGTACACCCCGGCTCCGCTAAAGACACCATGGAAAACGCCCTGCTGATCGCCATGGAGATCAACCAGTCCCTTCCCGCCGACGAAATTCCCGCTAAAACCGAGGGATACGAAGGCTTCTTCCATCTGACCGGCATCAGCGGTGGCGTGGATTATGCGGAGATGGATTACATCATCCGCGACCACAGCGCTGAGAAATTCGGCAGCAGAAAAGCTCTGTTACAGGAGGCAGTTGCCAAGGTGCAGGCGGCGCATCCCAAAGCCTTCATCGAATTGAACATTCACGACAGCTACTACAACATGGCGGAAAAATTGGCCGGCTGCATGCACCTGGTAGAAAACGCCAAAAAGGCCATCCGGGCCGCAGGTCTGGTTCCCGAAGACGACCCCATCCGCGGCGGTACTGACGGCGCCATGCTGTCCTACATGGGCCTTCCCTGCCCCAATCTGGGAACGGGCGGCCACAATTTCCACGGTCCCTACGAGCTGATCGCCTCAGAGGATATGGACACAATGGTAGAAATTCTCTTAAACATCGTCAAGCTGTACGCCCAGGAATAGTTCTCCCTGAAAATGCGACGGGCGCTATCGGCTCCGGCACAGAGCCGTCTCTTTACAGATGATCAACGCTGTGAGAGACGGCTTTTCTTTTCCCTTCACCAAGACAAGACCCCTCCTCATATACTGCATCAAGACAAATCCAATCAAATCGAGGTAAATACTCTATGAATACCATTTCCAGCCTGCCCCTGGGTCAAAGCGCTGTCATTTCCGATCTTCGTCTGATCGGCCGCCAACGGCAGCACATGGAGGATCTGGGTTTCCTTCCCGGCGCTCTCATCAAGCCGCTCCACCGCGGCCCCTCCGGCGATCCCACCGCCTACTCCGTTATGGGAGCCGTCGTCGCCCTCCGCCGGGAAGACGCGAGCCAAATTCTCTGCACACCCTGCAGCAAAAAACAAGTTTCTGCAAGTTCCATTCCCGACGAAGGGAGGGTTTGCCCATGAGACCCTTTACCATCGCCTTAGCCGGAAATCCCAACGTGGGAAAATCCAGCATATTCAATGCCCTCACCCACCTTCACCAACATACGGGAAACTGGCCGGGAAAAACCGTGTCCAATGCCACCGGCCGGTTTTCCTGGCGCAACGCCGATTTTACCCTGGTAGACCTTCCCGGAACCTATTCCCTGCGCAGCGGTTCCGTAGAGGAGGAAATCGCCCGGGATTACATCAAAAGCGGTGAAGCCGACTGCGTGGTCTGCGTAGCTGACGCCACCTGCCTGCAGCGAAATCTGAATCTGGTTCTGCAAATTCAGGAGCTGACCCCGCGGCTCATCGTCTGCGTCAACCTGCTGGACGAGGCGGAGAAAAAGAAGATTCATGTGGACCTAAAGCATCTTTCCCAGCTGCTTCAGGTTCCCGTCATCGGCACCAGCGCCAGAAGCGGCCGCGGTTTAACGCAGCTGAAGGATGCGTTATATCAGCAGGCGAAAGAACTGCACAACCGGGAAGCGGTCAAAGACATTCCCATCGTAGACAGCCGCGCCCAAAGCGTGATCGATTGTGAAGCCACGCCGACCGGCGAAGCGCCTGCCCCAACCGGCGGGATCGCAGCGTCCGAAACCCCTGCGATGGCGTCCCCCGCATCCCCAGAGGAAATCGCTTCGCGCAGCCAGTTCATCTACCAGTGCTGTGTCACTGCCCAGAACGAAGATCCCCACGGACGCGACCGCCGATTGGATCGTCTGTTCACCTCCCGCCGGACGGGATATCCCATCATGCTGCTGCTTTTGTGCCTGATCTTCTGGCTCACCATCTCCGGCGCCAACCTGCCCTCCCAGTGGCTGAGCGACGGCTTTCATCAGCTGGAACCCCATCTGCGGGAATTTCTCCGTGCCTTAAGCGTTCCTGCCACCGCAGAATCCCTGCTGATGGACGGTCTGTACAAAACCCTGACCTGGGTGATTTCTGTGATGCTGCCGCCCATGGCCATCTTCTTTCCCATGTTCACACTGTTGGAGGATTCCGGATATCTGCCGCGAATCGCTTTCAATCTGGATCACTGCTTCCGCCGCTGCGGCGCCCATGGAAAACAGTCCCTGACCACCTGCATGGCCTTCGGCTGCAACGCCTGTGCCGTCACCGGATGCCGGATCATCGAATCGCCCCGGGAACGGATGATCGCCATTTTGACCAATGCCCTGATTCCCTGCAACGGAAAATTCGCCGGCCTCATCGCCATACTGACCATGTTCTTCGCTGGTTCCTCCGGCTCCTCCCTGCTTCCGGCGCTGCTTCTGACTCTGTTGATCCTGTTCTGTTTTGGCCTGACCCTGCTTCTTTCCCGCCTGCTGTCCAAAACCCTGCTGCGCGGACTGCCCTCCTCCTTCGCGCTGGAACTGCCCCCTTATCGCCGCCCCCAGTTCGGCAAGGTCATCCTGCGCTCCGTCTTGGATCGGACGCTGTTCGTCCTGGGCAGAGCCGTCTGCGTTGCCGCTCCCGCCGGTGTTCTGATCTGGATTTTGGCAAACGCCGGCCTCCTGCCGGCGATAACGTCGGCGTTAGACCCTCTGGGTCGCCTGATGGGACTGGACGGCGTCATTCTCACCGCCTTCCTGCTGGGATTTCCGGCCAATGAAATCGTCATTCCCATCATGCTGATGATCTATCTTTCCACCGGCGTGCTGACCGACTACGCCAGTCTGACGGAACTTCATCAGCTGCTGGTGCTTCACGGCTGGAACGGCGTGACCGCCCTGTGCTTCCTGCTGTTTTCCGTAACCCATTTCCCCTGCGGAACCACCTGCCTCACCATCTATAAGGAAACAAAAAGCCGGAAGTGGACTGCTGCCGCCATCGTCCTTCCCACGCTCACGGGAATTCTTCTCTGCATCGCGGCAAACAGCCTGTTCCGACTGTGCAGCTTTTTCATATAAATGTCCAACTCCGTCAGGGGTCCACTTCCCGCGAGTTCGAATCTACGCCGATCGATCCCTTGAAAGTCCAAGATTTCTGCGTTTTTGACATCAGAATAACACAAAACTTCTATCAAGAAACTTACAGGGCGGAACCCATCATTACAGGAAATCATTGCTGATTTTTTGTTTTTCATCCACCCATCGTAAAAATCTTCACCTCCGTGGGCAAGAGTCATAACGAAGGGAGAAACGCTATCCCACGCACTATCGCAGAAACCGTCCGGTTTTTGCCACCCGTCGCAAATAAACACCTGACCTTCTTCTAAATCACATGCGTGTTCCATAGGATTTTCATATTTTTCAATCAAATCGTCATATCGTGCTTTTCGCATAACGGTTATTTTAATTTTCTCCATAATTGCCCTCGTTATTCTCTGATCACCCGGCAGGTGTTCAGCTGAGGATCGGCAGGTCCCTGCAGGTGGCCGCCCCGACGGCGGTACTCATCCAGGAACTCCCACACCTGATCCGTCATCCGTTCTCCCGGATAGATCAGAGGAATCCCCGGCGGATAAGGAGCGATCATTTCCGCGGAAATGCGTCCGCAAGCCTGTTCCCAGGGGATTTCTTCGTTGGCGGAAAAATAGGCCCTTCTCGGCGTCATCAAGGCCTGCGGCTGTGCCGGAAGCGGTTTGCCCTTGCTCAGGGGCGTTCCTCCCGCAAAGCGGCGGGAAATGTCCGCAAGCGCCGCAATCAGCCGGTCCACGTCCTCCTTCACATTGGCAAAGGTGACGATGGCCAATACGTTATTATAATCCGACAGTTCCACGTCGCAGCCGTATTCCTCAAAGAGGATGTCCTCCAGCCGGAAGCCTTCCATGCCCAGCTGCGCCGCGCTGATCACAAGCCGCGTCTCGTCAAGATCACTGATCCCCGCCGTTCCCACGATCTCTCTTCCGGCGCACCGGATGTTGGGGATATCGTTGATCTTCTGCCTTGCGTATTTGGCCAGTTCCACCGCGTTGGCAATCAGTTCCCCGCCCCGGACCGCCAAATCGTGACGCGCCATATCCAGCGAAGTTAAAAGCAGATAGTTGGGACTGGTGCTCTGTACAAGATGAAGATTTCCCTCAAGCCGCCCCCGATCGATCCGCTCCCACCTGGTGTGAAGCATGGAGCTTTGCGTCAGCGAACCGGTCACCTTATGGATGGACTGCGCCACCATATCCGCTCCCTGGGTCAGACCGCCGGCCGGAAGCTTCTCGGAAAAATAGCAATGCGCTCCGTGAGCCTCATCCACCATCAAAATGGCTCCGTGGCTGTGGCACACCTGCGCAATGGCTCTGATATCGCTGCAAACACCATAATACGTAGGACTGACCACCATCAACCCCCTGCAGTCGGGATGCTCCTGAAACAGCCGTTCCACATCCTGGGGGGAAATTCCCCCGTGAAGTCCCCATTCCTCGTGAAGCTGCGGCATGAGATATACCGGCTTTGCGCCGCTCATGATCAGTCCCATCAGCGCCGACTTGTGAGCGTTTCTCGGAATTGCCACAGTCTCGCCCTCGAAAGCCGCCGTCATGACCATGGCCTGGTTGCCGCAGGTAGTGCCGTTGACCAGAAAGTAGGTGGCATCCGCCCCGAACACCTCCGCCGCCAGCTCCTGCGCCTGGGCAATCGCCCCCTGAGCGTTGTGAAGATCGTCGGTATAAGGCGTTTCCGTCAGGTCGAACTGAAAGATGGCATCTCCCACCACGTCGCGCCAGCGCTGATTGATACCCCGCTCAAAGCGATGCCCGGGAATCCGAAAATAAGCCGGACGGCGTTCATTGAATTTCATAATGCTGTCGAACAATGGCGTTTGATTCTGATCCATCGATGCGTATATCCCCCAATTCTTTTTTATCATGTCTTCGATTCGTTCTCTTCTACGGCATAGTATACAGATATTTCAGCGGATCCTCCATGTTCTCTCCCGCCTTTGCCTGAACCTGCGCCGCATTTTCTTTCTGTTCCGATTTTCCAAACAGATGCAGCAAATCCATCAAATCCAGATCGCTGCTGTAATAGTAACGATTGTCCCAAAAAGCGCAGTCTTCCAATCCGTATTCCCGGCACATAGCCGCTTCGGCCTCCTCCATGGTTCCGATCTCGTCCACCAAACCCAGTTCTTTGGCCTGCCTTGCCGTATAAATTCGGCCGTCGGCCAGCTCTCTCACCCGTTCTTCCGTCATGTTCCGCTCCTGAGCCACAACGCCCACAAACTGGTCGTAGGCCTCGTCCACCAGACCCTCCAGATAGGTCTCCTGCTCCTTTGTCAGCTCGTCCCAGCCGTTGCCCACGCTTTTCATCTCTCCCGTATCCACGGTATGGGGCTCGATGCCGTATCGATCCAGCAGCCTGGAAAAATCAAAGACGGTTCCGATGGTGACGCCGATGGAACCCGTCCAGGTATTGCGGTTCGCGTAGATCTTATCCGCTGCCACAGACGCATAGTAAGCGCCGCTGGTTCCGTAGGGACCCATATATACGTAAACCGGTCTGCCGGTCTTTTCTTTATATTCGCAGATGGCCAGATACAGCTCGTCGCTTTGATAGACGGCGCCTCCCGGCGAATCGACGTAGAATAAAATTCCTCTGTTATCGGGATCGTCGGCAAGCATCGCCAGTTGATCCATCGTCCATCCATGCTGATAGCCGTAAGGACTGCCGAAGGTATCGTAATTGGAATCTCCGATCTCACCCTCGATATACATCACGGAAACATAGGGCGTTTGAGGATACGGGTTTTCGTTTTCATAGTCGCCCACCAGAAGGGCAAGCAGGAAAACCGCAGCCAGAAGTCCCAGGAAAATCCAAAGTCCCGTCCGTTTTTTCTTCTTCGGACGCGCGGGAAACACCACCGTCCTCTTGTTTACATTTTCGCCGTCATTGCCCATAATCTTCTCCTCATTTCGACTGTTTCTTCGCTTTCATTGTAGCAAACCCCATGCAAAAAGTCCATTCTCCCGAAGAATTTTTCAGTCTCCGGAAAAAGAGTGTTGACACTGTACTATTTCACATGGTACACTTGTGTCACAAAAGGGTTTTGTTATATATGTATTCGTTTTTAAAGGAGGCTTTCATGTTTCAGCTGGATCTAAAAAGCCGCGAATCCATTTACGAACAGATCATCAATCAGATCAAAGAACTGATTGTCACCGGTGTTCTGAAGGAGGGTGAAAAACTTCCTTCTGTGCGTGAACTGTCGAAAATTCTAACTGTCAATCCCAATACGGTGCAAAAATCCTATCGAGAACTGGAGCGTCAGGGTTACGTATACACCGTGGCCGGCCTGGGCTGCTTTGCCGCTTCTTTGTCCGACATCAAACGGGACGAAGCCGCGGTACAGCAGCTTGTGGAAACGCTGCGCAGCACCCTGCGGCAACTGACGTATCTGGGTTTTGCCGCGGAGGAAATCCGTTCCCTTCTGAACGGATTGCTGCGGGAGGATGATCAAAAACAAGGCGAAAGGAAGAAAGGAAGTGATCTCTCATGATTCAGGTCAACGGATTATGTAAATCCTTCGACGGGTTTTCCGCCCTGTCGGATCTTCACCTTCACGTGAAAAAAGGCGCCATCTACGGTCTCATCGGAAGCAACGGCTCCGGAAAAACCACCGTCATCAACCATCTGGCCGGCGTATGGAAACAGGACAGCGGCGAGGTTCTCATCGACGGTGAGCCGGTGCACGACAACGAAGCGTTGAAACGGCGCATCGGCTACATTCCCGATGATCTTCGCTTTTTCTCGGTTTACAACTTAAAAGAGGCCGCCCACTATTTTCAGCGGCTCTATCCTCTCTGGAACCAACAGCGCTTCCAGCAGATGACCGACCAGTTCCATTTGGATCTCAAAAAGAAGATCAGCCGCTTTTCCAAGGGAATGCAAAAGCAAGCGGTGTTTTCGCTGGTCATGTCCGCCATGCCGGATATTCTGATTTTAGATGAACCCATCGACGGCCTGGATCCCCTGATTCGCAAACTGGTGTGGAAGTACATCGTGGAGGACGTGGCAGAGCGGGAAACCACCGTTTTGGTCTCTTCACACAACCTTCGGGAGATGGAGGGCATCTGCGATTCCATCGGCATTTTAGATCACGGCCGCATGGTTTTGGAACGGGATCTGGACGAGCTGAAATCCGACGTTCACAAGATTCAGGTGGCCTTCCGTCAGCCTGTACCTCAGGACGTTTACGACGGTCTGAACATCCTGCACAGGGAAAGCCGCGGAAGCGTGGATCTTCTCATCGTCCGCAACCGCCGTGACTTCGTGACGCAGAAAATCGAGGCCGCAAATCCGGCCATCTTCGATTTATTACCATTGTCTTTGGAAGAAATTTTCATTTACGAATTGGGAGGTGAAACGATTGCATTGGAAAGTATCCTGTTCTGATTTATGGCAGCCCAAAATTTCCGGCGCGCTGCTTCGGGAAAACCTTCGCCGGTTCTGGACGATTCCCGTGCTGGCCTTTCTGTTCTACTTTTTATCCGGTCCGTTTCTCATTCTCATGAACTACGGACATTTACAGAACAGTTCCCATCTGGTGAGCAATATTCTTCACGACTACAACGTGGGTTTTGTGCTGCTCCACGTGCTGGTGCCGGTGGTTTCCGCCGCGGCGGTCTTTCGCTACCTGCAGCAGCCCGGCGTGGTCATCACGGCGCACTCCCTGCCCCTTTCCCGCAGCACTTTGTTTAACACCAACCTGCTGTCCGGCTTTTTAATGACGGCGCTGCCTCTCATAGGCAACGCGCTGGTTCTCTTTGTCATCCGAAAACCGGTTTACGCCGAAGCTCCTTTGGACGATGCCTTTCTGCCCTTTGCCACGGCAGTGGAGGAACACGCCTACTACCCCGATGGCGCTTACAACCTGTTCAGCGGCGGCGCTGTTTTGCAATGGCTGGTTTTAGCGCTTTTGACTGTGCTGTTCGTCTATGCCATCACCGTATTGGCAGGCGTTCTCACCGGCGCCAGCCTGCTCCACTTCGGTTTCGGTCTGTGGTTCAACTTCCTGCTGCCCATCCTGTGGCTGTGCCTGCTCTTTTACTTTGAGTTGTTTTTCTTCGGGTTCATGGACAGCGGCTCCGTTCAAAATTTTCCCACATACATGCATCCGCTTCTGCGCCGGCTGACCGAATCCGCGGCGTCGCCGCTCTTTGCGGTGTTCTTCTTATTCGTGGCCGCGTTGATCCTGCTTCTTGCCAAGTGGCTTTACGCAAGCCGTCCCATGGAACGGGTGGGCGATGCGCTGGTCTTTCGCTTCATGCAGCCGCTGCTGTGTTACCTGATCGCCTTCATCTCCATGACCCTGTTCGGCATGTATTTCAAAGAGGTCTTTAACGCCTCCCGTTACGGTACCGCTTTGGGCATCGCTTCCGGAGCCGTATTGGGGTTTGTCATCGGCCGTATGATCGTCTTAAAGACGCTGCAAATTTTCAACCGGCGGACGGCAAAGAGCTTCGCCGCCTTCGCGATCATCTGCGCCCTTCTCATGGGGTCGTTTGCTGTAGATCTGTTCGGCTACGAAAAGCGCGTACCGGAAAACGACGGCATCGCAGCGGTGGATTTCCCCATGGATTCCCTCTTCTGCAACTATCCCTTGACCACCGGTCTGGATAGGGATCCCCAGACCATCCCCTACGTGACGGACATCCATCGGGAGATCCTGTCTCAGCGGGAGCTGATTGAAAACAGCAGCGTCACCAGGGTTTACGCCAGGTTCGGCTACACCCTGAACAACGGTTGGGAGGCCTGCCGCGCATACCGGCTGCCCAATGAGTATCTCTACCGTTCCCAGGCCATGCGCGCCTATTACAACAGTCCCGTCTTCCGCCAAAGCATCGAAGCCTCCTTTGCTTCCATAAAGGACGTTACC
>CANEEC010000068.1 GCA_947426455.1 uncultured Clostridia bacterium | reverse complement strand
TTGACTCCATTTCTACACTATGCAGTTTTCAATGTCCGCGCGCGTAAAACGCGCTGTTCCGTCCACACGGAACTCTTTCAGTTTACCTCGTTCCCCTTGACTTGTCAACTACTTTTTCAAGTTTTTTCGACTTCGCTCTTGGTTCCGAGGGCCGTCTTAGCGACAGCTTTTATATCCTACCAAACCTCTTTGCCTTTGTCAACTGATTTTTTTAATTTTTAATTCTCTTTTTGTACGCCTTTCAAACGCACTTCTGAAAATCGTTTTTTAGTCTTCAAACATCGTTTATACTTAAAAGGACTTACAAAACAACCCCTTTCATCAGATTTTCTCTAACAAAAGGGGTTCACTCCAGATATCCAATAAAAAGTGGATATTTGCCCGATTTATAACTATGCGTCCGGTCAGCAACCGCTTTTCAGATCAGCGGCCACGCATCCAATCAGCGGCTATTCACTCGACCGGCCCCGCTGCTTTAGGCGGAAACAACTCCCGGCAACCGTTCATCAGGTCATCGCCATCAGCACTTCTTTTCTGCGATCTCCTTGAGAAGCTTTTCGATGAAGTCCGCCACAGGCATGGGATCCAGTTCGCCTTCCTTTGAAGAACGAATGGGTAAGATGCCGGTTTCCTGTTCCTTTTCACCGATAACTACGATGTAAGAATCTCTGGCGTTTCTTGCCTCTCGAATCTTGTAACCGATCTTTTCATTTCTCAAGTCGGCCTCTACTCGCAGTCCTGCCGCTTCCATCTTTTCTTTCAGTTCCAAAGCATAATCGTTGAACTTTTCCGTTACCGTCAACAGCTTGACCTGAACGGGAGCCAGCCACAACGGGAATTTACCCGCAAAATGCTCAGTTAAAATACCGATAAACCGTTCAATGGATCCGAAGATAACGCGATGGATCATAACCGGTCGATGTTTTTCACCATCGCTTCCGATATATGTCAGATCGAAACGCTGAGGCATCTGGAAATCCAGCTGAATCGTACCGCACTGCCAGGTTCTTCCGATGCAGTCCTCCAAATGGAAGTCCAGCTTGGGACCGTAGAACGCACCGTCGCCTTCATTCACCACGAAAGGCAGATTCTTTTCTTCCATCGCCTCCCGCAGAGCAGTGGTAGCTGCTTCCCACTCCTCCTCCGTACCCATGGAATCCTCCGGACGAGTGGATAATTCAATGTGATATTTAAAGCCAAACATGGTATAAACGTCATCGATGAAATCGATAACCCCCTTGACCTCATCTTTCACCTGTTCCGGCAGCATAAAAAGATGGGCGTCGTCCTGAGTGAAGGTGCGCACTCTCATCAGACCGTGAAGCGCGCCGGAAAGCTCATGTCTGTGAACCTGTCCCAATTCTCCCATGCGAATGGGGAAATCTCTGTAGCTGTACATCTTGCGTTTGTATGCCAGCATCGATCCGGGACAGTTCATAGGCTTAATGGCGTAATCCTCATCGTCGATCTTGGTAAAATACATATTGTCCTTATAATGATCCCAATGACCGGACGTGTGCCACAGCGCTTCGTTCAAAATCAACGGCGTCTTAATTTCCTGATAGCCTCTCTTGGTGTGTTCCTTTCTCCAGAATGCTTCCAGTTCATTTCTGATCACCATGCCCTTGGGGAAAAAGAACGGGAATCCGGGTCCTTCTTCATACAGCGCAAACAGATCCATTTCCTTTCCAATCTTTCTGTGATCTCTCTTCTTCGCTTCCTCCATACGCTGCAAATATTCGTCCAGCAGCTTCTGCTTGGGGAAGGTGATGCCGTAAATTCTCTGCAGCATCTTGTTCTTTTCGTTTCCTCTCCAATAGGCGCCGGCAACGCTTAACAGCTTTATCGCCTTCACTGAACCGGTGGAGGACAGATGAGGTCCCGCGCACAGATCGGTAAAATCGCCCTGCTCATAAAAGGAAATGACAGCATCCTCCGGCAGATCGTTAATCAGTTCCACCTTGTAGATTTCATTTTTATCACCCATGTACTTCAATGCTTCTGCTCTGGGTTTTTCGAATCTGACCAGAGGCTCGTCCGCTTCACAGATGGCCTTCATTTCCTTTTCCAGGCGTTCCAGATCGTCCTCGGTCAGACGATGTTCCAGATCGATATCATAATAGAACCCGTTGGCAATGGCCGGACCGATGCCGAACTTCGCCTCCGGAAACAGCCGCATGATAGCGTTGGCCATAATATGCGAACTGGTGTGCCAGAAGGTCTTCTTCGCTTCCTCATCATCGAAGGTCAAAATTTCCAGCCTGCAATCCTCCTCCAGCGGATAGTCCATTCCCTGAATCCCATCGTTGACCTTTCCCACGATGGCCTCCTTAGCCAGCTTGTGAGACAGGCCCTTAGCAAATTCTCTGATTGTCGTACCCTTGGCAGCTTCTCTGACGCTGCCGTCTTTCAGCGTAATTTTAATCATAGTATCTCCTCCATTAAAAAACCCAGGCGCCTTACGGCACCTGGGGCAATTTCTGCGGTTCCACCCGGTATAGTTACTTCATTAAAATAACGACAGCAAACGCCGCCGGCGTCCCTCATCGGGAGCTGCTCCGAGAGCGGTCATCACATTCTACAAAAGCGGAATTACTTTCAGCACGTTCATTATACGACGGTATTCCTCTCTGAGCTTTTTCTAAGAAATAGATGTTTCTCATCAACGCATTTGTTCACTATTGGATTGTGCAACTATTATATACCTAAATGTCCCCAGCGTCAAATGATTCGATGCAAAATTTACGAAAGTTTTTCTGCTTCGCCCTTCCAGTTGTTCCACTGGTAGACGGCGCTTCGTCGGGTCACTTTCTTTTCCAGAAAGGGCAGACGGAATAAGTCCTTGCTGTGAACCGTCATTCTGACCCAGACCGCAGGTACTTCCTCCTCTATGCCGTGTTGTTCCATTCGGTGATACCCCTTTTCATCGTCGTAAATTTCCATCTCATAATCCACCTTTGCCTCCATGGATTTGGGAAGTTTGCGCTCCACATCCTTTGCCACAAAGCCGACGTATTCCTCTGCTCCCTTTTCATCGATGACGAGAAACCCCTTTCCGTATTGGACTTCTTCCTGACAGAGAGCCGCGCCGGCCGCCGCTTCTTCCGCCGCAGCCTTCAACGTGATCTGCATTTTTTCAAAGCGATCCATATCGGAATGGTATGAAAGGAAGCTGACGTTGATCATAAGAAGTCCTAAAAATACAATCAGTACCTTCATTTTCCTCCCTTCTACGGCAGACGTTCGCTGGCGGCGTAGCCCTCCACCGTATATTTGCCTCTGTTTTCCGATTCCTTGATTCCGAACAGACGATGACCCGCCATCAACCGTTCAATGGGAACCGTCACTTTGTAGTGAATCATGCCGCGCTGCCTGCCGTTGGTATCAAATCCTTCTCCCGACTGTACCCGATACTGTACCGTCCTGGTAGCTTCCATCTCGATTTCTTCCTCTGGCACGGCAAAGGACTTCGCCACCTGCCGCTTTAATTTTGCCTCGATTTCTCCCGTAAAGCACCCTTCCTGACGCGCTTCTTCTCTGGCTGTATACACGATCTCCTGAAATTGTGAGATATTGTACGCATTTTTCTGATCCAGAGTGAATTGCAGAAGAAACACCAGCATCAACGGCAGCACGGCGCTTAATACAATTAGCTGCTTCACAACATAGCCTCCTTACGGTTCAGCCGTTCTCACCGCGATTTCCTGCTGCCACAGACGACCCACGGTGGAACGGACGCTTCCTTCCCCCGAGCCTGCAATCAGTCCAAAAATATAAATTCCCAAAAGAATCGCGGCAATCATAACAATCAACTGTTTCATTTTGCCTCCGCTCCGTTTCTTCTATGCCGCGGTGAATGAAAATTCCCCTTTTTTCGCTTCGAAAGAAATCATTTGCGATGTGGTAATCACCTTGTCCAGTATCTGATCGTTCGCGGATTTTGTAATCGTCTCCGCAGACGACTTAAACTGCATGATCATCCCCGAAATAGCAACGCCTAACACGATCATCGCCACCAATACAATTACCTGTTTCATAACATACTCCTTTCTCTGCCGGCACAGTCGTCCCGCGCCGGCCTCTAAAAATATATAATTTATCCCATCACCGTCAGAAGCGCATCCCTCTGATCGATGAAATAGGCCACATAAATGAAATTGATCAAAATTAACATGACATTCATAATAACCGGAAAATACACCAAATCACTGATCAACTCATCCCATTTTTTCCGTTTCGTCTGTCTCACCTGCTCGATGGCCTTCTGATAGGAAATCAACGTTTCCATTAAAAGCGAGGGAGATAATTTTTCCCATTGAAGCAGCAACCGTCCATAATCCCCCGCCACAGGACTTTGCATTTTATTCTCGATCAAGCGAAGCGCCGCTTCGGAATCTCCCAGACGCAGATAGTTCGCCATGCTGTAGTACGTATCACTGAGCTGATTGCTCACCGCAGCCAGTTCTGACAGCAGCAGTTCCGTACTCATATGTTCGCCTCGTCCCATGGCCGTGGCGTTTCGCAAATAGCTGATTCCCTGAGCGATTTCCTTTTCGGCCAGTTCCTCTCTGCGGTTCTGCGTAAAGCGTTCCCATGGTTTTACCAGTTTTTTGCATAGCGGTTCCAGCTTTTTTGTCGTCCAGCCCCAGGGCTTTCCCTGGCGCACCCATTCCTGAACCTGTTGCCTGCTCCGCAGTTCCAGACGCGATGGCTCTTTGACAGCCAGCATGATATATCCGGCCAGCAGTAATATCAGACACGTCCCGTACACACACGTTTGTATCATACCTTCACCCCCTTAAAAATCCAGCTTCTGATGATTGACAACCTCCAACACCGACAGGTTGACAATGAACAGAAAGATACTTCCCAAAAGCATCAGCAGTCCCTCCGGCGTTCCGATCTGATTTTCCAGGAATTGTCCCGGTGACATTTCCAAATAGTATAACGACAGCGCCACTGTGGCCGCGTACAGCAGCGGCACCAGGAATACGGTAATTCTGGCGGACTCGCTGTTCATGCGCTTCCGTTCCTCCATGGCAGCCTGTGCCTGACGCATCTGTACCAGAATATCCTCCAGTCCCAGCGCAATGGATACGCCCTTTTCCGCCGCCATTCGGATGCTGTTGGCAAGCATATAGCTCCAGTTGGTTCCTATGGAATAGGAAAACACCTCCGCAGCTGCTTTCATTTCCACGGGATTTCCCGTATTGCGCAAAATCATCAACAGCCGAAACAGCTGTCTTTGGCAAACCCGGCAATCCTCCAACTGCGGAATGACCCGTTCCAGCGCTTCATAGATATTGTCGCTGCAAATGCGGTACTGACGTAAAAGCTCCGACGCTACCTTTTCGCCCTCCATGCTTCCCTTCTTTCTCTGAAGCTCCAACCGAAGCCGCAGCATACAGTAAGGCGTCGATGACGCCATAAAAGCGATGCAGACGGCGGTCAATACGCCAAAGATTCTAAGGCTGACCACAAACACGGTGACGAACAGCATACCGATCCACAGATAGAACGCTTCTGTACTGCAGGGATGCTTCATAGAGGATTGCAGCACCATGTAAATATGCCTGTGAAATGCGCTTTGCTCTTTTTTGTTTTTCTTAGCCAGACGATATCTGCGCCGCAATCGTATCTGGCGATACCACATGGACCAGCTGTCCCAAAACAGAAATCCCAATCCCGCCATTCCCATAGTATAAATCAGTCCATTGATGGCTACCAAGGCCGCCATCCGGCCGTTTTCAAACATCACCCTATTTCCTCCGCCGAAGGCTGTTGTTCACGGCCATTCATGGGATGCTTTTCCGCCAATGTCCGAAGGATGTGTTGCATTTTTGCAAGCGCCTCCCTGTCTTCTTCCAAACCCAACTGAATTTTGTCCTTGCCGAGACGGTAGTTCCACTTCCAATCATCCGTTTCATAATCGTAAAGGCAGATAGGTTCTACATAGATTCCTTTTCGATCCGCGGATAACCCCATCTCGTAAATGCCCCTCAGCCGCTTTTGACTTTTATCCGTCAACTGTACGAAATGGAAAATATAGTCGAAACTTTCCGCCACCTTCAATCGTGTTACGTCCCAGTCGCCGCCCTCCGTCTTGACGATCTCGGAAGCGATCTCTCCCGGAAGATCCAACGGATTTCTGGTGTGAAACGTCATCTTCATTCGCTTTGTTCCCTTGGAGGCAATACGTATAGCAGTATCTAAAGCCTTCCCATCCCGGGCTTCCGCCAGAATAAAGTAATCGGCATCGCTTCGCAGAAGGTTTTTTGAAATGGTTTTCAACCTGTCGTTATCGGCCAAAAGCTGCACCACGGGGGCCTGAGGCATCAGTGTATGCAGCGGAATCTCCGGATCGGTTTCCAAAATCACCCCTTCCAGTTTCGGATTTTCATATTGCTGCCACGTGGCCAAAAATGTAGTTTTGGACGTTCTCACCGCTCCTGTGCAGACGATGCTGTAACCGATGCGCACCATGGAGTGAAACAGATCGATGGCATCCTCCGGAACGGTGTGCCGCCTGGCCTGTTCTTCAAAGGAATAGTTAGGAATAATGTACCGGCGAAAGATGATTACATCCTGTTCTTTTTTCGTCATGGCTCCCTTAAAGATGGTGATACGCGTTCCATCCAGCAGGTATACCTCGTGAAATTCTCGATCCAGCCGTTCCTCCGGTGTCAAGAGGAGAAAAGCTCGAATCAGCTGATCCCGTCTCTTCGATTGGATCCGCTGGGGCATCAGCACCATTTCGCCGCCGCAGAGGAAATAGATTCGATCACCGATGATCTTCGCCGAGCTGCTCTGAGCATAACTCTCAGAAAACCACTCCGCCATTCCTGCCATGCCCCAGTTTTCATGGTAAATCCCATCGATCAGGTTTTCGTACCACTGGGGAAACGGAACTTCCTCCCACTTGTTCTCCATCACGAATTCCGCTATCTTCTCTTTATAAAACTCCACTTCCTTCTGATATCCCACAATGGCGCGCTTTTGAATTTCCATGGCCGACTGCAAATTTCCCTCCTCCTGGTACTTGTCAAAAAAAGCATCTTTCACTTCCTGACAGACCTGAGCGAAATCCGGCAGCGCCGGCCGCACCTCGCCGTATAATTGGCCGCTTTCTTCCACCTGGAAGTTCAAATAATCATCTAAATAGAATTTTTCCACCATTTCCGCCTCCTTTCCCCGGGATAATCCAGTCCCGCATATTCCGCCAGCCGCTGACAGAGCTGACGAATCCCCTGACGGAACCGTTCATCCTTGTATTTCAGTAGCGATTTTTTCTCTCCATCCGCCTGCAAGCCGTAGGGAGAGTCGGACACCGTCAAAATGTGATCCGCGGGAAATTCCAGCCGTTCCGCCAGATACTCCTTCGTATAGGGCGCTTCCGGCAAGTAGCGATTGACCAAAATCAACTGGAAGTCGATTCCTAACCGCCGGTACAGGTTTCGATTCTTCTCCCAATGTCCCACCATGCTTTCCTGCTGCGTCAGCACAAGGCACCGAAATTCCGCCGCCCGCAGCGCTCCCACCGCCAGTCCGTTGTCCGCCTCGCTTCCCGTATCCGCCACTACGAAGGCCATCTCATTTCGCAGTTGTTCCATCAGATACTGGGAAATCTCCGGCTGATACATTCGCCGCTGTTCCGGCTGTGAGACGCCCCGCAGAAGGTATAGCTGTTCCTCTATTTTGCAGTCCCTGAGCATTTCCCTGCAATTCAGCACCTTCTGTTCCAGATAGCTTCGCATCCCCTCGATACTGGCTACCGCCGCATTGCAATAATCCCCTCCAAAATCTCCATGAAGCGCCACATCAATCACCGGCTTTTCTTCCATGTGTTCCGCCAGATGTTCTGCGATACACTGGCTCAGCATGGTGACTCCCACCTTGTGATCGCCGCCGTGAAGGGCGATATTCATCCCCTGTTTCATGAATTTTCTCCTTTTCCCTGTACCACCAAAAGGCCTCCGTCCTCTGCGACGGCCTGACGGATTCGCCCGTATTGCGCCAGTTCCGCCACGATTTCAATGTGATCTACCGGCATGTTGCTGTCCGTTCTGTCCAAAAGCTTTCCATCTTCTACACCCTCCAGGCTGTAAACTTCCTGATCCTCGTCATCCTTTACAAAGGCCACCGTATACGTCCCCATGCTGCTGTAATCCGACAGGCGGTACAGCGTTACCGTGTCTCCCCTGCGCAGCGAGCTGCTTCGCATGGCAATCCATTCCCGCGGAATGACGAAGGTGGTTTTCTGATCCTTTACCAGTTCTTCCTCCGACACCACATCCTTGCGGCAGACCTGCTGATTCGGCGACAGACTGTTGACAGCGTACATGCCCACCAGCGACTTCATATCCGACGCCGGCACTGCATCGGACGTGATACAGTCCTGAGGAACTCCTAAAATCACAAGGTCTTCTTCTTTCAGCAGTTGTCCTGCGGAAATGTTCTTATCCACCGCTACCACATCGGCAAGCAGCAGGGCATCTCTGCCCCATCCCTCCCAGAGAACCATTCCGGACACCGCCGCTACCATCAGCGCTGCCCCTATCAGCGCCCTCCATTGTCTCATATCGAATTTCCCCTTTCTTTTGAATGTCATCCTTATTTTTCCATTTGCTACGACTTTATTATTGCACAACTTCCTTTTTTTGTCAATTATAATTTCAATTATTTTACAAATTTATTTTTTATTGTATTTTTCGCATAGAAAAACCACGCGGTGATCGCGTGGTTTCCTCGATAATACATATCACTTTATGAACGTTCTTTGTAATGGCCGCCCTTTGCCATGGCTATTGTTCATCCATGCTTCCGGAGCGAAATCCTTCCAGATCCAGCGTAATATAATGAAAACCCAGTTCTTTCAAATGGCCTGCGACCTCGGGCGCCAACCTTACCGCCCGTTCCAGATGTTCTCTGTCCACTTCGATCCGCGCTACTTCTCCGTGAAGCCGCAGCCGCACGTTTCCCGAGATCTGCTGACGAAGCCACTGTTCCCCGCTGTCGATGCGCTGAAGCAGCTCATAATTCAGCGGCGTTCCGTAGGGAAGCCGCGTCGCCATGCAGGGCGACGACGGACGATGCGCCACGGAAATCCCCCATGTCTCCGCCAACCGGCGCACCTCTTTCTTAGAGATTCCCAGCTCCGCCAGAGGACTTTTGATGTGCAGTTCTGCAAGCGCCGCCAGTCCCGGCCGCCAGCTTTGCAGATCGTCGCCGTTGGTTCCCTCCAGACAATGGACGGCTCCCACCTCTTCGGC
>CANEEC010000067.1 GCA_947426455.1 uncultured Clostridia bacterium | reverse complement strand
ACAACAGGCTGCCATTCAAGCCATAAGTGCGGCTTCGGGATATGGCGTCTTCTCCCGTTCCGATGGTTTCCGCCGTCAGTCGTCCCCGATTGTCGTACTGATATTGCGTCACCGTTCCTTTGCGATCCGTTTTGGTCAACATATTTCCGTTCAAATCGTAGGTATATGTTTCTTTCTTACCCAACGGGTCGGTCATGGTCAGAGGACGGCCAGCCTGATCATACGTATAGCTGGTGATGCTGGGCGTATTGGTCAGCTGCGTTCCTGTCTTGCGATAACCGGTCTTGACAGTCAGCAGATTTCCGGCAGGATCGTAGGTATACGTAGAATAATCGGAAGCCGTACTGCTGATGGGTTGTTCCACTGCGGACAGGCGTCCCATGGAATCATACGTATACAAGGTCGATGTGAAGCTGGCGGGAGCTCCGCTGACCAGTTCCGTTCCGGCAGAGGTCATTTCTTTTATGACGTTTCCCGCGGGATCGTATTCATATTTTACTATGCGTTTCCTGTTCGCGTCAATAGGTGTGGCCGTAGACAAAAGGCGATTGGCTTTGTCGTAGCTATAGGTGGTAGTGTTGTTTTTCGCGTCTGTGGAAGTCAGTCGATTTCCGTTCCAGTCGTACGTATTCGTTACGGGCAGATCATTTTATATGACATAAAAAACGGGGAGCCTGTAATGATATGTACCCCCTTTACCGGACAAAACCAGTAGAGGGGGTACATATCATCAAAAGCTCTCCGCCCAATTCTATTTCATGAAACAATTTTTTTCGTTACAGCACATCCGCTTTAACCCATGCTCATCACTGTAACAACCGCGTCGGCTGCCATAAGAAGCACAATTCCCATCGCCACCTTTCGCACCGTGCGGTCGCCCATGGCTTCGCAGGCCTTCACTAAAAAGGGTTGGATCGCATAGATGAACACCATGCCGCCGACGCCGAAGCGCAGGCTGGGATTTGGCGCGATGCGGCCCTGAAAATCAAAGGCAAACCGCTCGTAATCCCACAGAAAGCCTCCGGTGAGCCATTCCATCAGATAGCTGGCAATCAGCTCGATTCCCGTGGCGATGATCACCACACCGAAAAAGACCATAACCGGCGTGATATTGACGGGATGGCGGCGGCCGATGCAGATCTTTTTCTGAATCAACCCTCTCAGGCAGATCATAAAGATCAGGGCGCCGAAACCGTAGACGGGGCAGTAGGGGCCAAACAGCACCCCTCGATTGGAGAATCCCCAGTGGTAGACTACCACCTCTAAAAACACCTCATAGCACCATCCGATGACGCTGTAACAAAAGAAGTAGAAGATCAATCTGCTGATCAGCGTCCCCTTTTTCATTCCTCTCTCTTCCATAACCCTTCCCTCTGAAACTTCCCCTTTTGACAAAACTCTACAGGCTTCTGCTGGCGCGGCCGGCAAAGAGAACCGCCACCAGTCCCAAAAACGCCAGACCGCCTAAAACGGTAAACGCTCCTGCGTAAGAGCCGGTGCGCTCTAAAAACAGCGCTCCCGTAGTGGGGCCGATAAAGGCCGCCACAGTGTAACCGGAATAGACGAAGGAATAATTGTTGCTGAAATGCTCTTCGCCGAACAGATCGCTGACCACGGCCGGCAGGATGGACATGATCGCGCCAAAGCCCATGGCAACCACCGCCAGCGCCAGACTGAATGTTACGAAGGAACCGGCTCTTCCCAGAACAAACATCATATCCACCGCCGTCAACCCGATGACGATGCTGAGGATGGGAAACCGGCCGATCCGGTCAGACAGAGGCGCTAAGGTCAGGCGGCTTACGGTGTTGACCAGGGCGAAAATGCTCAGGAGCAGCGCTCCCCGCGCCGCCGTCAGCCCCAGCATCTGCTGTCCGATATTGGACATATGACTGCTCATCATGGTTCCCACGCTGGTGCCGCACATCAGCATGAGCCAAACCGCCCAGAAAGCGGGCGTCCGTATCATCTCTTTTGAAGTGCGCTCACGGCCGTGAAGGTTCACTGTAGCCTGTTCTTCCACCCATCCCTCAGGCTTCCAGTCCGGCGCCGGCGCGCAGATGATCGCGCCGAGAGCCAAAAATGCCGCTCCGTAGACGATTCCGAAGCTGCGAAACGCCATGAACACGTCGTAGCGCTCCACCACCCAGTTAGCTATGGGCGCCAACACCAAAGGCGCGATTCCCAGGCTGGCAATGCAGATGCCGTCGGCAAAACCCTTGCGGTCGGGATACCAGCGTCCGGCCAGAGAAATGATGGTGTTATACATAACTCCGCCGTTTCCTCCGGCTAAGAGAACATAAAACAAATACATCTGCCACAGCTGGCTGCAGAAGGAAGTACAAATCCAACCCGCGCTGTAAAACACGCCGCACACGATAATGATCCTTCGGACAGAAAACCGCTTCTGTATGGCCTCTACAAAGAAATTGGAAATACACGACACCAGCAGGTTCGCGGAATAAAGCAGACTCACCTGACTCGGCGACCAGCCGTTGGCCTGGCTCAAAGGCCCGCTGAATATGCTCCACAGATAATTAGAGCTTAAAATCAACCCGATAGCGGCCACCGCTGCCAAAACGATGCCGCGGTTCTTCTGCTTTTCCAATGCGATTTCCATTGTTCTCTCACCTCATACACGATTTCAAATTCGATGGTTTTCGACAATATACCCACTTATTCAGAATATCGTATTTCAGTGATTCTGGCAATCAAATAGTTTTTATTACAGCCATAAATATTTCTTTCGGCTCCCCTTCGTACTATTCGCACATAGTCTCCATAAATTCTTCCCTTCCGTCGGAGCGCAGCACGTAGACCCTTCCGTCCGGGAGCCGGATCAGAAGCGCCGTCATGGCGCCGTCGCCGTCCACCGGCCATTCCTCCATTCGGGCGTAGCGCGCTAACGATACGGGAACGGACAGCACCCGGGGAAATCCGTCGGTCTCATCCTCGATCTTCAGATCCACTGCAGTGGCGAAAAAAGGCTTCATGTGACGCTGCATCATGCTGGGAAAGGTGCCGATTCTCCTGCGAAAATCCTCCCACTGCTCTCTGGTATAAAGCTGAAAGCCGTAAGGCATTCCCACAGCCAGTCCCAGACAGCTGCATTCCGCTGCGATTTCCTGCGCCTCCCGGGAAAGCCGCGCCTTGTAGACAGCAGTCTCGCCGTCCATAGGCGCATTCTGCGCCGTTTTCTCCTGAATCGTAAAGCTCAATTCATATAGTTCCATCGTCATTTCATCCTTTCTGCCGTGCTGTTTCGCCGACGACGCGTCAAAAACGCTGCTGCTTGGTATGCTTTCATATTACTGGATGGACAAAGCG
Organism: uncultured Clostridia bacterium; assembly: GCA_947426455.1. Classification (GTDB taxonomy): domain Bacteria; phylum Bacillota; class Clostridia; order Peptostreptococcales; family Anaerovoracaceae; genus RGIG446. The sequence continues at coordinate 6,135 of CANEEC010000067.1, read as the reverse complement.
GTGTAAAGTATTTCCCCTTAATTTTCAAAATTCCGGTTTTGTTTCTCCCTGAGTTGGGGTATAATAAAACTATCTAAATAGAATTCCCATCGCGCACAGCGTTGGATACATCGGAGGAAAAACAATGGCTGAATTGATCAACTTAACAGAAGAAAATTTTGAATCGGAAATCGTCTGCGACCTTCCCGTCGTCATCGATTTCTATGCCGATTGGTGCGAACCCTGCCAATCCATGATGCCTGCGGTACATCAACTGGCCGAACGCTATGACGGCCGGGTCAAATTCTGCAAGGTCAATATCGACGGACAGAGAAAGCTGGCCATCGCCAACCAGGTTATGACCATTCCCACCTTCCTGTTCTTAAAGGGCGGACGCCAGATCGACCGCCACGTAGGCACGATGACCGAAATAGAATTTGAAGATAAGCTCAAGGCTCTGCTGTAATCAGCCGAGCTTTCTTTTTAAGAAGATATCGCCTTAAGAAAGGATCGCCATATCGCCTATGATGCCAAATTTCTTTACCTTTCTCTACGCGCTCAATTTCATCATCGCCTTTACCGTCATTTTTTTGGAACGGAAAAACCCCTCCAAGACCCTGGCCTGGATCATGGTGTTATTCCTGCTGCCCGGATTCGGAATCTTTTTCTATTTCATGTTTTCTCAAAATATTTCCAGACAGAAAATATTCCGCCTGACCACCTTTGAGGAAGCCAACATCAGCAATTCCCTGTTTCATCAGATGTCCGACATCAAAAACGGGTTGTTTACCTTCGCCCGCCCCGAGGCTGAAAAGTGGCGCGACATGATTCGCCTCAACCAGACCTACGGCAGCAGCTACTTCACCCAGGATAATGACCTGGAAATCTTCACCGACGGCAACGACAAGTTCCGCGCCCTGTTCGACGATATCCGCCACGCCAGACATTCCATTCACATCATGTATTACATATTGAAACCCGACGAGACCGGCATGGCTCTCATGGAGCTTTTGACCAAAAAAGCAAACGAAGGCGTAAAGGTACGCCTTTTGGTGGACGCTCTGGGCGGCCGCTGTCTTTCTCAGGAGCATTTCAGACGCCTGAGGGAAGCCGGCGGGCAGGTGGCCATGTTCTTTCCCCCCAGGTGGAAGTGGGTCAATCTGAAGCTGAACTACCGAAACCATCGGAAGATCGTGGTCATCGACAGCGAAGTGGGATATATCGGCGGTTTCAACGTGGCCAACGAGTACGTGGGCAAAAGCAAAAAATTCGGCAACTGGCGGGACACCCACCTGCGCCTCACCGGCGGCTGCGTTCAGGATCTGGACGCCAGATTCGTATTGGATTGGCGGTTTGCCTCGGGCGAAAACCTGGTCATGGCGCACAGCTTCTATCCCCTGATCGAAACCAACCGTACCACCGGTATTCAAATCATCTCCTGCGGCCCCGACTCTCCCAGCACGGAGGTTCGCACCGCCTATCTGAAGATGATCACCTCGGCCAAGAAGAGCATCTGCATCCAGACCCCCTACTTCATCCCCGACGACAGCATCTTTGAGTCGCTGAAAATGGCCGCCATGTCCGGTGTAGATGTGCGGATCATGATCCCCTGTATGCCGGATCACATGTTCGTCTACTGGGCTACCTACTACTACTGCGGCCTGCTGTTAAACAGCGGCGTAAAGGTCTACACCTACGACAACGGCTTTCTCCACGCGAAAACCATCACCGTGGATGACGAAATCTGTTCCGTAGGTTCCACCAACTTCGACATCCGCAGCTTTTCCCTGAATTTCGAGGCCAACGCCATGATCTACGACTGCGACGTGGCTTCACAGATGCGGGAAATCTTCGAGGAGGATATGCTGCAATCCACTCAACTGACAAAGCAAAGCTATCGAAACCGTTCCATCATCATCAAATTCAAAGAGTCCATTTCACGGCTTCTCTCCGACCTGCTGTAGCGCGGCGATTATGGCAACCCTTGCGCCGCCCTGCGCCGCTGCGGGAATGGCAGCCGTAGTTGCCGTTATTTCTCCGCGAATAAATTTCCGGCGCCCAGCTGCCATTTGGGATCGAAAGCACGCTTTAACCGGCGCATTTCTTCGATGTGCTTTTCTCCGTACATAATAGCTAAAAATGCAGCCTTTAACTTCCCTACCCCATGCTCCGCCGAAACGGCGCCGCCCATGGGGCAGATTTCTTTTGCCCACTGTTTAAATAATTCCTTGGCTCTGGCGTGTTCTTCCATGCTGTTGGGCAGCACGTTGACGTGGAGATGGTTGTCCCCGATATGCCCCCAAGTGGCGCTTTGCAGGCGGTTTTCTTTTAGTGTGCGGCGATACAGGCGCATCACGTCAAACAGATGGTCGTCGGGAACGGACATATCAGAACCCACCTTGGTAATCCGCGAATCCTCTTTCTTTCTCTCATCGATGAGCATATTGACGCTTTCAGGAACGGCGTGACGAAAGAACATCATCCGTTCAATGTCTCTGGGGTTCATGGCAACCCAGGTGTTCTCCAGCTTACCGCCCGCTTCTTCAAACACGTCGCCCACCCGGTGCAGACGCTCCATAGCCTCTTCTTTCGTATCGCTGTGCAGTTCCACGTAGATGATGGTACTGACAAAGGCAGGAATCTCCGGTAAGGCGGAAAAGGCCACGCTGTTCTTCTTTTGCTTCCGCAGAACCTCCAAAGCTCCGCCGTCGAAGAACTCCATGGAAGCGATCCCCTCCGCTGTATTTCTCAGCTTGTCCACGAATTGCAGAGAGCTGAGTTCGTCCTCAAACAGCAGCGCCGTTCCCCAGATCACCCCGGGCAGGGGCAGCAGCTTGATTTCGATTTCTGCCAGCACGCCCAGCGTTCCGTCGCTTCCGATGAGCAGATCGATCAGTTCCATATCCTTAGCCGCAAAATACCCCGAAGCGTTTTTCGCAGCCGGCATCACATAAGTAGGAATGGGAGCGACTACCCGCGTTCCGTCGTCGCAGAGGAATTCGGCCTGATACCCGTTGGCCTTCTGACCGCGAGTCACCCGAATTTCACGGCCGTCGCTCAATATCATGGTCAATCCGTATACATGGTTTCTCGTGGGGCCGTAATGGAAACTGCGGGCGCCGGAGGCGTTGCAGGAAACCATGCCGCCGATGGTAGCAGAGGTTTCCGTGGGATCCGGCGAAAAGAAAAACGCGCCGTCCTTGCGGAAAGCCGCGAAAGCCTCTTTGGATTCTCCGCTCCATCCGGCGGTGGAAAAGTGCTTGGAAGCGATCATTTTTCGCAGTTCCGACAACACCACCCCCGGCTGTAGGGTCAGGAAATACGTTTCGTCCTCTTTTCGCATCCCTAAGACCCGATTCATCTTGCTCATATTCAAAATGCACCCGCCGTAAGGCACGGCCGCCGCCGCGATGCCGGTGCGTCCTCCCTGCACCGTCACCTTTTCCCCGGCAGCATAGCACTCCTTCAAAATTCGTTTGACTTCGCCTGCGGTATGGGGAAAGGCGATCTGCTCCGCGAATCCCACCGTTCGGGATTCATCCCGCAGATACATCTCATAATCCTGTGTCATTTCTTTTATCTGTTCCATTGCCATAGTTTCCTTCTTTCTCTACACCCTTACGAAACCATCATACACGATTTTGGTGCAGACTTCCAGTCCTATTCCACCGTGACACCGCTGTAGTAGTGCTGCAAAATTTCCCGATACCCATATCCGGCCTGCCCCATGCCGTCGGCGCCATACTGACTCATGCCCACGCCGTGGCCGTTCCCCGAAGTGGTGAACACGATCTGCCGGCTGCCGGAACCGGCGCTGTCTGTAATGATCTGCACCGTAAAATTGGCGGATCGCAGTCCCAGAAGTTCTCGAATCTGGCGGCCGGTGAAGGTGGCCTTTCCTACGGTCATGGCTTCCACCCGGCCGCCCTGGCTGCGGCTCGTCACGGCGATGGGCTCCTCCGATGCGTTTTTATCTAAGGTCTTTGCTTTTTTCAAAAATTCCTTCAGGTCTATGGCGGTGGTTTCCGCGGCATAAGCGCCGTTTTCATATGTACCGCTTTCCACGCTGCGCAGATAGGGAACGGCTGCGCTGAACACGTCCTCGGAATTTTCCGTCCTCTCGCCGCTGGCGCTGTGAAACAGCGGCTGCAATACCAACGATCCCTGATAGTACATCACCTGCCCCTTTGTGGCGGCCACAGCCTGCCGCACCTTGGGAAATCCGTTTTCCTGAGCTTCCATCCACTTTGCGCCCTTGATATTCTCCAGTTCCTTTTCACTGCGGTACACCTGACAATGGGTGCCGTCGCACAGCGGCGCTTTGGGATGCGCCTCGGGATTTCCCGTAGCCGATTTTTCCACCTTGGCCATGGCATAGGTTCTCGCGGCCACCGCCTGGGCTTTCAGCGCCTCCAGGTGAAAGCCGGCCGGCATCTCCGACGACACCACGCCCATCACGTACTCCTCCAGCGGGATGTTTTCCACCCGTTTCGTCTCCGTCCGCCAGACGGCCACGGTGACGTGATCCGAATCCACAGAGCCGGCTGCGGTTCCTTCCCCTGCGGAATCCACAATGGAAAACCCGCCGCTTCCACCACCGGACTGAGAAAATCCGCCCAGTACATTCCAAAGTCCTGTCAATGCCGCCGGCAGTCCCACCAACAAGAAAAGCGTCATCACAAAGATGATGACGCCGATTTTTACCATTTGTCTGTCATATGTTCGCATCGCGCACCTCCATGAAGTACTGCTTTGTCAGCTTGTACATATTCCATGTATATGCGCTTTTTTCGTCTTTAGTCGTCTACCCGGGATATTTTTGCTCCCAGTCCGGTGAGCTTTTCCACGAAGCGTTCATAACCCCGATCCACGTGGTAGATTTCGGATACTTCCGTTCGCCCAGAGGCCACCAATCCCGCCAGAACCACAGCGGCTCCGCCCCGCAGATCGGTGCAGATCACCTCCGCGCCGGAGAGCTGTTTTTCACCGGGAACCATGGAACTCTTTCCGTCAATTTTAATATTGGCGCCCATGCGGTTCAGTTCGCCCACATGCATAAAGCGGTTCTCAAATACGTTTTCGATCACCACGCTGTGTCCCTGTACCGTGGTGAGCAGCGCCATGAACTGCGCCTGCATATCGGTGGGAAATCCGGGATAAGGCAGGGTTTTAATATCGGTGGCGATCAGAGGTTGAACGTCGCCCCGCACTCTCATTCCCTCTTCCGTTTCTTCCACCACCACGCCGCATTCCATCAATTTGGCGATCACCGGCTTCACGTGGTCGGAAACCGCGTTGCGGATCAGGATATCCCCTCTGGAAATGGCGGCCGCCACCATAAAGGTGCCGGTTTCGATTCGATCGGGAATGACCGCGTGACGGCAGCCGTGAAGGACTTCCACGCCTTCGATTTTAATGGTGTCGGTTCCGGCTCCCTTGATCTTGGCGCCCATCTTGTTGAGAAAGTTGGCCAGATCTACGATTTCCGGCTCCTGCGCCGCATTTTCGATGACGGTGATTCCCTCGGCCAGCGTCGCTGCCATCATGATGTTCTCCGTAGCGCCTACGCTGGGAAAGTCCAGATATACTTTTCCGCCTCTCAGCTTGTCCGCCGTAGCCTCCACATAGCCGTGACCGTCGCTGACCTGTGCGCCTAAAATGCGCAGTCCTTTCAGATGCAGCTCTACAGGACGATCTCCGATGGTGCATCCGCCGGGCAAAGCGATCTTCGCGTGACCGTTCTTCGCAAGGAGCGGCCCCAATACGAAAAAGGACGCTCTCATGCGCTTCACCAAATCGTAAGGAACTTCCCCCTCAGTGATCCGTCCCATTTGAATCTTTATCTTATTGTTCGTGTAATCTTCTTCTACGCAGGCGCCCATCTGCCGCAGCAGACGGCACATGACGTCCACATCGCGCAATTGAGGCGCGTCGTTGATTTCATACGCGTCCTCCGCCAGAATGGTAGCAGCCATAATGGGCAGCACCGCATTTTTTGCGCCGCTGATTTCCACCTCGCCGCGCAGCGGGCCGCTCTGATCTATGATAAACTTTCCCACATCGTCCTCCAAAAGATATATCGCCGTACATTCGACAGTGTCGATGAAAAATGCTCAAAATAATACGCATATATTATATAGGGTTTTGCTGTAAAAG
>CANEEC010000066.1 GCA_947426455.1 uncultured Clostridia bacterium | reverse complement strand
TGGTTCCGATGTTAACATGCGGTTTGGTTCTCTCAAATTTTTCTTTTGCCATTTTGATACTCCTTGTTCCGCTTTTAGCACCCGCCAATTTCCGCAGAGGCTATCAGCAATCATTTTTTAAGTGAAAATATACCGATGAAAAAAGCCTTCTTCGGCGAAGCCACTCGCGCTTCGCGCTTTTGTTCACTAAAGTAGACTTTTTGGTTACTATGTACATGGGCGTTCGCCCCATACCCGACTATTTTCTTTTGTAAAAAAGAATGGAGCTGTTGATCAGACTTGAACTGACGACCTCATCCTTACCAAGGATGCGCTCTACCGGCTGAGCTACAACAGCATATTCCTTAATAACAGCCTTCGCTTATGATATTTGTAAAGCGAAGTACCGTCGTTAACTATACCATTTGCAGGACAATCTGTCAATAGTTTTTTCGTTTTTTTAGATGGAATTGCCAAAATATAAATTGATTTTCCGCTTGGTTCTCTGGATTGCATTATCAACGCTTTTCGGGGTTTTCCCCATCTCTTCGGCGATCTGGGAGCAGGACTTTCCCCGGATGTACTCCATCCACACCGCCATCTCCATATCGCTGAACACTTTCGAGTCCTGACTGGTCACATAGTCGATGATTTCCGTCAGCAAAAGCATGGTCTCCGGGTCGGTGTTGCTATCCGAGGAAAGGGTATCCGCCAGTGTGCTGCCGTTTTCATCCTCCGATACCGGACGGGACAGGGAAACCGATGTGTTCAGCGGAGAGTGCTTCATTCTGCCGGCCTGTTTGATTGCCGTGATGATCTGACGGCTGATGCACAGCTCCACAAAGGTGTGAAAGGATGCCTGCTTATCGGGGTCGTAATCGCGAATGGCCTTAAAAATGCCGATCATTCCCTCCTGAACGATGTCCTCCCGGTCGCCGCCCACCATAAAATACAGGTGCGCCCGGGTTCTTGCCGCATCTTTGTATTTTCGAATGAGATATTCCTCCGCGTCGGAATCTCCGCCACGAACCAGAAGCAACAGCTCATCGTCGCTTTTATCCTTGTATTTTTCCAGTCCCGTTTCGGAAGCCGTCGTCTTTTCTCTATCCATCATTTACCCGTCCTCTGGCGGAATACTTCGTACATCAAAACAGCGGCGGCATTGGAAGCGTTCAGCGAACTGATTTTCCCCACCATGGGAATAGATAAAACGAAGTCGCAGCGTTCCCGAACCAAACGGCTGACGCCTTGCCCTTCGCCGCCAACCACCAGTCCCAGCGCTCCGAACAGCTTCGCCCGATGATACGTTTCTCCATCCATATCGCAGGCGCCAATCCAAAGTCCTGCCGCCTTCAGCTCATCGATTGCCGCCGTCATATTGGAAACCTTTGCCACCGAAACGTATTCGATGGCCCCGGCGGAAGCCTTTGCCACCGTCTCGGTCAACCCCACAGCGCGACGGCTGGGAATCACGATCCCATGCGCCCCCACCGCATCGGCGGTACGCATGATGGCTCCCAGATTGTGAGGATCCTCCAGTCCATCCAACAGGATGACGAAGGGATCTTCGCCCCGCTCTTTGGCTTTGCGCAAGATATCGGAAATCTCACAATAGCTGTAGGCGGATACGTAGGCTGCAATCCCCTGATGGGCACGGCTGCCCGCCACCCGATCCAGAGCCAGACGATCCACATATTGAATCTGCAGTCCCCGTTCTCTGGCCAGCGAAGCGATCTTGCGAATGGAACCCTCTCCGTCTTTCTGCATCAGAATCTTTTCGATGGTTCGTCCGCTTTTCACCGCCTCCATCACCGGATTTCGTCCGATGATCAGGTTGGGGTTCTCACCGGCTGAAGCGCCGCCCTTATCCCCGTAGCCGCGAAAGCTCCTGCTCTCTCTGGGAGCGTATTCCTTCTCCACCCGACTCATCTTTCGCTCTCTGGCCGCCTTCACCTGACGGTATTTTTCCCGCTTGGCGTTCTTTTCTTCCTCCCGCTGTTTTAAGCGGGGATTATCCCTCTTTGACATTTCGTCTCTCTCGTTTCTCTTTCGTTATTTTTTCGGCCGACGGTACACGCAAAATCGGTATACCACGCCGTTTTCTTCCTGCGGTTCGCTGACTCGCACCGCTTCCCAACCCATCTGAGGCAAATTGGGAAAGTACCGATCCGCCGGGAATTCCTGTTCCATCACAGTGACCAGCGCCTCGTCGCAATACGGCAGCAGCTGCTCATACACGCTGGCTCCCCCGGCGCAGAAAGCGTCGCTTTTCCGAAGATCTCCCAAAAGACGCTGCAGTTCTTCAAGGGAACCGCAGATGCGGGCGTTTTCTCCGTAAATGCAGCCGTCCTGATCGGACTGCTCCGCTCCGCCGACAGCCATGCTTCTGGTCAGCACCAGCGTTTTCCGGCCGGGAAGCGCCTGTTTCTTCGGCAGTCCCTCCACCGTGGTTCGTCCCATGATCAGGGTATGTCCCATGGTCTTTTCTTTGAAGTATTTCAAATCTCCCGGCAGATGGGCCAGAAGTTTCCCCTCTCTGCCGATGCCCCAATTCTTATCTACAATGACAATCGCTTTCATAGACTACACCGCCACCGGAATTCCCTTGATCTGCGGGTTCGCTTGGTAATTTTCCACGATGACGTCTTCTACAGTAAAATCGTAGAAATTCGTAATCTCAGGATTCAGCGTCACCTTGGGCGCGGGGAACGTGGGTCTTGTAATCATTTCCTCCACGATGGGAACGTGGCGGTCGTAAATATGAGCGTCGGCGATAACATGAACCAGCTGCCCCGGCAGAAGGCCGCTGACCTGAGCAAACATCATGGTCAAAACGGCGTATTGAAACACATTCCAGTTGTTGGCCACCAAAATGTCCTGAGAACGCTGATTTAAAATGGCGTTTAAGCGGTTTCCCGTCACATTGAATGTCATGCTGTAGGCACAGGGTTCCAGACCCATCTCTGCCAGATCTGCAAAATTGTAGATATTCGTCATAATCCGGCGGCTTTGGGGCGCGTTTTTCAGCTGCCACAGCACGTTATCCACCTGATCCATTTCTCCCTGAGCAAATTGATACTTCACTCCCAGCTGATAGCCGTAGGCCTTGCCGATGGTTCCCGTTTCATCCGCCCAGGAATCCCAGATATGGCTTTTCAAATCCGCAATGCGATTGGATTTTTTCTGCCAAATCCAAAGCAGCTCGTCCACACAGTTCTTCACCGGGGTGGGACGCAGAGTCAGCGCCGGAAATTCCTCCCACAGGTTGTAGCGGTTCACCACGCCGAATTTCTTGATAGTATGGGCGGGCGCGCCGTCGGACGCCCAGGTCGCTCTCACCCGCTGCCCCTCTGTGGAATAGCCATTTGTCAAAATATCTTTACACATATCGATAAAGATCTGGTCGGCTCTGCTCATATCGTTCCTCCTCTTTGATTCTGCAATTTATTTATGTTTAAGCGACGATTCGAGACGCTTTCTTTTTTCTCATTTCTTTTTTCTCCGCCCGGTACAGCAGATAGACCACGCCGGCCATGACCACGCAGATTGCCGCCACCATGGTCCACATCTGCCGGTAGCTGTGCCCCAGAAGATAATATCCGCAGAGGGTGGGGCCGATACCTCGTCCCAGACTTCTGGCAACCTCATACAGCGACTGGAACCTGCCGATGTGCGTCTGGGGCGCATACCCGGCGATGAAGACGCCGGCGCCGGTGGAAATCAGGATTTCCCCCGCCGACCAAATGACCGCTGCCAAAAGGATTCCCAAAGGCCGGTTTATGTAGCCGTTGAGTCCGAAGCCCACCGCGTAGAGAAAGCTGGCCAGGATGATGTTGGAAAGCTGGCTGCGGCGCTTCGTCAGGGAGATGATGTGGGGCGTTCCCAAAATGATGGTCAGTCCGTTTACCGTCCAAATCCAACCCGTATATCTGGAGCCAAGCTGAGCGCCGCACATATCCTTAAACTGCATCGGCAAGGCGAAAGCGATCTCCTGATAGCAGGCGGTCAGCAGCGTCAGACAGAAAATAAAACCCAGAAGAATCGGCATGTGCCACAACATACGGAAGGTGTTCTGTTCGCCCGCCGCGGCTCCGCTTTCTTTCAGCGCCTGCTTTTCCAGGCGGCGTTCCTCCCGGGACGGCACCTGATAATGATCCCTCACCACCAAAATGGTCAGGGTGATAGCCACGCAGTACATGATGGCTTCACCGTAGAAAATCCAGGGAAGATGGCTGTAATACAGGATGCCGCCGATGCTGGGACCGATGGCGTAGCCGATGTTCTGGGTCAGATATAAAAGCGAAAAACATTCCGCCCGGTTGCTGTCGTCGGAGTTGTCTGTAATCATGGCGGCAACCACCGGCTGTACCAGACTGCTGGCAAAATAGGACAGCAACAGGCAGGGCAGCATGACGATAGACGGTGCAAACCACCCCGCCAAAGCGGCAAACACCATGGCCGTGACGGAGGCTGCCAAAAATATCTTTTTTCGCCCGTAGAGGTCGCCCAGCTTTCCGCCGCCGAAGGAACCTACCACGGCCAGCACCGATACCACGATCATAACGACGCCGCTCTGAAATTCATTGAAACCCAAAATATCGGTCATCATCAACGACAGGAACGAAAAGACCAGCGATCCCAGCGCCATGATGATGCGTACCGCCGACAGCGCGTATACCTGTTTCGGCAGTCCCTTAAATTGACTGAACGCTCCCATACTCTCACTCTCTCCCTATTTCAAAGGCGATTGTTCCGGCTCGCTTGCCGTGCGAACCGCTTCTTCCATCAGTTCTTCTTCCCGTTGAATCTGACCGGATAGATGCAGATATCCGATCAGCGCTTCAAAGGCAGTTGCCCATTTGTACGCCTGAATATCCACATTTCGCGGCTTGGATGTCACTTTTTTATTTCTGGCTCGTCTGACCAGCGTCTGTTCTTCTTCTGTCAGTTGAGGGAACAGCTTCTTGATGGCAGAGGCCTGCCCCTCCGCGCGAACGCATTTTACAGCGCCGCGGCTCATGGCATCCACGTGAATCTGCCCGCTGTCCACCAGCGTCTGGCGCACGAACAGTTCATACACCGCATCGCCTAAATACGCTAACACCGCGGGGTTTATATGATACGCTTCTTGCTTCGTCATAGTACCTCCTGGAATATGATTGCGCTATGGTTACGCCCGGTCGCTGTTGTTCAGCAGGTCGTACAAGACGCCGCCGCTGACCTTCGGCTTCGGCGCAGCGTACAGAATCGCAGCCGAAAAGCTGCCCTCTGCAAGCTCCACCATGGCGTAAGAGCCTTCGCTGCCGCCCCGCGGGCGCGACAGACTCCCCGGGTTTAAAAAATACATTCCGTACTCCCAGGCGTAATAAGGGCGGTGGGTGTGGCCGAAAAATGCAGCCTTGCATTCCATTTCCTCAGCGCGCCACTGTAACTTCTCCAAACCGTAGTCCACTGTTTCCAAATGGCCGTGAGTCAGGAGAATCTTTCCAAAGGGCGTCTCTAACACCTGCTCATCCTCCCGGGAACCGCTGCCGTCGCAATTTCCCGGCACACCGATCACTTCAGCGCCCAAACGAACCCGCAGCGCCTTTGCGTCACTTTTCAGATCGCCCAGGTGGACGATGGCGTCGATGTGGCTTTTTTCTTCTTCTCTGCGATAGATGTCCATGGCCTGATTCACCAAGCCGTGGGTATCGCTGATGACCAAAAGGCGCATTGTCTTTTCCTTTCTCCGACGCTTTCTCTCTGACGATTGCCGGACAATCTATTCCCGAACGATCTGCACTCCCTGAGGAGTATCCTTCAGCGTAATTCCTCTGGCTTTCAAAAGATCGCGAATTTCATCGGCTCTGGCGAAGTTTTTCGCCTTTCTGGCCTCCTGTCGCTCCGCCACCAGTTGACGGATTTCGTCGTCCACGTCGTCTTTCTCATCGGTGTGACGCAGAATTCCCAGCACCGCCGTCAGTTCTTCCAAAAGCGCCTTGCACTTGCCTGCAAATTCTCTGGAAGCGCCCTCTTTCACCGCCGTGTTGATATCCCGAACCAGCTCGAAGATGGCGCTGATGGCGTCGGCGGTGTTCAAATCGTCCTCCATGGCGTCGATGAACTTCTGACGATAGTTCTCCAGACCCGCATACGTCTGCTCCTCTGCTTCCGTCATCTTGTCGCTTCCCGTCTCGATTAAATGGTTCAGATTGGACAGGCAGTTTCTCATGCGGGAAAGTCCGTTCTTGGCCTGTTCCATCAGCTCCTGACTGAAATTGATGGGACTTCTGTAATGTCCGGACAACAGGAAAAAGCGCATCACTTCTCCTTCGTAGTCCTTCAAAATATCCCTGACGGTAAAGAAATTGCCCTTGGACTTGGACATCTTCTCGTTATCGATGGTGATATAACCGTTGTGCATCCAGTAGTTGGCAAAGGGTTTGCCCGTCTTAGCCTCGGTCTGAGCGATTTCGTTCTCGTGATGAGGGAACATCAGATCCTGACCGCCGGCATGGATGTCGATGGTCTCTCCCAGATATTTCGTGGACATGACGGAGCATTCGATGTGCCAACCGGGACGACCCATTCCCCAAGGGGATTCCCAGGCGATTTCGTCGTCGGTTTTTCTGGCCTTCCACAGGGCAAAATCCAGAGGATCTTTCTTTTTATCGCCCACTTCGATGCGGGCGCCGGCCTCCAGATCTTCGATGTTCTGCCCGGACAGCTTTCCGTAGCTTTCAAACTTTCTGGTACTGTAATAGACGTCGCCGTCCACCTCATAGGCGTAACCCTTATCGATGAGATCCTGCACGAAGGCGATGATTTCTTTCATGTTCTGAGTTACCTGAGGATGAACGGTGGCCTTGGTCACGTTTAACGCCGCCGCATCCTTGAAATATTCAGCGATATACTTTTCGCTGACCTCTCCGGCAGTAATGCCTTCTTCTCTGGCCTTGTTGATGATCTTATCGTCCACATCGGTGAAGTTCTGAACGAACTTCACGCTGTTTCCGCGGTATTCCAGATATTTTCGCAGCGTATCGAACACCACGAAGGGGCGGGCGTTTCCGATGTGGAAATAGTTGTATACGGTAGGACCGCAGACGTAGATTTTAATCTCTTTTTCATCGATCGGAACGAACTCTTCTTTTCGATTGGTCATGGTATTATAAATTTTCACGGATTTTCCCTCTTTCCGGCGCTGCCGCGCCTGCTGAATGTCCTTTGACTTCCCTGAAAAGCGCTTGTTTTTCGCAATACAAGCCGACGGGTGCGACTCCCGCCTTATCATTTGATTATATCTTAATCCCCTGATTCAAGCAAGGTAAAAGTGCATGCTCGCGCGCATAATTTATATCTGCATTTTGCGCACATGAAAGCGGATGCGTATCACGCATCCGCTCAGTTAGTTACCGTTTAGTTCAAATAGTTGGCCGGATTCACGTTGGAACCGTTGATCAGCACTTCGTAGTGCAGGATGTTGCCGGTGGCGTTACCCGTGCTTCCTACGGTAGCAATCTGCTGTCCTCTGGTCACCGTATCGCCTACAGATACGTTGAAAGAATTGCAGTGGGCATATTTGGTGGTCACGCCGTTTCCGTGATCGATGACCACTAACTTGCCGTAGCTTCCGTTGGAACTGACCTTGGTCACCAGACCATCCGCCGCAGCATAGATGGGCGCTCCCTTGGAAGAACGCAGATCCACGCCTAAATGGCGGCGGCTGCCGCGGCTGGCTCCGTAACCGTCAGACATCACGATGGAAGCCAGAGGATTGGACAGACTGGCTCGCTTGCCCGACGCCGTAGTGTAAGTCAAAGCCTTCGTACCCCGATAGGCGGTCTGCACCACCGGCTGAGAAACCACGTTCTCCGACAGCTTTTCTCGGGAGATCTCCACACCGTTTTCGCTTACCACCTTGGACACTACCTCTTTGGAGCCGTTCTGTCCTGCGGTAATGATAGAGGTCTGCCCCTTGTACATGGAGCTGTTATCCGTGTACTGCGTAGTGAAGGGGATGGATTCCGTCTCCGTCACCTCTTCGGTAATCACCATAGTCATGAAGGGTTTCATGGCCACTAAATTCAATTCCTGACCGATCTTCAACCGATTGGGGTCGAAACCCGGATTGGCGGCAATCAGTTCAGCGGAAGTCATTCCGTTGGCATGGGCGATGTCCCACAGCGTGTCGCCGCTTTGAACCACATATGTCCGGGGATCTTCCGTTCCCGTCAGGATGTAGGAAACGCCGCTCTCTACGTCCTTGGCCACCGGCAGTTCTCTCACGTCGGAGGCTACAACCTCCACTTTCTCTTTATATTCCGCACTGATGATCTTGGAATTTTCATTGCTGTAACTCTGCTTCACCCGTTCCAAAATGGCGTTGGCATCTTCTTCAGACGCCGCAGCCAGCACCGGAACTCCGTCTACCACGATGCTGTAAGCATCGCACCGATATACCTGCTTGTCCAGAAGAATGTCCGTCAATTCCTCCGCCGTGGCGAATTCGATGGACTTTGTCTTTACCCTGGTTCGCGTTATGTTCAGTCCCTTCGCATCTAAAGCCGCGGTCGCCAGTCCGGTCTGTTCAGCAATGCTGCTCTCTACTTTCTGCAACGCTTCGTCCAATGACGCTTCGTCCTTCACATAGCCTAAAATCTCATCGTTGTAAGAAATTTCGTACGCGTTTGGCTGCACCGCAGCGGCGCCGCCGACGGATACGATGCAGGCAATCATCATGCCTGCCGCCGTTCTCTTTATCTCCCTCTGGTGGTTCTCCCAAAGCGCTCTGGCTTTTTGTTGACACACCTCCCACTGGGTTTTAATCACTTCTTGATCGAATACGTTTTTTGTCATGGTTTCGTTCCTTGTAACTTCCTTTAGCACCAACGTCTATTCTGCTTCTATCGAAAAGAAGTCAGAGGATCCATTGTTATTCAGGATTACACTTTTACGCTTCGCCTTGAAACGCGAAAGCACCGTTTCGTAACATGGCACAATCTAATATTACAGGATTATTACACAAAAATCAAGTCATCTAAGGACATTTCACCGTTTGTTCACAAAACCTTCACAATAAAAAACCGAAGGAATCCATTGAAATTTCAACGTTTTTTCTTCGGTTTAAAACAGCTATTAAATTTTTCTTGATCACAAATCTTCACATTTGTTAAATGAAAACTGATTGATTGTTGCAATAAGATTACAAATTTTCTAACAGTTTTCCCAAAGCGGTCAATTCCACCGTTTTAGCAGACGGCTCCGCTTACTCTACTTCCTCAACCGTGACCTTTGCCATTCTCTGGGGCTGCAGGGGTTTGTCCATGCCGTCTCTGCGGACGGACACGATTTCCTGCGCCACTTCCATTCCCTCGACGAGCTTTCCGAAGGCGGCATACTGACCGTCCAGATGAGGCGCGTCCTCCACCATGATGAAGAACTGGGAACCGGCGGAATTGGGCATCATGGAACGCGCCATGGATAAGACGCCGGTGGTGTGCTTCAAGTCGTTTTTGTGGCCGTTAGCGGCAAACTCGCCCACGATGGTGTGGCCGGGACCGCCGGTGCCGTTGCCCTTGGGACAGCCACCCTGAATCATGAAACCGGGAATGACTCTGTGGAAAGTCAGTCCGTCATAAAATCCTTCTTTTACTAAATTGACAAAGTTCTCTACAGTTTTAGGCGCGATGTCAGGGTAAAGCTCTGCTTTCATCACTTTCCCGTTTTCCATCTCAATCGTTACAATCTGTTTCATCTTCATAAACTCCTTTTATTTTTTCCAGGACTCCCGCAGGCGAAAAGCGTCGTACAGCTTTCCGGCATCCAGAAGCTTCCACACCTCATCTCTGAGAAATTCCGGATATACGTGGGGCAGTTTCCCGATTTCCTCCCGGCTGAAAAATCGCAGATCCGAAAGCACCTGATGCTGGGCATCGAATTCCGGGTCGGAACCCAGCCGCAGTTCGCCGCCGGAAACATCCGCCAAGAAGAAATTGACAAACCGCTGACCGCGCTGCTCCGATACTTCCTCCACGTGAAAAATCATGGGACCTACCGTAACGTCC
>CANEEC010000065.1 GCA_947426455.1 uncultured Clostridia bacterium | reverse complement strand
GTTTCGATACCACTCAGATTATGGGTTCGCAAGCGCCGTATCAGGGGCAGCCTCAGGGCGAACCGCAGGCACAGCCCCAAAGTCAGCCGCAGTTGTGGCTCCAGGGCGAGCAGCAGGTACAGCCTCAGAGTGAGCCGCAAAACAATGCGCCAAATGATGGGGATAAGTTCCAAAATTAAAATAAAATCGGATTAAGGCAAAAAACTACAAACCCGCAGATTATGATCTGCGGGTTTGCTGTTTATTTCAAGAAACCGGCGATGATGCGTTCTTCGGCTTCTTCTTCGGTAAGTCCCAGAGTTCGCAGCTTTAAAATCTGTTCTCCGGCGATCTTCCCGATGGCCGCTTCGTGAACCAGTTCGGCATCGATGTGGTTGGCTTCCAGAGCGGGAAGGGCGACCACGGTACCGCTTTCCGATAAAATGGCGTCGCACTCGGAGTGGCCGGTGCAGCGGTTGTTGCCGATGATGGTGGAACGGTAGGATTGCTGGGATTTGCCGCGAGCCACGGAGCGGGACACCAGATCTACACCGGAATCTTTCCCTTCAAGGGTGACGGTGAAATCGGTGACCGCCGTTTCTTCGCCGGAGGTCAACAGACGCTCCCGAACGATGAAGCGAGCGCGGTTTCCCAGGGTAGCCGAGGTTTTTCTGTCGGTGGTATCCACGCCGGACAGCTGGATGGTATCCATTTCCAGAACTGCGCCGTCCTCCAGATAGGCATCGGTGACAGGGTTGATGCGCCGCGCGCCGGAACCGTCTCCGGTACCGATGTGCTTTTCTTTATACAGCACGTGGGAATCTTCTCCCAGGAAGAATCGATGAATTCCGTTGTGCTGGGATTCTTCATGGCCGTCGCTGTGAACGCCGCAGCCGGCCACGATGGTCACATTGGCTTTCGCCTCCACGTGAAAGTCGTTATAGACCAGATCGTTTACGCCGCTGTGGCTGACGCAGGCGGGAATGTATACGGTTTCTCCCTGCGCCTGGGCGGAGATGTAGATGTCGATTCCCGGCTCTGTGATCTTGGATTCGATGCGGACGTGTTCGGTGGAACGGCGGCTGTCGCACTGGCCGTCCTGGCGGATATTGTAAGCGCCGTCAAAGGCGTTGCCGTCGTAATCGGCAATCTGGCGCAGAAGTTCATCGGTGATTTTATTCATGAATTCTACCTCCCATGGGACAGCGGACAGACATGGCATCGGACAGCAGCGTGGGCAGAATTTCTTCCCGCGAGCCGGATTGACGGACTTTGCCGTCGGCGACCACCACGATTTCATCGGCGATGGACAAAATGCGCTCCTGATGAGAAATGATCAGCAGCGTGCCGTTATGCTGTTCACGCAGAGCTTCGAAGGTGTCCACCAGTCGGGAAAAGCTCCATAAATCGATGCCGGCTTCCGGTTCGTCGAAGATGGACAGCTTCGCTTGGCGCGCCAAAGCGGTGGCGATTTCGATGCGCTTGATTTCACCGCCGGACAGGCTGGCGTCCATCTCCCGATCCACATATTCGCTGGCACAAAGTCCCACGTTGCCTAAGAGATCGCAGAGGTCGCTTTCTGCCAGAGGCTTGTCCGCAGCCATTTCCAGCAGATCGCGCACCGTTAGACCCTTGAAGCGAACAGGCTGTTGAAAGGCGAAGGCGATTCCCTTTTTCGCGCGCTGGGTGATATCGCAGCGGGTGATATCTTCGCCGTCCAACAGGATTCGTCCGCTGTCAGGGGTGACGATCCCGGCAATCAGCTTCGCTGTAGTGGTTTTGCCGCCGCCGTTGGGGCCGGTAACCACCACCAGCCGATTGTCAGGTATGGTCAAATCTATATCTTTAATGATCTCCTCGCCGCTGGGAAGGTTCCAGGCGAGATGCTCCAGTTTCAGCATGGCAGTCTCCTTTTTTCTTCTGTATTTTTCTGTCGATCAGCTTCATTCCCAGCAGGCACGCAGCCGAAGCCGCGCCTGCCAGAAAGCTTCCGATCAGATATTGCTTTTTATCGTTTTTGTTGCCCATGAGAGTTCTCCCTTGTCATTGGACGATGGAATGCTTAACCTTACTTAATGTACCACATTTTTTCCCATTTCACAAGTGCGAGGACTACAGGCCGCGAATCTCCGTTAAAATCTTTTCTCTCAGGGGTTCCAGTCGGGAAAAATCCATATTGGGAGCGTAGGCCTGCTCCAGCAGATCGTGTTCTTTCTTGGCTTCCCGGAAGCACTGGAAGGCTTTTTCCAGAAGCTGGCTCATCAGTTGGGTCATGGATTCCTCGTGGATCTGAGCGGAGGAATTGTCGGGAATATCGATCCAGCGATTCATGTCGATGACGGTAACCTTGCCTTCAAAGTCGTCCTTGGACAGGGAGTGGAACTGGTTGCTGCTTACGAAGGCGGTTTTGATCTGGGGAATGTACAGATGTTCCGGTTTTTCTGCGGGACTCATGGAGCAGTAATAGCATTCTACGTCGTATCCGCGCTGCAGGGCGCTTTCTAAAAACAGCCGAGTCAGGCGGCTGCCGTTCATGCCGGCAGGTCCCTGAATCAGATAAACCCGCGTGGCTTCGGCCATGAGGCTGGGAATGTAATTGACGTAGCCTTTGGGCGTCAGGGCGGAAGCGAACTGCTTTCGCACCGTTCCCGGTGTGGGCGACAGCTTCTTATGGGTCAGTTCTTTGTTGATGATGGAGGCCGCTTTTTTATAGAGCTGCGGCTTGTTCAGATAGGTGTCGTAGATGCGTCCCAGTCCCTCGTGAATCTTTCCGGCAGCGCCCAGGTAGCTGTAGGCTCTGGCATAGTGATCTTTCAGATGATCCGAACAGTCCAGCACCAGCTGGCGGTTCCTGCGGATTCCCTGCTCGTTCCAGTATTCTCCCAGATGGATGATAGTATCCACGGCGCCGGGATTGATGGGATCCACGATGTGAGGTGAGGTGCCGTCGATCATGGCAACCCGTTTGCTGCGCAGAAGGATGCCGTCCAGCGAATCCGGATCGGAGGAACAATGGAGAAAATCCACGTCTTCCCCCTCCTGAAGCATGGTCTCACCGATGTGACGCATGAAGGTGGATTTACCCAGGCCGGGACCGCCCTTCAGGCAGTAGATTTTTTCCGCTTCGCGCTGCTTCAGTATGTAATCGTAATAAGAGAAAAATCCCTGAGGTGTGTTGTTTCCGGGGAAGTAATGTCTTGTTTTTCCTGGCATATGAAAAAACTCCTTTCTAATGGCTCAACAGCAATATATATTATGTGAGGGGTTCAAAAAATGTGAGAAATATGGTTGACATGGTGATATTATGGGCGTATGATAATAATATAAATAACATATACTAATAATAAAAGGAGAGCGTCCATGGCCAGACCCAGCAAAAATCGGAAAGTGGGCAAGATGCCATCCTGCTGCCACTTTTTCACGGAGCAGACGGCGCAGGATAAAAATAATCGGATCATTTTAAATGTGGATGAATACGAAGCGATACGGCTGATCGATTACACCGGGTTGACTCAGGAGCAATGCGCTGCCCGAATGGGCGTGGGACGAGCCACCGTGCAGGCGGTGTATGCCGCGGCGAGAACGAAGCTGGCCAGATTTTTGGTGGAGGGAACGAGGCTGGAGATCGGCGGTGGAAACTACGAGTTGTGCGGCGATTCGTTGGGAAGCGACGGGAACGAACATGGACACGGAAAAGGAGATAATAAGATGAAAATTGCAGTTACGTATGAAAACGGTATGATCTTTCAGCACTTCGGTCACACGGAACAGTTCAAGCTGTATCAGGTGGAAAATGACCAGATCGTAAGCTCTGAGGTGGTAAACACCAACGGCAGCGGTCACGGCGCTCTGGCGGGTTTTCTGAAGGAGAAGGGTGTAGACGTCCTGATCTGCGGCGGCATTGGCGGCGGCGCAAGAAATGCGCTGGCAGAGGCGGGTATTCAGTTATATCCCGGCGCTGCCGGTGAGGCGGACGTTCAGGTGAAATCCCTGTTGGCCGGAAGCCTGTCCTACGATCCGGACACCACCTGCAATCACCATCACGAGCACGGTGAGGGCGAGGATTGCGGAAGTCACGGTCACGGCGACCACCATTGCGGCGGTCACTGCCACGAATAACCCGCGTATCTCCGGAGTAGAAAACAAAACGATCAAAGGAAAATAAGCAAAGCCGATAATCGCACGTTGCAGGTGCGCGTTATCGGCTTTGCTGTATATTTTGGCGTTACCGTGAATCGCGGTAATCGGATTATTTGCCGAACAGATCGCTGTGCGTTCCGGTACGGGTCAGGACTAAAACCAATATGTCGTCTTCCATGCGGTAGATAAGAAGCCAATCCGGAAGAATGTGGCATTCGCGATGTCCTAACCAATTTCCGAATAAAGCGTGGTCGTTATTTTTTTCAGGGAGAGGTTCTCCCATTGCAAGAGCTGAAATTACGTTTTCTAACAGCTCCATTTTTAATCCTCGCTTGATTGACAGCTTGTAATCCTTCTTGAACTGTGAGGTGAATTTAATGGTATACTTTGTTTTTGTCATGTCTTAAGATCTGCGGATAACTGATCCGATTCGGTATGCCTTTTACGACGGAAATCATTCATCGTTCGCAGGTGTTTCCGGGATACTTTTCTTCCATCCGCCCCGAAGGTATCGTATGGAAAAACAGATTCCCCGGAACAGCCAGTCGATGGTCATGGCCATCCAGACGCCGAGAAGTCCCAGCTGCAGCCAATCCGCCAACACGTAGCTAAAGCCGATACGGAATACCCACATGGAAAATACTGCTACCACCATGGTGAATTTTACGTCGCCTGCGGCTCGCAGCACGTTGGGCAGAGAAAAGGACAGGCCGTAGATGAAAATGCAGCAGAGGTTGTAGTACCAGATGACGATCTTTGCCAGTTCTGTAGCCTCAGGAGAAAGATTGTAAAAGTGAAGAATGGGTATGGTCAGCAGCGCCACAATGGTATTGGAGATGAGCAAGATGCCATAGACCAGCTTCATCAATTTTTTTACATAATACTGTGCCTGAGGAATGTCCCTGGCGCCTACGCACTGAGAGACCACGGTGAGGATGGCATAACCCAGAGCTGTGCCGGGCAGATAGGCGAAAGTGGTGACGTTGTTGCCTACAGCATTGGCGGCGATGGATGCCGTACCGAAGCTGGCCACCAGACTGAGAATTACGATTTTTCCCAGGTGGAACATGCCGTTTTCCAGACCATTGGGAACGCCGATGTACAAAATCTGCTTCAGAATGGAAGCGTCGGGTTTAAAACCCAGCTTCCCGGAGAGATGAACTTTCCAGTCAGGACGGGTTAACAGCTTTAAAATGAAGATGCAGCCCGCGATGCGGGAGAGAAGAGTGGGGATGGCCACGCCTTCGATTCCCCGATGAAATCCGAAGATCAGTATGGCGTTTCCACCCAGATTGATGGCATTCATCATCATAGCGGTAATCATGGAAACGCGGGAATTCCCCATGGAACGAAAGATGGCGGCGCCGGCGTTGTAGACGGCGATAAAGGGGATGGAAAGAGCCACGATCATCAGATAGGTTCGACAGTTGTTTAGAACGTCCGGCTCGATGTCGCCGAACACTTTGTGAATCAGAGGTTCCCGAAGGATGCAGATCAAAATCATGATGACCGCGGACAGAGCTGATACAAAGAGGATCAGCTGATTGGCAGCGGCGCAGGCGCCGTCTTCGTCCTTCCTTCCCAGAGCCTGCCCGGCAACCACGGCGCCCCCTGTGGCTAAAGCGGCGAATACGTTAATTAACAAGAGAAATACGGAATCCACTAAGGAGACGGCCGATACGGCGGCTTCTCCCACCGTGGCTACCATGAGAGAGTCGGCCAACCCTACGAAGCATTGCAAAAATTGCTCGATGACCAGGGGCAGGATCAGCCGCTTCAAATCTCGATTGGAAAACAGATAATTCATACTTTCACCTCTCTTGTATGGTAGCACTGTAGATGGACAGTTTCAAGGTGCACCGCCTATTTTTTCTGATCATCCAAAACTGTAAGCCTTTTGACATAGGAAACCCCGCGTTAAACCGAACGCGGGGTTTCGTTATGGATGGGAAATAATGAAGATAAATGCGAAATCAAATCTATGTAGATTTCTTGTTAACGGACGTTTCGCTCTTTGCTAACGCGCCTTCAGCTCACGAACTTCTGTTTCCAGCACGTTGACCCGCAGGTGAAGCATTTCATCTTCGTCTTTGATTTTCAAAGCATCGTGCAATTTTCGGTTCAGATCTAAATGACCTTCGGCAATGGTGCGAACGTTGGGTCGAATCCAACATCAGCTTAACGAAAGAAACATCTTCTTTTGTGGATTGGAGTTCCTGTTTCATGGACTGAGCTTCATCCTTTACAAACCGAACATCTTCTTTTGTGAATTGGAGTTCCTGTTTCATGGACAGAACTTCATCCTTTACAAATCCAACTTCTTCTTTTACGGATTGAAGTTCCTTTTGGCGCTCTTTGTCGCTTTGTTTTAATCCGGCAACGTCGGTCTTCAATTCAGAAACATCGGTTTTTAACTGGACAACCTCGGTTTTTAGTGTGGCGACATCGGTCTTTAGCCCGGCAACATCGCTTTTCAATCCGGATACATCCGTTTTTAATTCGGATACGTCGCCGCTGAGATGATCGATTTTTCCGTTCATCACTTTTAATTGGTCAAGAATCATCTTTGTTTCTTCTGTCATGGAAATCCCCCTTTTTCTTTAGATGATGGCGATAACAAGGTTCGGACAAAATCAGGGGAAGAAAAAAGCACAGTCGGTAGAATGGTTGCGAAACCACGTTAATCGCGATATGATATTTCGTACTGTTGGTATATTTCGAGTATATCATATACAAAATTCGAAGTCTATGGGAGATTTTCGACAAAAATCGACAGCAAAATTCCAAAACATATGGACATACCGACACATTAACGTATGTCAATGCGAAACTGTCCTGCGACTTTTTCGTGTAATCTTGCGTAATTGCGGAAAGATACCTATAATAAAAGATACCTGTGATTAAAAATCAAAACATCAAAGAAGGTAAATGCGAAACGACAAATGATACATCTAAAAATAAAGGAGAGAAAATCATGTCTCAGAAAATAGAAGAAACCTTCGTTCCCTTGTTGTTTGCGGGAGACATCAATATATACAGCGTGGCCAGAGCCTTTCATCAGGCCTATGGCATAGAAAGCTACGGATATGGGAAATATCCCACAGGCCCCTGCTGGGACAGCCGAATCATTCACTATAGCGCCAACGAGAGGGCGGATGAGAAAGAAACCTTTCTGACTCTGGTCAGAGAATTTGCCCGGGAGCATAAAGACAAGACGGTGCTTTTGATGGGCTGCGGGGACAGCTACGTGCAGCTGTGCAGCGAGACGAAGAACCAGCTGCCCGAAAATGTGATAACGCCCTATATCCAAATCGACTTGATGAACGACCTGATTCACAAGGAAAAATTCTATCAGCTGTGCGAAAAGGTGGGAGTGGACTATCCGGACACTTTTGTCCACCATCCCGACGATCCTCGAGATTTTGTACTGCCCTTTGAAGGCCCTTTCATCATAAAACCGGCCAACGGCATCGAATATTGGCGCCATCCCTACGTCACTCAGAAAAAGGTGTACCGCGTGGATACCAGAGCGGAGCTGGATCAGGTCCTGTGCGATATTTACGATTCCGGCTACAGAGATTCGGTAATCATCCAGAATTTTATCCCGGGAGATGATTCCTATATGCGGGTGCTGACCTGCTATTCCGACCGCAACGGAAAGGTGAAGCTCATGTGTCTGGGTCACGTGCTGCTGGAGGAGCATACGCCTCACGGTATCGGCAACCACGCCGTCATCGTGACAGAACACAACGAAACCATAGAAAATCAGCTGAAGGCTCTTCTGGAAGAGTTACATTTTGTGGGTTTTTCCAACTTCGATATCAAGTACGACCGTCGGGACGGAAAATACAAAGTGTTCGAGATCAATACCCGTCAGGGGCGTTCCAATTTTTACGTTACCGGCGCCGGCGAGAACATCGCCGAATACGTGGTGCGGGACTATATTTTAAAAGAGGATATTCCCTTTCGCGCTGTGGATACCAAGTCTTTATGGATGGTGGTTCCCAAGGGCGTGGCCTTTCGGTACATCAAAGATGAGAAGGCCAAGGCGGAGATGCGGCGGCTGATCAAGGCGGGAAAAGTGGTCAATCCGCTGTTTTATGCGCCGGACAGAGGCCTGAAAAAATCGCTGCGCCTCTGGAAAAATCAGTTGGGACACTATGTCAAATACAGAAAGTACATGAAATAACTGGTTATAAGGGGAAGTTACGAAGGAAAAGAAGCTGCCGAAGGACAGAAAAGAAGTTATGAGAGAACAACACACCATTCAAACATATATCGATGGACTGAAAAACCGGCTGCTGCTGCTGGACTGCCGATTGACTCAGGAACAGCTCCGGTGTCCCGTGGCGCAGATCACCTACGATTCCAAAGAGGTGATTGCGGGGACGCTGTTCATCTGCAAGGGGGCGCATTTCAAACCGGAGTATTTGAGGGAAGCCATTGGGCGCGGCGCGGTCTGCTATATCAGCGAGAAGCGTTACGGGCCGGAGGAATTGGGTTTGGCGGCGGAGGACTGCGGCGTCATTCTGGTCAAGGATATCCGGCTGGCCATGGCAGAAGCGGCCAACCTGTTTTACGCGGCGCCGTGGCGGGAACTGACGCTGGTGGGCATTACCGGAACCAAGGGAAAATCCACCACCACCTATTTCTTGCGTCAAATTTTGGATCTGTGGTTGGAAAAGCAGCAGAACCCCCGCTCCGCAGTGGTCAGCGGCATTGAGACCTACGACGGAGTGGAGCAGTTTGAATCCCACTTGACAACGCCGGAAATCCTGCCGCTGATGAAGCATTTTCGCAACGCGGCGGACAGCGGCATCAGGTATCTGACCATGGAGGTATCCAGTCAGGCGCTGAAATACCATCGGGTGCGCGGAATTTTATTCGACTACGGCGTATTTTTAAATATCGGTGAGGATCACATCAGCGAAAATGAACATCGGGATTTCGACGATTATTTTGAATCCAAGCTGCAGTTGTTCGGCCAGTGTGAGACGGCGGTAATCAATCTGAATTCCGACCATATCGAAGAAATTCTGGTCTGCGCGGAAGGGTGTCCGCGGATCATTACCGTGGGTACTACGCCAAAGGCCGACATTTTCACGGACCACATCCGCAGGCAGGAGGGATTCACTCGATTTACGGTGAAAACACCCTTGTGGGAAAAGGAATTTTCCATGGCCATCCCTGGTCTGTTCAACGTGGAAAACGCTCTGGCGGCCATCGCTGTGGCTGTGGATTTAGGCGTGGATGCGGATACCATGGCGGAAGCGCTGCGGGACGCCAGGGTCAGCGGGCGCATGGAGGTGTTTTCTGACGAGAGGCGGGACGTGACGGTGGTGGTGGATTATGCTCATAACCGTCTCAGTTTTGAGAGACTTTATACTTCGGCGGTTTCGGAGTACAGCGGAAAAAAGATCGTGGGCATCTTCGGATGTCCCGGAGGCAAGGCGCAGGCACGGCGCTTCGAACTGCCGGAGGTGGCCGGAAAGTACGCGGCGAAAATCTACGTCACGGAGGAAGATCCGGGAGAAGAGGATTTGGCCGCTATCAACGCGGAAGTTGCCGCCAATGTGAAGAAACAGGGCTGCGCCGTGGAAATCATCGCCGACCGCGGCGAATGTATCCGCAGAGCCATTCAGGAGGCGCAGCCGGGAACGGTGATTTTACTGACGGGCAAGGGCAGAGAAACCCGGCAGAAGCGGGGAACGCGTTACGTGGACACGCCCTCCGATGTGGAGTTGGTGGAGCGTTACCTGATGTCAAATTCCCTTTAGGAACACGGGCAGTCGGGAGCGGCGCCGCAGAAAAGAGAGGAAAAAGAAAATTATTTTGTTTGATTGGTGAAGTTTGACGCAATGTAGGTTTGTCAAACATATGTTACACCGTAATGCAAAAAATCATATAAGGTATC
>CANEEC010000064.1 GCA_947426455.1 uncultured Clostridia bacterium | reverse complement strand
AAGCGAAAGCCGCTTACACCATTCAGGACAACATCGCTTATTCTCTGCGAAAAAACCGAAAGGTACTGCAGCAGGAGCTGCAGCAAAACAGCGTGGTAGAGGATTTCGTCTGCAGCAGCAAGGCCATGAGCCGCGTGATGGAGGAAATCCTGTCGGTGGCGAAATACGACTGCAACGTGCTGATTACAGGAGATACCGGCGTGGGTAAGGAAAAAGTAGCTTCTATTATACAGAAGAACAGCAGCCGCAATATGCGGCCCTACGTGAAGATCAACTGCGCCTCCATTTCGGAAAAGCTCATTGAATCGGAGCTGTTCGGCTATGAAAAAGGCGCCTTTACCGGAGCCAACGCCGGCGGGAAAAAGGGATATTTCGAGGTAGCGGACAACGGAATTATCTTTTTGGATGAGGTCGGCGAACTGCCGTTGGACATGCAGGCGAAGCTGCTGCGGGTGATTCAGGACGGCGAGTTTTATCGGGTGGGCGGCACAAAACCGGTGAAGTGCAACGTCCGCATTCTGTCGGCCACCAATCGAAATCTGCTGGAAATGGTGGAAAACAAGACCTTCCGGCAGGATCTGTATTACCGGCTGAACGTGTTTCCCATCAAGGTGCCCAGCCTGAGTCAGCGTCGGGCGGAAATTCCGGAACTGGCGCGCCACTTCCTGCAAAAATACAATGATAAATTTGGTACGGCCTGCGCCATCAGCAAAGAGGCCATCGCCTATATGGAGGAATGTGACTGGCCGGGAAACATTCGGGAGCTGGAAAACACGGTGCAGCGTCTGATTATCAGCGCAAAAGACAATGTGATCGATATCTTCGATGTGATGCAGGAGCAGCATGCGGATATTATGAACGGCGTAGATACGGACGTGGAGGGTCTGGTAAACCGAGCGACGGAAGCAGGAGGCGTGGCGCTGGAGGACATGGTGGGGAGCTTCGAACGGAAGATCATCGAATACGCCTGCGGCCGCTTTGGTTCCACCAGAAAGGCGGCAAAGGCCATCGGCATCAGTCAGACCCAGCTGGTACGCAAGAAAAAAAAGTATGGGATCGTCGATGGGGAAGAAGAAAAGCCGAACATTTAAGATTTTTGGCATTGAGAATTGAGAAAAAAGCGAATCAAAAATGCGAACCGAATTCGGTTCGCATTTTTAGCTGAATTGAATCAAAATCGGTTCGCAAAAGAGAAAAATTTAACAATAGCCAGCGGAGATAGAAGCGGGAAAGAAATTTCACGGCTCAAATATCCCGAAAATTTGAAGGGAAAACAGAAGATTTTTTCAATTATATACTTAGAGTCCGAAAATCTTGTTGGGGGGACTTGTTTTGGCATGTAATTTGCGCTAAAATATAGACAGCGAATACTTCTGCTGTGTTTGCGCAATTCCATATGTACCTGCCTCACATGGCCGCGGATGCTCGGCTATCAGAGTGCAATGCATAAAATCTATTCAAAAGTTTATGACGAAACAAAATGTAAGGAGGATGAATGACATGCAGAAAAAAGGAAATCCCTATGGAACTCACCGCGTAATCTCCCCCAAGGGTGTATTACCGCAGCCGGCTGATGTTGTTGACAACAACATGGAAATCTATGATAACGAAGTACTGATCAACGTACAGACCCTGAACGTTGACTCCGCTTCCTTCACCGAAATCGTAAGAAGATCCTGCGACGGTAAGAAGCCGGCCGACATCACTTCCGAAGAGGATATGAACAAGATCAAGGAAACCATGCTGGGCATCGTTGCCAAAGCTGGTAAGCACAAGAACCCCTGGACCGGTTCCGGCGGTATGCTGATCGGTACCGTTGAGCAGATCGGTGACAACTATGTGGGCGACCTGAAGGTTGGCGACAAGATCGCTACTCTGGTTTCCCTGTCCCTGACTCCGCTGGTCATCGACGAGATCATCGCTATGAGACCGGCCATCGACCAGGTTGACATCAAGGGTCACGCTATCCTGTTCCAGAGCGGTATCTACGCAGTTATCCCCGACGATATGCCGGAAAACCTGGCTCTGTCCGTTCTGGACGTTGCCGGTGCTCCCGCTCAGACCGCTAAGCTGGTTCAGTCCGGAAACACCGTAGTCGTTATCGGCGGCGGCGGCAAGTCCGGTATGCTGTGCCTGTACGAAGCAAAGAAGAGAGCCGGCGTAACCGGTAAGGTTATCTGCATCGCTGGATCTCCCAAGTCCGCAAAGAGAGCGGAAGACCTGAAGCTGGCTGACGAAGTTATCATTGCAGACGCTACCAACGCTGTAGAAGTTTACGAAAAGGTTATGGCTGCTACCGACGGTAAGCTGGCCGACGTTGTTATCAACTGCGTATCCATCGAAAATACCGAAATGGCTTCCATCCTGTCCTGCAAGGACGACGGTACCGTATACTTCTTCTCCATGGCTACCAACTTCGTAAAGGCTGCTCTGGGCGCTGAAGGCGTAGGCAAGGACGTTAACATGATCGTTGGTAACGGCTACTGCAAGGGTCACGCTGCCATCGCTTTACAGGAAATGAGAGAAAGCGAAGGCCTGAGAAAGGTATTCACCGAGCTGTTCGCATAGTTTGACCGGATCATTGAGGCGCGGCCAAACCGCGGCTAACCTATGATATCGATGAACCGGTAAATGCGCATATTTACCGGTTCATTGGAATGTATATGTCATGTATATGTAAATTAAAGGAGAACACTAACAATGGCTGAAAGAAGACACTTCAGAGACATTGAACTCTGGAAGAACGTAACCGATGAGCAGTGGAACGACTGGCATTGGCAGGTAGAAAACAGAATTACCACGGTAGAACAGCTGAAGAAGGTCATCAACCTGACCGAACAGGAAGAAGCTGATATCAAGGCAGTTACCAAGAACTTCCGCCTGGGAATCACTCCCTACTATGCATCTCTGATGGATCCTGACGATCCCAGATGCCCGGTTCGTATGCAGGCTGTTCCCGTATCCGCCGAGCTGCACAGAAGCGACGCCGATATGTTAGACCCGCTGCACGAAGACGAAGACTCTCCGGCTCCCGGTCTGACCCACAGATATCCTGACAGAGTTCTGTTCCTGATCACCGACCAGTGCTCCATGTATTGCAGACACTGCACCAGAAGAAGACTGGCCGGCGAAACCGACGGCGCAAGATCCATCGAAGACATCAACAAGTGCCTGGATTACATCAGAAAGACTCCCGTCGTAAGAGACGTTTTACTGTCCGGCGGCGACGCTTTGCTGGTAGAAGACGATGTCATCGAATACATCGTAAGCGAACTGCGCAAGATTCCTCATGTAGAAATCGTTCGTTTCGGTTCCAGAACTCCTGTCGTAATGCCCATGCGTATTACCGACAAGCTGGTTAACATGCTGAAGAAGTATCATCCCATCTGGCTGAACACTCACTACAATCATCCGAAGGAACTGACCGAAGAAGCGGCAGCAGCATGTGCAAAGCTGGCCGACGCCGGTATTCCTCTGGGCAACCAGTCCGTACTGCTGAGAGGCGTAAACGACTGCCCGCACATCATGAGAGAGCTGGTTCAGAAGCTGGTTAAGAACAGAGTAAGACCGTACTATATCTATCAGTGCGACCTGTCCTTAGGTATCGAGCACTTCAGAACACCGGTATCCAAGGGTATCGAGATCATCGAAGGTCTGCGCGGCCATACTTCCGGCTATGCAGTTCCCACCTTTGTTGTCGACGCTCCCGGCGGCGGCGGCAAGACTCCGGTTATGCCTCAGTACGTCATCTCTCAGGCTCCTGGCAAGGTAATTCTGAGAAACTACGAAGGCGTTATCACCACTTACACCGAGCCGACCGATCTGCCCGAGATGAAGTGCACCTGCGATTACTGCACCGGCAAGAAGCACTACGAATACGAAGGTGTTGCCGGCCTGCTGAGAGGTCAGAGACTGGCTATGGAACCGCAGGATCTGCTGCGTCACAAGAGAAACAAATAGTTGAGCTTTCGACTATAAAAGCGCGATTTGGTATGGGGCAGAGAAATCTGCCCCATACCATAATCAAATGCAATCCGCCGGCGAAACCGACGGCAGGATTTTGTCACATGAGGAGATTCCATGGGTTTATTGTACGAGCTGCAGAAGAAATATAAGACGATTTCCATCGTGGGAATGGCGAAAAACGCCGGAAAGACCACCGCGTTGAATTATCTGATTGAAGAAGCCATGGACGAAGGTGTCAGACTGGGGATTACTTCCATTGGACGAGACGGCGAGACACAGGATTTAGTGACAGGGACGGAAAAACCCCAAATTTATTTGGAGCAGGACACGATAGTTACGGTGCCGACACAGCTTTATGAAATGGCTGACGCCGGTTTGGAAATTTTAAAAAAGACCAGATATTCCACTCCCATGGGCGAGTTGCTGATCTGCAGGGTTGCAGACAGCGGCTACGTGCAGATTGCCGGACCGCCTGCGGCGATGGATACGAAAAAAGTGTGTGCGGAAATGATGAGCTACGGTTGTGAGCTGATTCTGATCGACGGCGCCATCGACCGTAAGGCCATCGCGTCTCCGGAAACCTCCGATGCGATCATCTTATCCACGGGAGCCGTTCTTTCCCGAAGCATGCGCAGAGTCGTGGATGAAACGGCTCACATTGTAAACCTGTATTCCATTCCCGAAATGGAAGAAGGAAATGCCAGAACTTTAATCGAAGAAAACAACTACGATGACCGGATCATGCTCATCAGCGAGGATGGCAAGGTGACGAAGCTGGACTTGGCCACCGGTCTCGGTTCATCGAGATTTATAGACGACGAAATCGATGAAGGGACGGAATATGTGTATATTCCGGGCGCTTTCACCAACAGCGTCATTGCGGACATCAATCCCAAGAAGCTGAAACGAATCAAATTCATTCTGAAAAATCCCACGAAGATTTTTCTCAGCGCCATGGATTGGGGACTTTGGAGAAAGAAGGGCATGAAGGTCAATGTTCTTAAAAACATTGAAATTGCAGCCATCACCGTAAATCCATGGTCGCCTGGCGGCTACAGCTTTGATCGGGAAGCCCTGGTGGGCGCCATGAGGGAAGCCCTGCCGGAACTGCCGGTGGTTGATGTGCGAGTGTAATTTAGGAGGCCGAATTGATGAAAATGGGATCAAATCGCCGGTTGGCCAATGTGAAAACCAGACGTGAGGTCGGTCTCGATTACGTCATGCAGAGCATCGACCTGAATACGCCCTTCGGCAAGAGACAACTGAAAGAAATCAAACCGTTTTATCCCGGACAGGAGGACGAGCTGAAGGCGGAGCTTGACAAAGTGGAACGCATGATGGACTTCGTCAATGAAAACGGCAGACTGATCGGGCAGATTCAGGAAATCTTTATGGAAGTCAAGGACGTGGCCTATTCCATTCAGCGTTCGGAAAATCAAACGCTGTCTGTGGTTGAAATCTATGAAATCAAAAGTCTGCTGCTTGCTATGCGGCGGCTTTTACTTCTGACCGTGAAGGACGGCACGCCTTTGATTCCGGCGGAATACGTGCTTGCGGATACCACGGATCTGCTGGACGTTTTAGATCCCCGCAGGGATCGAATCAACACCTTTTACATATACGATGAATTTTCGGAAGAAATTCACCGATTGCGGGGGAAAAAGCGGGAATACGAAATCGCGATTCGAAAGGAACAGAAAGCCGCGAGAGAGGAAATCAAACAACGCTACGGCATCATGCTGACGCCGAAGTTTGATATCATCGTTTCGAAAAACCATGCCGATTTTGAAAAAATCGGTTCCATAGAAGAATTGGAATTGGTGGATCAGGATTATCTGTCCGCCACCTTCCGGCTGAAAGCCAACGAGGCCGTCTACGGTTATATGAAAGAGATGGATCAGTTGAACGAACAGCTGGAGGAAGAAGAAGAACGGATTCGCCGGGAGATTTCCAAAGAAATCTTCAAACACGTTCAGGTGCTCTGCGACAACTGCCAGCGCATGGGCGCGCTGGATGTGGCTCTGGGCAAGGCGCTGTTTGCCATCGCTCATCATTGCAGCAAGCCGGAAGTCGTCGCGGAACACGTCATCGAAATCGAAGAAGGGAGAAACCTCCAGGTGGAGGAAGCGCTGAAGGCCAGGGGAAAATCCTACTGTCCCGTATCGATTTCGCTCTCGGACGGCGTTACCTGCATCACAGGCGCTAACATGGGCGGAAAGACCATTTCGCTGAAGCTTTCCGGTCAGGTGGCGATCCTGACTCAGTACGGATTCTTCGTGCCGGCGAAAAAGGCCACCGTGGGACTGTCCAACTACATGCAGATTCTCATCGGCGACAGCCAGTCCGTGGAACGGGGACTTTCCAGCTTCGGAAGTGAAATGGAAGAACTGAAAATCATGCTGGATAACAGCGTGGAACGGACGCTTTTGCTCATCGATGAAATCGCTTCAGGGACAAATCCGGTGGAGGGGTTGGCTCTCACCAAGTCTCTGGTGGATTACCTCATGGAAAAACCCTATATCTCGCTGATCACCACGCATTTTGAAACGGTGACGGAAAAAGAAGGCGTGATCAACATGCAGGTGAGAGGTCTGGCAGATGCGGATTTCACATTGTTAAACAGAGAAATCCAATACGCCAAGCGAAGCGAACGAATCAATATCATTTCAAAATATATGGACTATCGGCTGTATCGAGTCGAAAAACAAGGTCAGGTACCAAAGGATGCTCTGAATATTGCGAAGATGCTGGGAATCAGCTCTGAGATAATTGAAGGCGCTAAAAAATATATCAAATAAGGAGAAGAGGAGAACAAGGATGAAAAGCAAATTAAATCTTGACCCGAAGGTTGTAGACAGCGCGCGTCAGCATGCTGCGAACATCGCTCACGACATGCAGGAATTCATTGATCGCCACACCACGGTATCTACGGAAAGAACCATCGTCAGACTGCTGGGTGTTGACGGCGTGGATGAGGTTGACAACCCGCTGCCCAACGTGCTGGTGGATCACATTAAGGATGCCGGCGCTCTGCCTACCGGTGCTGCTTATCTGGTAGGTAATGCCATCGTTCAGACCGGCAAGACCCCTCAGGAAATCGCCGAGGATGTGGCTGCCGGCAAGCTGGAGATCACCAAGCTGCCCACCTGCTCTCAGGCAGAAGCCGCAAAGGCTTTAACGCCGTTCATCGAGAAAACCTTTAAGAGAATCGACGAGCAGAAGGCAAAGAGAGCGGAATATCTCAACACCATCGGCGAAGGTCCGGAACCTTACATCTACGTAATCGTTGCCACCGGCAACATCTACGAAGACGTGATTCAGGCACAGGCTGCCGCTCGTCAGGGCGCCGACATCATCGCCGTTATCAGAACCACCGCGCAGTCTCTGCTGGACTACGTACCTTACGGTGCTACCACGGAAGGTTTCGGCGGTACCTACGCAACTCAGGAAAACTTCCGCATCATGAGAAAAGCTCTGGACGAAGTAGGCGAAGAGCTGGGCAGATACATCAGACTCTGCAACTACTCCTCCGGTATGTGTATGCCTGAAATCGCAGCCATGGGCGCTTTGGAAAGACTGGACGTCATGCTGAACGACGCGATTTACGGCATCCTGTTCAGAGACATCAATATGCAGAGAACGCTGGTTGACCAGTTCATGTCCCGCGTTATCATCGGTTACTGCGGCATCATCTTCAACTCCGGTGAAGATAACTATCTGACCACCGACGACGCCATCGAAGCGGCTCACACCGTAACGGCTTCTCAGTTCATCAACGAACAGTTCGCCGTACTGGCAAACATCCCCGAGGAACAGATGGGTCTGGGACACGCCTTTGAAATGGATCCCAGCACAGAAGACGGTTTCCTGTTAGAGCTGGCTCAGGCACAGATGGCAAGAGAAATCTTCCCCAAGGCAAGATTGAAGTACATGCCGCCTACCAAGTTCATGACCGGAAACATCTTCCGCGGCCACTTGCAGGATGCGCTGTTCAACCTGGCAACCGTATGGACGCATCAGTCCCTGCTTTTGACCGGTATGCTGACAGAAGCGATTCACACGCCGCTGATGCAGGACAGATATCTGTCCATCGAAAATGCCAAGTACATTTTCAACAACTGCAGACATATCGGCGAAGAAATGGAATTCAAGAAGGACGGCATCTGCCAGAAGCGCGCGCAGGAAGTGTTGTCCAAAGCAGACGCTCTGCTGGCTGAGGTTGAAAAGGAAGGCCTGTTCTCCACCATCGAAAAAGGTATCTTCGGCGGCGTAAAGCGTCCCTTCGACGGTGGTCACGGTCTGGAAGGCGTTTGCACCAAGGGTGAAAACTACTTCAATCCGTTCATCGAAAAATTTATGGATCATGAGTAAGAGGGAGGAGTAATACGATGACTACATGCACAACGACTGCAAACACGCAGGTAGATTTAACAAAAGTAAAGCCTTATGGCGACGCTTTAAACGACGGTAAAGTTCAGCTGGCATTTACTCTTCCGGTGCCCTACGGCGAAGAAGCGGAAGAATGTGCGAAGCAGTATGCGAAGAAGCTGGGTCTGAGTGAACCCAACGTGGCTTACTACTGCGAGCTGACCAAGGGTTATACCTTCTTCAATGTATACGGTTCCGCTCAGCCCACCATCGACTTTACTCAGATCGTAGTTCCCAAGGTAGAGGGCGACGTATACGACCGTGTGGAATGCGGCGAATGGATCGGCGAAAACATCGGAAGAGATATCGTGGTTGTAGGCGCATCCATCGAATCCGACGCTCACACCGTAGGTATCGACGCTATCATTCAGATGAAGGGTTTCCATGGTCACTTCGGTCTGGAACGCTTCAAGAACGTAGTTGCTTACAACATGGGATCTCAGGTTCCCTGCGAGCAGCTGATCGCCAAGGCGAAGGAAGTCAATGCCGACGCCATTCTGGTTTCTCAGACGGTTACCCAGAAGGATATCCATATCATGAACCTGACGAAAATGACTGAGCTGATGGAAGCCGAAGGCCTGCGCGATAAGATCATCCTGACCTGCGGCGGCCCCAGAATCTCTCACGAACTGGCTCAGGAGCTGGGTTACGACGCCGGTTTCGGTCCCGGCAAGTACGCGGAACACGTTATGTCCTTCGTTATGCAGGAAGTGAAGAAGCGCGGTTGGGAAAAGAAAGCAAAGATCGAGGATCGCTAAAAGGTTCTTTACAGTCACGAAAAAGCATGATACAATTTTAACGATTGGTGGGACAAATCCGTCCCACCGATTCCACATTATGCAGAGTGATGTATAAGTAATTTCAAAGAAAGGTGATACAGAAATGATTAACAAAATTATGACTGCAGATCAAGCTGTTGCAGGCGTGCAGGATGGCATGACGATCATGGTCGGCGGCTTCCTGGGCACCGGTTCTCCTGAAGTGCTGATGGACGCTCTGGTAAGAAAGGGCGTAAAGCATCTGACCGTTATCGCTAACGACGGCGGTCTGGCTGCCGGTCAGCCGGCGGGCGACTTTGGCGGAAAGACTGCCAGAGGTGTTGGTAAGCTCCTGGAAAACCACATGGTGGATCACATCATCGCATCTCACATCGGTGTTAACCCCATGATCAATGAACAGGTTGCTGAGGGTACGCTGAGATATACCTTAGTTCCCCAGGGTACGCTGGCTGAGAAGATCAGAGCTGCGGCTTACGGTCTGGGCGGCGTTCTGACGCCCACGGGTGTTGCTACTCCTATGGAGACCGAACCGGACGAGCTGGGAAGAGCAAAGAAGGTAATGGAAATCGACGGAAAGAAATATCTGTTCGAGCTGCCTTTGTTTGCTGACTACTCCTTTATCAGAGCATCCGTTGCCGATGAATTCGGTAACTACTACTGCTCCAAGGCTACTAAGAACTTCAACTATGTAATGGCTGGCGCTTCCAAGCACACCATCATTGCACCCGAAAAGCTGGTAAAAATCGGCGAAATCGATCCTGACTACTTCGGCGTAGCAGGCGTTCTGGTAGAAGGCATTGTGGAAGGAGAAAAGAAATGGCAGATTTAAAAGCGAGAATTGCAAAGAGATGTGCAAAAGAATTTAAGGACGGCGACTTCATCAATCTGGGAATCGGCTTACCCACCATGGTAGCTGATTACATTCCCGAAGATATCGCAGTTACCTGTCACTCTGAAAACGGATTCGCAGGTATCGATTCCGTAGCGACAGCTGAAAACCTGGAT
>CANEEC010000063.1 GCA_947426455.1 uncultured Clostridia bacterium | reverse complement strand
GATCAACTGCTCCCAGCGGTTTTTCGTCTGCTGCGCCTGTTTGATCTTCCTGTCGTTTTGTTTCAACGCTTCTTCATATTTTTTAATGCGCTCCCGACCCGGCGCCGCATGGCCGTGACAGATGGCTGCTGCCAAAGCGTCCGCCGTATCGTCGGGC
Source organism: uncultured Clostridia bacterium (assembly GCA_947426455.1). Lineage (GTDB taxonomy): Bacteria > Bacillota > Clostridia > Peptostreptococcales > Anaerovoracaceae > RGIG446. The sequence continues at coordinate 10,045 of CANEEC010000063.1, read as the reverse complement.
TTCGGCACTTCCGAAAGTCCCAATATGGCCTTGACCATCATCTGCACCTGCTTCTTTTCTGCCCGCCCGTATCCGGTGAGCGCCTGTTTGATCTGTACCGGCGTGTATTCGTTGATGGGAACGCCGGAATTGGCGCAGGCCAAAATCGCTACGCCCCGAGCCTGACCCACTAAGATCGCCGTGGTGGTATTGGTATTGAAAAACAGTTCTTCAATGGAGGCAACCTCGGGACGGCAGCGATCGATGATCTCCATCAGTTCGGAATACAGGTGTTTCAGCCGGTCAGGCATCTCCATGTCCTTGTCCGTAGTGACGGATCCATACTCCACCGGCACAAAGCGGTTTCCGTTCTTATCTATGATTCCATATCCCAAAATGGCATAGCCCGGATCAATCCCTAAAATGCGCATACTAACTCACCTCACCAATTATTTTATTATATCAAAAGACCGTGGAAAAAGAAACTGTTTCTTATTTCCCGCCGCTTCAAAATGTCAAGCTTCTACACTGCCATCCATAAGATCGCCGCAATTTATAAAAACAAGCTGTTTCCTTCCTCTAATATCTGTGATAAAATAATTGTATAATTACTCACAAGGAGGAGGTGTATTATGCGTCACACGAGACAGAGCCGCATCATCGAGCTGATCAGCACTCACGACATCGATACCCAGGAAAAGCTGGTGGAGCTGCTCAACGCCGACGGCTATCGCGTCACTCAGGCTACCGTTTCCAGAGATATCAAGAACCTGAAGCTGGTCAAGACCCTCACCGAGCGCGGAAAGTATAAGTATACAGTCGCCAAAACACCGGAACAGTCCCTTTCCGACCGCTTCATTAAAATTCTGAAGGAAAGCGTTCTCAGCATCAATTACTCCGGAAATATCATCGTAATCAAAACCCTTTCCGGTTGTGGAAACGCTGCAGCAGAAGCCATCGACACTTCCGATTTTCCCATGATCATCGGAAGTCTGGCCGGCGACAACACCATCTTCCTGGTTATCGACGACCCGGAAAAGGTTCCTGCCTTGGTGGAACAGTTCAATCAGTTAATAAAATAATCAGGTGATATTATGATTACTCATATCAAAATTCAGGATTTTGCTATTATCGACCAATTGGATGTGGACTTCCACGGCGGTCTCAATGTGATTACCGGCGAAACGGGAGCCGGTAAATCCATCATCATCGAAGCCATCAGTACGGGTCTGGGAAGCCGCGCCGATACCGCCTACGTGCGCACCGGCAAGGACAAGGCCGTCATTCAGCTGACGTTAGATACCTCCGACGAAGCTTCTCAGGCATTTTTCCAGGAAAACGGAATTCCCGCCGATAACGAATCGGTCATCAAGCGGGAGATCAGCAAGACGGGAAAAAGCGTCTGCCGCATCAACGGCGAAATCGTTCCCGTCTCTTTACTGAGCCGTTTCTGCCGCAATCTGGCCGATATCCACGGCCAGTACGACCACCAGTCCCTGCTTCATCCGGAGCATCACATCCAACTTCTGGATTCCTTCGGCGGTTCGGAAATTCGCAAGGTGCGCGAAACCACGGCCAAGGTCTATCAGGACTACGTGGAATGCGCCCGCCAATTAAATCATCTGAAACACAATCTGGACTCCGCCCGTCGGCAGCGAGACTTCATGAGCTTTGAGCTGGACGAGATCCGAAACGCAAACCCCGTCATCGGCGAGGATGAAGCGCTCTCCCAGCGAATTCGCCTGTTGGAAAACAGCCAGCGCATCTTTGAGCGCCTGTCCGGCGCCTACGAAATTCTGTTCGGCGAAGAAAGATCCACCGTGGAAATGCTCAGCACCGTCACGGAACAGCTCCGGGAGGTTGCCTCGTTCTCCCCGGAAATCTCCGGTTTTTACGAGCAGATTTCCGACGCTTACTATCAGTTGGAGGACGCCGCGGAGCAGCTGCGCCGCTTCCGGGACGGCCTCACCTTTTCTCCCGAAGAATTGGAGGAAGCCTACAAGCGCATGGATGTTCTGGACGGCTTAAAGCGCAAGCACGACGGCACATTGGAGGCGGTGCTGGACTACGCCCACAAGGTGGAACTGTTCCTCAGCCGCATCGACAATGACGACGAAGAAATGGAAAGTCTGCTTCGAAACCGAAACATCTACGGCGATCAGCTGAAGCTGGCGTCCCAGCGCCTGTCGGCTCTGCGCAAAGAAGCGGCTCTGCAGATGAGCCAGAAGATCAATGAAGAACTGCTGGAATTGAATTTTCAAAACGCCCAGTTTATCGTAAACTTTAAAGAATCGGAAAAGCCGGTCTATACGGCTAATGGAATGGATAACGTGGAGTTTTTGATCTCCACCAATAAGGGAGAAACGCCCAAGCCTCTGGCAAAGGTGGCCTCCGGCGGTGAAATTTCCCGCATCATGCTGGCCATGAAGCGGATCACCGGCGATTTGGACTACATCCCCACGCTGATCTTCGATGAAATCGACAGCGGCATCAGCGGCGTTACCGCCAGCATCGTGGGAAAAAAGCTGCTGCAGATCGCACAGAATCATCAGGTCATCTGCATCACTCACCTTCCCCAGATCGCCTCCTGCGGCGCTTATCACTACAAAATTCAAAAGAGCGAACAGGAGGAAACCACCGTTTCCACCGTGATTCCTCTGGACGAAGAACAGCGCATCGACGAGATTGCCCGCCTCTTAGGCGGGATCAACATCACGGAAACCACCCGCAAAAGCGCCGGCGAGCTTCTGGAATTATCAAAGTAAAGAATGGAAAATGACATGTCCCCTCCGACCGGTTTTTATTCGGCAAAGAGGGGACATTTTCGTTATCTTTTTCTCTGATTTTTCAGCGCCACGCAGATGCGTCGGATGGTTTCTTCCACATCCATTCCTTCGGCCGGCAGCACAATATCGGCATAGCTTTCATACAGAGGAACGCGGCTTCTGGCCAAATCTTCAATGGTCTGCCCGGGAGCCATGGTAATTCCTCTGGTCTTGATATTGCTCAGACGCTTTTTCAGCGTGGGAACGGAAAGCTGAAGGTAGATCACAGACCCCAGATCGTGCAGATGCGCCATGGCTTCGGGATAATAAATAGCGCTTCCTCCCGTGGAGATTACCGAATTCTCCACATCTAACTGACACAGGATTTCCTTTTCCACTCCCTTAAAATAGTCATTTCCCTTAATATCGATGATCTCCTGCAAAAGCATGTCCTCACGCTCCTGAATCAAAAGATCCGTATCCACAAACTGCATTCCCAATGTCTTTGCCAAAACCACGCCCACGGTGCTTTTACCGGCGGCCGGCATCCCGATCAAAACGATGGATTTTTTCATATGCCTTACACTTCTCTTTCCTTCGGTTAGAAAAAAAGAGGTCGTCGGCAGACAACCTCTTTGCGTCCTTCGGTCAATTATTCTTCAGCAGCCTCTTCTGCAGTTTCCGCAGTTTCCACAGCTTCCGCTGCTTCTTCTGCCGCGGGAACTTCTTCCACGGTCTCTGCCGCTTCAGGAACTTCTTCCGTTGCGGGAGCTTCTTCTGCAGCTTCTTCCACAGCGTCTTCTGCGGGAGCTTCCAGGGTTTCCTTGATGCTCAGGCTGATTCTCTTTCTTTCTTTGTCGATCTCCAGAATCTTAGCGCTTACCTGCTGGCCGACGGAAATTTCGTCAGCGATGTTGGTCACTCTCTTGTAAGCGACTTCAGAGATGTGTACCAGACCGTCCAGACCCGGTTCTAATTCTACGAATGCGCCGTAATCCTTGATCTGAACCACTTTACCGGTGATCACCTGACCCACTTCGTACTTTTCGTCGATGACGGACCAGGGTTCCGGTACGTTCTGCTTTAATCCCAGGGAAATCTTGCCCTTTTCCGCGTTCATGGACAGGATCTTCACGTTGATCTTTTCACCGATGGAAAGAGCCTCCTGCGGATGCTTTAACTTGCCCCAGGAAATTTCGGAGATGTGGAGCAGGCCGTCCAAACCGCCGATATCTACGAAAGCGCCATAGTCGGTAAATCTCATAACGACGCCTTCTACAACGTCTCCAACGGACAGCTTGTCCCAAATTTCAGCGATTTTCTTGGCCTTTTCTTCCGCCAGGAACGCTTTGTGAGAGAACACAGCCTTGTTGCGTCTCTGATCTACGCGGCTGACCTTAACCGGCAGAACCTTGCCGATGAATTCGTCTGCTTTTTCAACAAAGTGGTCGGACAGCTGGGACATGGGAATGAAGCCGGATACTTCCTTGTAAGTGGCGATGACGCCACCCTTTACTTCCTTGACGATCTTAACATTCACTACTTCTTTATCATCTAAAGCTGCGTTAATTTCGTCCCAGTGTTCGTTGACCTGGAGCTTTTTCTTGGAGAGCAGGATGTTTCCGTCGCCGTCATCCGTCTTGATGACCTTCGCTTGGATCTCATCGCCTTCCTTGAACAGATCTGTCAACTGGCCTTCCTGTTCCAGAGCCATCTCTTCCTTGGGAATCACACCGTCTTTTTTGCAGCCTAAATTAACTACGACGTAGTCGTTGGTTACATGGACGATTTCACCAGTCACAATTTCGCCTCTACCCGGAAGTCTCAGGGACTTTTCAATTTCGTCCATCATGGCTTCCATTTCGTTCATTTCTTCGACCTGTTCAGTCAGGTCCTTAGTGATAGCTTCACTCATAGCAGCAATAACCTCCTTAATTATGCGTTCAGGCGTGGATGCACCTGCCGCAACACCTATTTTACAACATTTTTTGACTTCTTTCAATGGCAAATCTTCAATAAATTCGACAAAATAGGTGTTTTCACAATACTTTTTTGAAATCTCATACAATTTTTTCGTATTTGAGCTATCGCATCCGCCGATCACTACCATGAGATCCGATTCTTTCGCCAGCAGGCCGCAGGCGTTTTGCCGCTGCCTGGTAGCGCTGCAGATGGTATTGTATATGTTCAAAATCGTATTGTTTTTCTTTAGTTCTTCCACGACGCCGTCCAGAAGCTCTTTGCGGATCGTCGTCTGGCAGACGATCACCAGTTCTTTTCCACGGATCTCCTGCGCCTGCTGTGGTGTCTGCACCACCAGCGCCCGGTCGTCGCTCCATCCCTTGATACCGATCACCTCGGGATGCAGGGGATCGCCTACGATCACCACCGTATGGCCTTGCTTGGTGGCTTCCTCCGCCAGCTTCTGCACCCTCTGTACAAAGGGACAGGTGGCGTCGATCACCGTCAGACCGCGCTCCTCCGCCGCTTCGTAAAATCGCTTCGGCTCTCCGTGAGCACGGACGATGAGAATGGAGCCCTTCTCCGCCTCCTCCGGCGCATGAACCATACCCACGCCCTTGCGCAGCAGCTCGTCGATGACCATCTGATTGTGAATCAGAGAACCGCAGGTATTGATTTTGCGGCCTTTACCGCCGTAAAGCGCCGCCGCTTCCTCCGTCCTGGAAAGCGCTCGCCCTACGCCGAAGCAAAATCCGGCATGCTCCGCCAGCGCGATGGTGACTTCCTCTCCATTTGCTCTATGTAACCTTATCGTTTCTTTTTCCATAAGTATTCCAAATACTGCTTAAACGCGCCTTCCTTTCCGTTTTCCGTGGGATGATAGTACTGCACGCCCTGACGGTACAGTTCCTCCGGCAGATATTGCTGCTGGACGAATCCGCCGTAAGCGTGAGGATATTTATAGTCCAGTCCCCGTCCCTGTTTGACAGCGCCCGCATAATGGGCGTCCTTCAAATGGTCGGGAACGTCGGAAATACGTTTTTTCTTTACATCTTCCATGGCCTCCTGAATTCCCACAACCGCGGAATTGCTCTTGGGGGAGGACGCCAGTAAAATCACAGCCTGTGCCAGATTGATCTGCGCCTCGGGAAATCCCGTCATCAACGCCGCCTGCACGCAGGAGGTCACGATAGTAACCGCCATGGGATAGGCCATGCCCACATCTTCGCTTGCGATCACCACAAGCCGTCTGCCGATCATCTGAATGTCCGCATCCGCCGCAATCAGCCGCGCCAGATAGTGCAGCGCCGCATCGGGATCGCTTCCCCGGATGGATTTTTGCAGCGCCGAAAGCAAGTTGTACTTATCTTCGCTTCTGTCGTAAAACAGCGTCTGACTCTGGGTGGCTTCCCCCACCATGTCCAGATCGATGCGGCCGCCTTCGGTCAGATTGTCCGCGATAAAACCCAGGGTATCCAGCGCCATACGAGCGTCGCCTCCCGAGCGGTCTGCGATCATCTCAAGAGCGTTTTCCTCATAGGGAACCTTCCTTCGCCCCAGACCTCGTTCTTCATCCTCCATAGCGCGCTTCAAAATGGTCACGATATTTTCCGGCTTCAGCCGGTGAAACTCATAAAGGGAACGCACCCGGCTCAGCACGGCGTTGTTCACCGCGAAGTACGGATTTTCCGTGGTGCTTCCGATGAAGCGGATGACCCCTTCCTCCAGCCACTGCAGCAGAGAATCCTGCTGCAGCTTATTCCAGCGATGAAACTCGTCCACATATACGTAGGACGTTTTCTGTGCCAGTCCGAAAAAACCGGTTCTGCACTTCTCTATGATCTCCTTCAGTTCTTTGGTTCCGCTGGTGGAGGCGTTGATCTCATAAAAATCTGCGTCCATCTCCCGGGCGATGAGCCGCGCCAGGGTAGTCTTTCCCGTCCCCGAAGGGCCGTAAAAAATGGCCGAATCGAAGGTCTTGTTTTTAATGGCGTTGTACAGAAGCGAACCCGGATATAAAAAGTGTTCCTGTCCCTGAAAATCCTCTAAAGACGAAGGCCGCATCCGCGTGGATAATGGTATCATGCGTTTTCCTCATGTTCTATGTATTTTCTAATGCTGTGTATTTTCCTTGTATTTAATTGCTGCAATGACTGCGATTTATATGGCTACCACAAACGCATCTCCCGCAATCTCTCTCCATCCGGCGGCAGCCGTCCTCGCTTCTTCTTTTGTACTGTATCCGGAGGAAACGACCTTCCATGCGCCGTCCCGCAGCTGTACCGAAGCCGGAATTCCCTGCGCCGAAAGCTCGCTCGCCCTCTGCTTGGCCGCTTCTTCCGTGGAAAAGCTGCCCAGCTGCACGGCAAAGGCCTTGGTCGCCACCGTTTCCACCTGATCCTCCACCACGGGATTCGTTCCCGAGGACTGTTGATTTTTCTGCGGCTGCTGGGAATCGGGCGTCTCTTCTGCGGACTGCTGGGACTGCGGCGATTGCTGTGCATTTTCCGACGGTTGCTCCTGCGGAGTCTGCTGTGCGGAAGCGCCGCTGTTCGTCTCCGGCTCTCCTGTTTCCGTATCGGACTGCGACGTCGTATCGCCTGTCTGTGCCGCCGCATCGCCGGACTGGGGTGCCCCAATCGCTTCACCGCTTTGCTTTTCCCCCGTCACGCTGCCGGAGGTCTGCGCCTCCGCGCCGTTCATCCACGGCGATATTACATATTTCACACCCAAAAATCCGGTCATAACCGCCAAACACATGACCACCGTTAAAGACGTGGTAGCTTGGCTCACATTTCCTCTCGCGTGTTTTCCTCTCCGTTTTCTCATCCTGAACTCTCCTTTCCCGGACAATCCAAGATATGCGAAAAACATTGAAAACATAACATAAAAATTATATCCGGTTTCCGCTTGTTTGACAAGCCGTCAAACGCCTGCGGCGGGCGCTTTTCTTCCGACCGGTTCCGGCAGAATTTTCTCTTTCTCAACACCCCGCTGTGCGTCGCCGCCTTTTATTCCTAAAAATAAAACCTTTCTCCCGTATGAAATCGCGTCCCTTATTCCATACTATACCTATCCATGAAAGGAGAATTTATCCATGAAAGAACGATTGACCTCATCGCTTTCGGAAAATCTGAACCTGTTTCATTCCGTCTTTCAGGAGGACACCACCATTAAATTTCGTCAGCTGTGCTGCGGCATGGACAAACGATGCGTCGCTGTGATCTTCGCTGACGGCATGGTTAACGATACTATCATCAACGAACATATCGTCCAGTCTCTTTTGACCTTCACAGGAGTTCTGCCCCGTGAAGACTGCGCCTCCTTCCTGCGGAGAAGAGTGTTATTCGCTGACGACATCCTGGAAAAGGACGGCATCCAGGATCTTCTGTCGGAAATCCTGTCAGGAAACACGGTTCTGCTGGTAGACGGCGAGCCGAAAGCGTTGATTTTGGCAACCCGCGGCTACCACAGCCGCTCCATCAACGAACCGTCGGCGGAAAAGGTGCTTCAGGGACCCCGGGAAGGGTTCACGGAAGTGCTTCTCTACAACCTTTCCATGATCCGTCGGAAGCTCTGCAACCCCAATCTGCGGTTTCGTTTTCGCTCTCTGGGAGTTCAGACCAATACGAAAGCCGCCGTGGTTTATATCGACGGCATTGCCGATCCTGCCATCGTAGCGGAGGTAAACCGCCGGTTGGATCGGATCAATATCGATGGCATTTTGGACGCCAACTACGTTGAGGAGCTGATCAAAGACGCTCCCTTTTCCCCCTTTAAGACCATCGGCTCCACCGAACGACCCGACATCGTGGCGGCCAAGCTGCTGGAGGGACGCGTGGCCATCGTCATCGACGGAACTCCCGTGGTTTTAACGGCTCCCTTTTTCTTTTTGGAATACTTCCAGACCAACGACGACTACTACAACAATTTCTACTTCGGCACCTTCGGCCGGTGGCTGCGAATTCTGGGCTTTTGGAGTACCATCAGCCTGCCCGCCATCTTTCTGGGATTATTCACCATGCACCAGGAGCTGCTGCCCACCCGATTTTTGTTGAATCTGGTCATTGCCCGGGAAAATCTGCCCTTTCCCACGTTCTTGGAGATGTTGATTCTGATTTTAGGGTTTGAACTGATTCGCGAGGGCGGTTCGAAGGCTCCGGCAAACTTCGGTCAGACGCTGGGTATCGTGGGCGGCCTGGTACTGGGGCAGGCGGCTGTAGACGCTAAATTGGTCAGCATTCCCGTGGTGATTATCATCGCTTTTACCGGCATTACCGGCCTGATGATCCCCGCGTTGAAAAGTCCCATCGTGCTGCTGCGCGCAGGCTTTCTTCTTCTGGCCGCGATCTGGGGAATCCCCGGCTATCTGGGAGGCGTCTTTTTCCTGCTTCTGTATCTGTCCTCCATGGAGAGCTTCACCATTCCCTACACGTCGTCCCTGTCCCAAACCCGTCGGGATCTTCTTCAGGATACCTTTGTCCGCGCTCCCTGGTTTTCCATGTTCCATCGCCCGGAGGTACTGGCGCCGGAAAATCCCACCCGTCAGTCCCGAAAGAAGTTTTTCCTGCTGCCCTTTCTCCTGCTTTGCCTGTGCTGCAGCGGATGTTCTTCCCGGGAAATCAATGACGCCAACATCGTCAGCGGAATCTCCGTAGCGATCGATCACGGTTTTGTCATATACGCCCAGATTCCCTCTGCCACGGCAGACGATGACGGCTCCCGTCTCATCTGCGGTCGAGGATCGACCTTCGCCGAAGCCATGGAGGATTGCAGCAGCAATTCCGATAAGGATCTCTTTTGGAATCATTCCAAAAGCATCGCGCTTCCCGAGGACGTCACCCTTTCGCAGCTGCGCCAGATCGTAGATCACGTGATGGATCGCAGAGAGCTGCGCATCGCTTCCGATGTGGTTTTGATCCGTCCTGCAAAGGAAGAAAGCGATCCCGTCTATCAGCATTTAAAGCTGCAGGAGATGCTGTTATCCAGGGAATTTCAGCAATGGCTCCCTTCCATCAAGGTATACCAGCTGTACCATGAACTGTCAGAGGACGCATCCGCCGTCTCCCTGCCGCTGCTTTCGGCGCAGAAAGACGGAAGTTTGCTGCCGGAGAGCGTTATTTTCGTAAAGTAAAGGAGTTATTTCTATGGGTATATCTACTTCACTAAACACATTTCCCCATCGTCAAAGGGAATACGCTTTTTTTCTATCCTTTGCTTCATTTATCGGCGCTCCCTTTTTCCTGGGAATCTACATGCGATTTCTGCCCATGGTCTGGCTGTCTCTCCTCATCAGCGGAGCCATCGTCTGGCTGTGTCTGACCCTCATCATAAAAAGC
>CANEEC010000062.1 GCA_947426455.1 uncultured Clostridia bacterium | reverse complement strand
AAAGTCGATTCGGACGTGATCCTCCTGGAATTCGTTGCTGAGTCCCAGGGGAAAGTCGAATGCCAGCCGTCCGTTCTCCATGGGATACTTAGCTCCTTCAATGGAAATTCCATGGCAGACGGGGGACCAGGAAAACAGGGAGAAGTACCGGTAGGGCGGTAAAGCGTCGGACTGCGATGCAGGATCGGCGCTTTTTGCTGTGAAGTTTTGCGGATGTGCGGCAAAATTTTGCGGATTTTTGGCGCATAGCGTAAAAGAGCCGGGGCGGCACAGGGTAACGAAGGTTTCTTCATCCTGCATGGAAGCCGATTTTCCCCGGGAAATAAGGTAGGTCAGAGCCTGAAAATTGGCCACGGTGTGATCCAGCCGGCCGCCGATTCCGCCCACTAAAAGGAAGGAGTCACAACCCTGTTCTATGCCGTATTTGATGCAGAGCATAGTGTCCGAATCATCCTTTTCCGTCGGGACGCGGATGATTTTATGGCGAGCCTCCGGCTCGTCCCCGTTTTGATCGCCAAAGGTATCGAAATCGCCGATGATCACGTGGGGAATCAAACCCTCCCGCTGTGCCAGACGATAACCGCCGTCGGCGCACAGAAGTAACGTGTCCGAATCGGCAGGAGGATCGGGGGAGAACAACTGGGGACAGATGCGGCGGATGGAACCCTCGATATATCCGGTGATGATGATACAGCGTTTCATGGAAGTTTCCTTTCTTTATCTCTTTATCAGCTTTGTGTCTTTTCGATTTCACGATTACATATAACATCATACGCATATTTACCGGCGAATTGCAAGTGTTTTCGGCTCGGACCGGAGGGGGAGGGCGAGGCAGAGAGAGTAAATCCCAAAATATTGTTAAAAAAGTCACAAAATCTACTTGATTATTCGAGAATGTGCGTATATAATGTGTCTTGGCCACATGTTGTTATCGCGGCTGTTTTATAAAAATACCGAAAAATTATATGGTGTATGTTAAATAAATGATTGTTTTTTGTGTAAAAATGAGAATTTGGAGGAAATATTGAATGACAACATGGAAAACGGAATATGAAAGCAAAAAAACTTCGGCGGACGAGGCCGTTAAGCTGATAAAATCGGGAGATAAGGTGGTGTTTACCCACGCGGGTTCGGAGCCGTCGGCTCTGGTGGACGCCATGGTTCGCAACGCCGACAATTATCGCGACGTCACCATCAGCAATATGGTGTCGTTGGGAAAGGGCGAGTACAGCAGACCGGAATATAAGGATCGTTTTGAAATTAACAGCTGGTTTGTCAGTTCCTGCTTTCGTCAGGCCATTGCCGACGGTTACGGCGATTTTACGCCCGTATTTTTTCACGAAGTTCCCAACTACATCCGTCGAGGCTTTTTCAAAATCGACGTCTGTCTGGCCATGGTGTCGGCACCCGACGAACACGGCTATTGTTCTCTGGGGGTCGCCTGCGACTATTCCGTGCAGGCGATCAAGTCCGCGCCGGTGGTCATCGCTCAGATCAACGACCAGATGCCGGTGGTCTACGGCGATACCTTTATCCACATCAGCGAATTCGACGCCGTGGTGGAGGCCAGTGAACCCATTCCGGAGATGAAAATCCCGGTCATCGGTGAGACGGAGTTGGCTATCGGAAAGCACTGCGCTTCTCTGGTAGAGGATGGTTCCACTTTACAGCTGGGAATCGGGGCCATTCCCGACGCGGTTTTGGCTTCTCTGAAGGACAAGAAAAACCTGGGTATCCATTCGGAGATGATTTCCGACGGCGTGGTGGATCTGGTGGAAGCCGGCGTCATCAATAATTCCCAGAAGAAGTTGAATCCGGGCAAGTGTATCGTCACCTTTTTGATGGGTACGAAAAAGCTCTACGATTTCGCCAATCGGAATCCCGGCGTGGAGATGCGCACGGTGGATTATGTAAACCACCCCATGGTGATTGCGCAGAACAACAACATGGTCTGCATCAATTCCGCCCTGGCGGTGGATTTCATGGGGCAGATCGTATCGGATTCCATCGGCACGCAGCAGTTTTCCGGCGTGGGCGGACAGGTGGATTTCATGCGCGGCGCTGCCATGTCCCTGGATAACAAGGGCAAGGGAATCATCGCCATGCCCTCTGTGGCCAGGAAAAAGGACGGCAGCATGATCTCCAAAATTACGCCATTCATCGAACACGGTGCGGCTGTGACCACCTCCCGGCAGGATGCAGACTATGTGGTGACGGAATACGGGATTGCCAAATTGAAGGGCAAGACCTTAAAGCAGAGAGCCAGAAATTTGATCAATATCGCCCATCCGCGGTTTCGGGATGAACTGGCTGCCGAATTTGAGCGGAGATTCCTGACCACGTTTTAACAGGAAACGAAGGGAAAGGAATCGAAAATGAACGCTGAGCGCCTGAACGCTGTAAAAGATCGGGCGCTTTTCTTTTTCCCTTGAAACCCGGTGGATTTTCGTGCATACTAAGATGAGGGAAAGGGTAGGTGAATCATGACGCAAACACACGAAAAAACGGATATCAAGAGCATGACCCGGGAGGAACTGCGGGATTTCGTGAAGGCAATGGGGCAATCCGCCTTTCGCGGCGATCAGATTTTCACCTGGCTTCACAGCGGCGTGACAAAATTTGATGAGATGGCCAATGTGCCTGCCGGTCTGCGGGAACGCTTAAAGCTGGACTGCGAGATCACCTGTCACGAAATACAGCAGGTGCAGACGTCGAAAAGCGACGGAACAAAAAAATACCTCTTTCAGCTGGCGGACGGAAACGTCATCGAATCGGTATTTATGCGGTATAAATTCGGAAATTCCATCTGTGTATCCACCCAGGCCGGATGCCGCATGGGGTGCCGGTTTTGCGCTTCCACCATCGGAGGACTGGAAAGAAACCTGACGGCGGGGGAGATTTTAGAGGAAATTTTGGCGGCGCAGCGGGATACGGGAGAGCGCATCGGCCACGTGGTTCTCATGGGAACGGGGGAACCCTTTGACAACTACGATAACGTGGCCAGGTTCCTCAGGCTGGTTCATGATCCCAAGGGAGTGAATTTGAGCCTGCGAAATATCACCCTGTCCACCTGCGGCCTTCTGCCCCAAATGAGACGCTTCGGCGAAGAATTCCCCCAGGTCAATCTGGCGGTGTCTCTGCACGCTTCCAACGGCCGGCTGCGCAGTCAGCTGATGCCCGTCAACCGGACCTATCCCATGGAGGAACTGATGGAGGTCTGCAAAGAACATATCAAAAAGACAGGGCGGCGGATCACCTTTGAATATACGCTGGTGAAGGGCGTCAATGACGGAAAGGAAAATTTAGCGCAGCTTGTGGCGCTTCTTTCGGGTATGAACTGCCACGTGAATCTGATTCCCATGAATCCGGTCAGCGAACGCGACCTTCGCGGAACCGACCGGAAATTTGCGGAAGAATTTTGTGAAGGGCTGAAAAAGAAGGGGATTCAGGCCACGGTTCGCAGGGAATTGGGGAGCGATATCGACGCCGCCTGCGGGCAGCTGCGGCTGAATTCGCAAAAATAACGGAAATTTTCAAGGTTCATCCTTGATTCCCCCAGCGGGTATAGTGTATAATCTAATTATCTTATAGATACTAAGGAGGGAAGGCCAATGGTAAAATTACTGATTGGACATAAAGGAAGCGGAAAAACAAAGCAGATGATCGATCTCGCTAACCAGAGTCTGGAGCAGAGAGACGGCAGCATCGTTTTTATAAACAAAAACAATAGACTGATGCTGGACTTAAAGTACAGAATCAGAGTGGTGAGCATGGAGGAATATCCTCACATTACCAACATTGACGAATACATCGGCTTCGTCTACGGAATCATCAGCTCCGACCACGATATCCAAATGATCTTCATCGACAGCATTTTAAAGCATGCCGACGTCAAGATCGAACATCTGGAAGAATTCCTGGGTCGTCTGTCCAAGATTTCCGAGATGTACGGACCGGATTTCGTCGTCAGTATCAGCGCAGACCTGGAGGAAATCGGCGATTTCATCAGACAGTACGAAATTCTGAACTAAGCGAAAACGAAGATATGATAACAAAAGTGCTGTACGATCACCTCGCATTGATGATTTGACAGCACTTTTTTGTATTTGTGATTCCATTTTCTTTGCGGCGTGTCGCATACGCAGATTGCGGGGGAAATGATCCGCGGAAACGATTTTGGAGGAGATAGATAAAATGGACAGAAAGCGCTGGAAAGACGCATGGCGGGATATGGGAAGGGTCATGTTGATGCGGGCTGATCCCGATTTTCCCAATTCTCGCGACTTACCTCTTTCGCGTTCATGGAGTATATCTCTGCTTTCTTTTTTGGTGACGTTGTCCAGTGCAACGAAGTGGGATTCTATCACTGCAAAGCATGTACCCCGCTACATGATACTATTGCTCTTCTTTCTTCCTGCCGTTGTGGCGCGTTTTCTCCCCGATAACCGATATATCTTTAAAAATAGTCGGAAGGTGGAACTGCTGTATTGGGCGACAATTGTTCTGATCTGTCTGGCCTTGTGGCTTGTGACAGAACTTGTGCTTTGAAAAAAGCGGGTTATGAAACGCCGACAAAAGGCTATGAACCGTGAAAACAGAAAATTAAGCAAAAGCCTCCTTTTCAAGGAGGTTTTTTGTTGATATAATAGTGAAGTTGTTATAATATCTTCAATAAAAAAAGAGGAAAAAATATGAAAGAAAAAAGCAATAATGTTCAAGTAATCATCTACGTCCTTCTGGGAGCGTTTACCTTCAGCACCATGGAAGTGGCGCTGAAGCTGTCGGGGGCGTCTTTCGATCCTCTGCAGCTGACGGCGCTGCGGTTTTTAATCGGCGGCCTGTGCCTTCTGCCCATGGCCATCTCCGGTTTAAAGAAAAGAAACGTGAAGCTGACGGGAAAGGATTACGGATATATGTCCTTTCTGGGCATCTTCTGCATCTGCGTCAGCATGTTGTTTTTCCAGTTTGGCGTGATGTATTCCAACGCTTCCACCTCCGCCGTGGTATTTTCCTGCAACCCCATGTTCACCATGCTGTTTGCCCATTTTCTGACGGAAGAGAAGATGAACCAGCGGAAAGCGGTGGCGCTGGCCATCAGTCTGGCCGGCCTGGTGGTCATTGCAAAACCCTGGGATCTGGCGCCCGGAAATACCTTCATGGGTCTTTTCATGAGCTTGATGGCGGCGGTGACCTTCGGTCTTTACACGGCTCTTGGAAAAAAGAGCATCGGAAAGATCGGCGGACTTCCCCAGACGTCCATCAGCTTTATCATCGGCGGAACGGCGCTTTTGATTCTGACCGGATGCATGGGACGCCCCACCTTCGGCGGCGTTTCTCTGTCCAATCTGCTGCCTCTGCTCTATGTGGGTGTAGTGGTCACCGGCATGGGTTATCTGTTCTATTTCAAAGCCATTGAGCTGGGAAGCGCGGCCAAGGGGTCGGTGGTCTTTTTCTTAAAGCCCATGATCGCTCCCGTGATCGCTTTGCTTGTAATGAAAGAACCCATCCTGTGGAATACTGTGGTGGGCGTTATCATCATGGCGGTGGGCTCTTACATCAATATGTCCGGAAATAAAAAATAAGCGGACGGCTGCTTGAGCGGCTGAACGACCGGCGTAATCGCGGGCGCGACCGGCATCGCGTAGGAAGGGGGACGCACAATGGACAGCAAAGAGATCGCGAAGCGTTTAGCGGGAAGAAAGCCTGAAATCATGGAAATGACAAAGCATTGTGCCGTTTTCATTCCGTTGGTATGTCATGAGGATCGCCTTCATTTTCTGTTTGAGGTGCGCGCAGATGACATCTCCCAGCCGGGGGAGGTCTGCTTTCCGGGAGGCCGCATAGAAGCAGGGGAAACGCCTCTGGAGTGCGCCTTGCGCGAAACCCGGGAGGAAACGGGAATTTCCCCGGACACAATCGAGGTTCTGGGTCAGTTCGATTCCATGTGCAATTACACCAATGTGAGGATCGACACCTTCGTAGGAACCGTGTCCTATGAAGAGGTGGAGCGGGCGATGATCAACCCCGGGGAAGTGAAACAGCTGTTTCTCGTTCCCGCCGCTTTCTTTCAGGAGAACCAACCCTTTGTGTATGAATACGACGTAGCGCCGAAGATCGGAGAGGATTTTCCCTATGAGCTTTTGGGAGACTGCGCCGATAAATATCACTGGCGCAGGGGTCGTTTCACCGTACCGATTTATCATTACGAGGACAAGGTGATCTGGGGAATGACGGCGCGGATTCTCCGGCATTTTCTGGCGGAGATGTCCAGAACATGAGGATTGTGGAAAGACAGGAAGATTTCGAGGCCTTGTCCCATTGGGACAAGGCTTTTATAATAAAATTGCGTCCGGGACGCCGGACGATTTACAAAAGGGGGAGGGATTGGAAAAATAAGAGGAGGACGAAACAATGAAGAACTGGAAAGTAAGAGCGGCAGCCATGGGGATGGCTGCGGTTGTCATGGCACCGGGAATGGCTTACGGTCACAGCAAAGACATGGAATGCAACGTAAAAAACGCATATCAGCAGATTCAGAATATAAAAGTGTGCTATGAGACGTGCCTGAAAGAAGGTACATATTGCAGAGACTGGAGCCAGCTGTTCAACCAGTGGAAACAGAACTGCCAGAAGCCGGGAAGCGAGATTCCGGGAATCGACGTTCCGAAGCCGGACGTTCCGGAAACCGATGCCCCTGAGATCAGCGTACCGGGGCAGGATACGCCTGAAGTGAACATTCCCGATCAGAACGTTCCCGAGCAGGATGCGCCGGAGGAAAACGTTCCCGATACGGAAACGAAACCGGAGGGCGACAATTCCGGAAATCAGCAGAACGCGTCGGCAGTTGCGAAAGAGATGCTTGCGCAGGTGAACAAGGAACGCCGCGCCGCGGGACTTTCAGAACTGACCTTATCCACGCAGTTGTCGGAGGTGGCGCAGGTCAAGGCGGAGGACATGAGAGATCAGGGTTATTTCAGCCATACGTCTCCTACCTACGGATCGCCCTTTGATATGATGAAAAAATTCGGCGTTAGCTATCGCTCCGCCGGAGAAAATATCGCCAAGGGATATCGCTCCGTCAGCGCCGTCATGAATGGCTGGATGAATTCCTCCGGTCATAAGGCCAACATTCTCAACGGCAGCTTTACGCAGTTGGGCGTGGGATACTGCACCGACGGTTCCGGAAACGGATATTGGGTGCAGATGTTTATCGGATAGTAAAAGTTAGCGCATAAGAAAAAGCTGCCCGAAAAAGGTTCGGACAGCTTTTTCTGTGGGAAAGGCTTTTTTTCGGCGCCGTTTTAGGGTATAATGTTGTTATCCCGTGATTGACAAGCGATAGCGCAGACAGAGCTTAGTCAATATGGTATAATAGAAAGCAATCATACGTTATGATAGAAAGTGACGACGCAGAGGGAGCAAACGGTGCGGCCGAAACGGCGGCGAATCGGATACGGTTTGCTTTCCTGCGAGAGAGAAATAAAACAAGAGGTATGTGTATGAGACGAAAACTGGCTTTTTTCCTGGCGATATGTATGGCGGTTTCTTTGACAGGGTGTATCCGAAACGGAGAAGACGAAGTCAAAAGCATGAAGGAAACGGAGTGCGAAATCGCGCTGATCGTTGAAGGAGAAACACTGGAGGAAGATTCCCACGATGGACGGATCTGGGAGGGGATACAATCCTATGCCCAGACCAACGGCGTCACCTGCCAGTGGTTCGGCGTAGCAGAAAAGGAAGGAACCTGCCAGGAGGTTGTCAGCGAAGCCGTTTCTCAGGGCGCACGGGTGATTGTGGTCAGCGGGCCTTCCGACTACCAGCAAACCGTGTTTTCCATGGAACAGGAGTGTCTGGACGTCAGCTTTCTTTTCATGAACGAATTCGATCTGCCTGACGATGACGACAGTCTGAAAAGCGACAATGTGGCGGGCATCGCCTTCAAAGAGGAGGAGGCCGGTTATCTGGCCGGTTACGGCGCGGTGGTGGAAGGGTACCGCAGTCTGGGATTCATCGGCGGGGAAGAAACCTCCGATTCCATCGGCTACGGCTACGGCTTCATTCAGGGCGCCGAGGCTGCGGCGCAGGAGCTTCACGTGAACCACGTGGATGTGAAATATCACTATCTGGGACACACCCAGGCCGGCGATGACGTAACCGCGCTTGCCGCCGGTTGGTATGAGGGAGGCGTGGAACTGATCTTTACCGCCTGCGGTGATGCGGAAGCTTCGGTTGTGACCGCGGCGGAAGACTCCAAGGGCAAGGTCATCACCACTGATTTGGAACTGCCGGAGCCGCCTGCGGCGGTGATTGCCTCCGTCGAAAAAGACCTGTCCGGCGCGGTGCAGAAGATGCTGACGGATTACTATAATGGAGAATTTCCGGGCGGGGAAATCGTTTCCTTTGGAGTTGCCGAAGACGGCATGGGAATTTCCATGGACGCGACGAGTTTTGAAGAATTTTCCAAATTGGAATACGATAAGCTGCACCAGCAGTTCATTCCCGACGCCCAGGGCAATGTGGGACTGGAAATTCTGACGGAAGAGGTTCCCATCGTCAATGAGCTTCCTACCAAAGCGGTGTACATCAGTTTAGTGGAATAGAAAACAGCAGGCGAAAGCGGTGTGAGAGCCGTTTTCGCTTTTTGTAATGAGAAAAGAGGAAACTGTCCATGGCATTTTTACCTGTGACAAAAGAAGAAATGCAGCAGAGGGGATGGGAACAGCCGGACTTCGTCTTAGTGACGGGGGATGCCTACGTAGATCATCCCTCTTTTGGCACGGCCATCATCAGCCGTCAGCTGGAACGGTTCGGATATAAGGTGGCGATTTTAGCGCAGCCCGACTGGCGCTCCTGCGAGGAGTTTCGCCGCTTCGGACGTCCCCGGCTGGGTTTTTTGGTGAACGCGGGAAACGTGGATTCCATGGTGAATCACTATTCCGTATTTAAGCACCGCCGCCGAAGCGACAGCTATTCTCCCGGTGGAAAGGCGGGCAACCGCCCCGACAGGGCGGTGATCGTCTACAGCGGCCGTATTAAAGAGGCCTACAAAGGGATTCCCGTCATCATCGGCGGAATCGAGGCCAGCCTGCGCCGCCTGGCGCATTACGATTACTGGGAGGACAAGGTGCGCCGCTCCATCCTGCTGGATTCCAAGGCCGATATCCTGATCTACGGCATGGGAGAACGGGCGGTGGTGGAGATCGCGGAGGCGCTGGGTTCCGGACTGAACGTCAGGGATATCACCTGGATTCGCGGCACGGTGGTTCGGGGAGCGGAGACGGACGAAGAATATACGGCCTATGGCGACACGCTGCTCCTTCCGCCCTGGGATCTGGTGAAAGAATCAAAAGAAGCTTACGGTGACAGCTTTGCCGTGCAGTACAGAAACAATGAATGGATCAACGGAAAACGGCTGGTGGAGCGATATGACCAACGGGTGGCCATCGTACAGAATCCGCCTCAGGAGCCGCTTTCCACAGAAGAATTGGACGAGATCTATGAGATGCCCTACGAAGGGACGTATCATCCGTCCTACGAAGCGCTGGGCGGCGTTCCCGCCATTTCCGAGGTGGAATTTTCCATCGTCTCCAATCGGGGTTGTTTCGGGGGCTGCGCTTTCTGCGCTTTAACCTATCATCAGGGCAGGGAGGTTCGCGCCAGAAGCAGAGAATCCATCGTCAACGAGGCCAAGAAGCTGACGGCGAAACCCAATTTCAAGGGATACATTCACGATGTGGGAGGGCCTACGGCCAATTTCCGCGGACCGGCCTGCGACAAACAGCTGACCCATGGCGTCTGCAAGCATCGGGATTGCCTGTATCCCCGCCCTTGCCCTCAGATGAAGATCGACCATACCGACTATCTGGACGTGCTGCGGGCGGTGAGAGAGGTTCCCGGAGTGAAGAAGGTATTCATCCGTTCGGGAATTCGCTTCGACTACCTGATGGCGGATAAAAAGACCGATTTTATGGAGGAACTTTGCAAATACCATGTGAGCGGTACGCTGAAGGTGGCGCCGGAACACTGCTCCGCCCGGGTATTGGAGCGGATGAAAAAGCCGGAAAAGGAAGTCTTTGAGGCCTTCCGGAAAAAATATATAAAGACCAATGAGCGACTGGGATTGAAGCAGTACATGATTCCTTATTTCATTTCCTCTCATCCCGGCTCCGACTTGAATGATGCGGTGGAATTGGCCCTGTTTTTGAAACGGACGGGCTTCGTACCCGACCAGGTACAGGATTTTTATCCTACGCCGGGGACGCTTGCCACCTGCGAATACTATACGGAGCGAGATCCCTTTACGGGGGAGGCGGTCTATGTGGCCAAGA
>CANEEC010000061.1 GCA_947426455.1 uncultured Clostridia bacterium | reverse complement strand
ATTGTTACTATTAGAGTAACCGAAAAATATCTCTTTCAAAAGAAAAAAGATAAGAAATTATAAGGCGGTGTCTCAATGGATATTATCGATGTCAAAATTTTAGAAGTACTGCAGTCCAATTCCAGAGTTTCTATCTCTGAATTGAGCAAGAAGGTAAACTTATCTCTTTCCGCTGTCAGCGAACGTCTGAAAAAGCTGGAAGGTTCCAACGTGATCGAAAAATATACCGTCATTTTAAATTCTCAGGCCCTGGACAAAGAACTTTCGGTCATCATGAACATCAGCCTGGAAAATCCTCACCAGACCAGTGAATTTCTCAACTTCATCCGCAACGAGGATGAAATTTTGGAATGCCACTACATCACCGGTGAGTACGATTACGTTTTGAAAATCACTACCCGCAACACGGCGACTTTGGAGAATCTGATGAATCGCATCAAGGGAATTTCCGGAATCAAGCGTACTCAAACCAACGTGGTGTTGTCCAGCTTAAAACACCTGTACAGCGTTTCCCCCACTCCCAACAAATAGCCAAAGCTTCTTTGCCCCGCGTCCAAGGGTGCGGGGTTTTTTCGTGAATTGATCCGCCGCAGGTTACGGCTCTACGGACAGTTACATCATCCCGCCAACTTAGAGCAAATCATTTTACACAAGGTGAACGCAAAAATGAAAAAAGACAGTATTTACACAAAGGATATCGTACTCGTACTCGCTGCCAGCTTTTTCTTCATGGTGAGTCCCATGCTGACCACACCTCTGATCGCCGGATACGCGGAATTCCTCGGCGCAGGCGCTTTTCTCATGGGCATCATCGGCGGTCTGATGAATCTGTGTTCCCTGTTCTGCCGTCCCTTCGTGGGAAATCTGGCGGATCACCTGAGCAAATACCGGGTGGCGGCCATCGGCTCCGCCATTATGGCGGCAGCCAGCGCCATCTACGTTTTGGCGCCCAATTCCACCTGGGTCATCGGCGGCCGGCTCCTGCACGGCGTCGGCTATTCCTGTTGCAGCGTCTGCATGTCCACCTGGATGTCCAACATGCTGCCCAAGGAAAAGGTGGGCACCGGCATGGGTCTTTACGGAACGATGAACGCCCTGGCCATGGCCATTTCTCCCTCCATAGGAATTTACGTCTACCGGCATCTGGGCTATCACGCCGCCTTTGTGGTGTCTCTGGCATCGTCCATCGCTATTTTAATCACCATCCAGTTTATCGGCGACAAGGGAGAGCCGAAGCTGCCGGCAACCAACGCCCCCGCGGCCGCAGAATCGATCGCTGCGAAATCAACTGCCGCAGGAACCGCCGCAAAGTCCGCTGCTGCGCGGAAATCCTCCCTGCAATTTATCGACGTGCGAATTTTACCGCTATCGGCCATCATTATGCTGTTTACCATTCCCTATTACGCTGCCCAGTCGTTTTTAGTGCGCTATAGCGAAGCCCGGGAACTTGCTGTCAACGTCAGTCTGTTCTTCACGCTGTACGCCGCCGCTTTGCTGGTTTTGCGCCTGTCCATGAAAAGTCTGTTCGACCGGGTGCCCTTTGGACGCTTCCTCACCGGCAGCATCCTTTCCGCCGGCGCGTCCATCAGTCTTTTGGCAATCATGCACAACAACTGGCAGATGCTCTTTGCCGCCATCTTCATGGCTGGCGGTTACGGCCTGATGTGTTCCATCTGTCAGTCCACCGCCATCCTCATGGCCGGTGAAGAACGCCGCGGTCTGGCCAACAGCACCTACTACGTGGGATTGGATTTAGGCATGGCCCTTGGCCCCATCATCGGCGGCCTGCTTTATGGAAACCTGCCGCTGGCCTATTTCTTCCCCAGTCTGTTGTTTACGCTGCCTCTCATCGCAGCCGTATACTGGATCTTCCTGCGAAACAAAAAGCGCTGAGACGCGCATTCATGCAAAACTCCAACACAAAAAAGACAGCTCGTAAGCTGTCTTTTTTCACGTTTATTTCTTTTGCGTTTCCTCTTCACAGCGGTCGGCCACGATGTACCTCGGTCTTCCTTTGATTTCCTCGTAAATTTGAGCGATGTAATAACCGATGATTCCCAGACAGATCATCAAGATCGAACCGATGATCAGCAGGATGATAATCACCGTAGTGAAACCTTCCAGCGCCTGTCCGGTAAATTTTTTATACAGGCTCTGTCCGCCAAGCAGGATCGAACAGATCAGCACGATCACTCCCAAAACCGTTACCAGCTGCATCGGCGCCGCTGAAAAGGACGTCAGGTTGGTAAACGCATAGGACACCAGACCTCGAAACGACCATTTCGATACTCCGCCCTGGCGCTCTCCCACTTCAAACTCCACCTGCGCCGTCTGAAATCCGATCCAGGAGGACAATGCCCGAAAGAACGCATTCTTTTCTTTTAAGCACAAAAGCGCATCCACCGCTTTGCGATCCAGCAGCTTAAAATCGGAAGCCCGCGACATGTCCATCTTCGTTGCCTGACCCATGAGCCGGTAGAACAGCCTGGCACAGGCCCCGTGAAACCAGCTTTCTTTCCCGCGGCTTTTCTTTACCCCTTCGATGACCTGATATCCCTGCTGCCACAGTTGATACATCTGCGACAGGGTCTCCGGTGGATGCTGTAAATCGCAGTCCATGACCGCGCAGCAATCGCCTCTGGCTTCCTCAAGACCGGCAAAGATGGCCGACTCCTTGCCGAAATTTCGAGAAAAGCGGATGCCGCGTAACACTGCCGAGGGACGTTTGCCGCGAAAGCGCTCTGCCGTCCGGCAGATTTCACTCCATGTCAAATCCTTCGAACCGTCATCTACGAAAATCAGCTCATGATCGATGCCCGCTTCCTGTAAAACGCCGGAGACGGCTTCCGCCGCCTTTTCTATCATTTCCTGTTCGTTATAGGCCGGAATCACTACGGATAGCAGGCCGCACTTCTTCTGTCCTTCACACATTTCCGTATCCTTTCCATTCTTCCCACAAAATAAAATGAAATTTCACATCCCAGGGTTCTTCTCCGTAACAGACGTAAGAAATATCTCCTTTGGAGGTTCCCTCATTAGTGACAAAGGCGCGATAGGGCAAAAGCGGCAACGTCACCTCCGACGCGCCCGCGGCGATCTGCTCTTTCGCATAGGCCATGCGCTCCTGATGCACCCGGTTGTTTTCGCAGTATACGAACAGCAATCCCACGCAGCAGGCGATGGTTGCCGCCTGTATCAAACGCGTCATTTTCGTCCGTGAAAGCCAGGCGATGCGTCCGGCCAGCCAGCCGTACAGCTCCAACGCCACCAGGCACAGGATGATGTAGCTGAAAAAGAAATGCCGCGATTTGATGGGATATAAAATCAGCAGAGGACCGTTAGCCACCACGAGGGAACCTACCCAAAACCACAGGCGTCCCCGCACCGTATGGACATAACTGCATGGCCGCGTCGTATGAACGTAAGTGTTTGCCCGCGCCGCTTCCCTTCGTCCGCCGTTCTTCACCGCTGCACGGCTGCTGCCATCCCACACTGTCACACATGAGCCATCGTCTTTCGCCTGGCTCTCGCCGCCCATGCTCCACAGCACGAGCAATCCAATCCATATGGCCGCGATGGCGGTTCCCACGAAAATATTCACGTCCTCATAGGCGAACAGCCGATCTGTGATTACCAGCGCGTTGCTTCGAAAGAGAAAAACATGCAGCGGAATCAGAAGCGCCGCCAAAACCAGCCAAACCGCATAGGCCAAACTTTTATGGGACTTGCCTCCACGGGATTTACAGCTATAGGACTTGCAGTTGTGCGGCTCGCAGCTTTCCCACCGCCGCTCTGCTTTCTCTCTCAGACTGCAAAACGCCGCAGCGATCAATAACAGACTGAGAAGCGGCGTAATCAGCGGATGGTTCACTACCACCTCGGAAGCGATGATGGCCAGATTCCGCACCATGTTCTCCACCGTGACAGCCCGTCCGTCACCGCCCACCTGGCGATAACCGCTGTCGGAGAACATCAAGACTGCTCCGGCCAAAAATCCCAGGAACATCCACGCCGCCAAAACCGTGCGCCGCCAAGCCGCTGCCCTACCCGCTGCTGCACTGCTAACCGACACAGCTCCGCCAACCACCGCAGCGCTATCTGCGTTCACCTTGCCGGCCGCCGCTTCTTTTCCCTGCAAACGGCCCATTTTCCGATACCAGATCCAACCGTCCACAGTCAGAGCGGCTCCGAAAAACAGAAAGTACACCGTCACCGGCTCCGCAAACAGCTGAGCCGCAAAGGCCACCAAAAACAACACGATCCGCCGTCCCAACGAAACCTTTTTTCCGTCTTTTTCGGCTTCACCAACCCTGCCTTCGCCATTCCCCGCTTTTCCAAACAGATTCAACCAGAGAAATACCATGGCCGCCGCCGGCGGCACGTAATTGGCAAATCCGGCGCCCCAGGCCAATACCTGGCTGTAAATTCCATAGGGCGCGCCCACCAAGAGCAGAGCGCACAAAGCGAAGCCACCGCTCTTTCGAAGTCGGCGTCTCTCCATCTGATCGGTTTCCTCCGCAAGCTTGTCCCCTTCCTGAGAGATTTTTGTCATTTGAAGGAAATAACCGTATAACAGCCGCAAAAGTCCTATACTGCAAGCCGCAAACAGCGCTGCCCGAAGGTAAACGCCCCCCGGCGCCGCATAAAGCTTCGCCTGTAAAATGCCTAACGCATTGCCCAAATAGCGGCCGTTTGCCGGAATTCCCACCAGCAGGACGCCGGTATCCCTGGGATTGGTATGGATAAAATCCGAAAGGGAATCGAAGCTCCAGTATTGAAAATAGTATTCGTCACATTCCGGCACAAACCAACAGGCAAGCACGAAAAAAAATGCGCACAGCAACAGCAGATAACCCCTGTGCCGCAAATCCCATGACTTCCGTTTTTCCACGCACCCGCCTCCTTTCTCCTGTACCGCCCGAAACTCCCATCGCAGCGCGCAACTCTTCCCGCAGCACGTATGCCGCAGCCAATCCGCCCGCAACGCCTTTCCTGAAAGAACGAAGAACCGCCTGCCGCAGTGCCGCGGCTTCAGCGGTTCTTCTATTTTAATCAACGATTTATTTCTTCTTTTTCTTACCGGCGCTGTTGGCCTTTCTGCGTTCTGCCGCAAGGCGTTCCGCTTCTTTCTTTTCTTTGTTTCGACGAACTACGCTCTTGGGAATCTTCGCACCCACGTCCTTGATGGAACGAGGACCCTTCACCCGGTAGGTGTTGATGCCGATTTCATCCTCGTCGTCCCATTCTTCTTCGTCTGCTTCCTGAGCGGCTTTCTTTTCTGCCTTCGCAGCCTTTTTCTTCGCGGCCTTTTCCGCCTTCAGCTTTTCTTTTTCCACGTAAGCAACGGCCTCTTGAACGGAAATACCCTTTTCCTTGGCAACCTTATAGGGGTTTAATTCCACTTCCACGCCGCTTTCTTTTAACATTTCTTCCTGCGCCTTTTTCGTAGCCTTGGAGGTGGCGTAGAACATAAGACCCATCATGCCGAAGGTCATCAGCATACTGATATTGTTATCGGTCTTGGTATTTCTGGTTTTGAACGTGGAAGTGACTTCCTCGCCCAGTGTGTGACCATCTACGGATCTGACATCACCGGAAATCACCACTTCATATTCTGTATCGGACACCAGATCCTCTTCTAAGATCAACCAGATATCGTTAGGATATTTTTGTTCATCGTACACGGGATAAAACTCCAATGTCTTACCCCCCGTATCTTTGACGACAAAGTGATTGCTGTTAGCTTTGACATTTTCCTCCGTCGCCATCTTTTCGCTGAAGGTCATCTTTAT
This sequence comes from uncultured Clostridia bacterium, assembly GCA_947426455.1. Classification (GTDB taxonomy): domain Bacteria; phylum Bacillota; class Clostridia; order Peptostreptococcales; family Anaerovoracaceae; genus RGIG446. Next base: position 4,699 of record CANEEC010000061.1, on the reverse strand, counting down.
GGCCATGTTGGTGATCTGCTTGCCCGTTTCGCCGTCGGTGGGGGTGATATTGGTCAGCTCCAACCCTTCCGCATAGACAAATGAGCCGGCAGCCATCATCATTCCCATTATCAGCGCCAATACGGCAGCTGTTTTTCTGATCCCGATCTTTTTCATGGTTTTCCTTTTCCTCCGTGGTTTTGCATGATTTATCCTGTCTTACCGCCTTCCGTTTCTGAAAAAAGACTGCATCATCCGGCGGCACGCATCTTCCATAACACCCGTCGTTACCTGAACGCGATGGTTCAAACGACGTTCGGAAACGATATTGTAAAGAGAGCCGCAGGCTCCCGCCTTGGGGTTCATCGTGCCGATGTACAGATAGGGAATCCGCGAAAGCACAATGGCTCCGGCGCACATGGAACACGGTTCGGCAGTCACATACATCCGGCAGTCAATCAGCCGCCAGCCGCCCAGCGTTTTGGCGGCTTCCCGTATGGCGATGATTTCCGCATGTGCCGTAGGGTCCTTGGAGGTCTCGGTCAAATTGTGACCTCGCCCCACGATCCGGCCATCCCGGACAATGACGGCGCCCACCGGAACCTCTTGCAGCGCCAACGCCTTTTGCGCCTCTGCGATGGCTTCTTTCATAAACCGTTCTTCCAACAGCGTTTCTTCCATCTTCTCTCTTCCTTAACGCTTCTGACTATCCGTATTATATTATCACATTTTTCCCCTTAATACAATGGCTTTTCCGCGGTTTTTCGTCACGGATTCTTCTTCGGAGAAAAAATTTCGCCGCTTTCGCTATCGATGGCTGCGATCCAATAACCGTAGCTTTTCTCACCGCCGTCCCCCTCCCCTACAGGGAGCCAATAGCAAAAACCGGATTCCCCGCCGTCCGGCTGATCCTCGGCCAGAAATCTTCCCGGAACGGCTACATAGTACGTCAAAGGAACGCCTTCCAGCTCTCCCTCGGCGCCCAATAAAAAATGTCCGTATTTCCCGGCGAAATACTGAGCGCCGGGGGACACCAAAAACATGCTTTTGGGATTGTCGATTTTCAGCCACTGCGCGTCCTTCATGGCTCGAGGAAAGGGCTGCACCTTCCGGTAGTACCCGGGAACGCTCCAAAGATAAGCGCACACGTTTTTCAAATACTGCCCGTAAAAATCGTTGTACGTCTTACGCCTTTCGTCTTTCTTGATGACTGTGGGTGAGGCCGCCGCTGGCTCCGTTGCCGTTGCGGCTATCTCTGACAGAGCAGCCCCGACGGCCGTTTCCGCTTCTGCGGCGGCTGTTTCTGCCGTCGCAGTATTTCCGCCGGCATCAACGGCCGCAGTATCTCCGTCGGCGCCAATGTTCACAGCGGTTCGGGCAGCTGCGGCCGTGGTCTCCGCCGCTGCGAACGCCTGCGATTGCCTCGGCGTTTCTCCGCTGCTGTCTCCTTCTCCCGCTGACGGTTTTATCCCCTGGGAGAGCGCCGACGCCCGGGGCAATTCTTCTTGATTCCCCGTTTTTCCCACTAAGACCGGATGCAGTTGTTCCCTTTTGTCCACGGTGGATACGGCGGCCACGATTGCCGTAGTGTAGCGACTATAGTCGTTTCCCTGCCCGTCCACATCCTGGGGTCGAAAACGCAGGTACACCTCGCCGGTACCGTGACGGCTGACGGGGACGGTTCCCAGCACGGTATGAATGGTGCGCTCACCGCGTTTGCCGAAGAGAATCAGCTGATAGGTATATTCGCTGCGCGGAAAAAACTTCACATTCTGCATGACGCATCGGAATGCCCCGCGACCGTTTCCCGTCTCTACCCGCAGATATCCCTTGACTTCTTCTCCCAGCCTGGCCGCAAATTCCCGATTTTTTTCTTCCAGCACGATGACCGCCCGAGAGTACCTTGTATAATTCATAACGCCCTCCTCCTGACATTTCTTCCCTTGAATTTTTCCGCATAACTTGGTAAGATAGTTATACATATTCAAGGGGAAAGGAGATTAGACCTATGTGGATGGACGTTGCCATTACCGCCATCATCCTGATTTCAGCGGCTTTCGGATTTCGTTCCGGGTTTGTAAAGACGTTTCTTCATACCATCGGCTGGCTTCTCTCCATTGTATTGGGTTTTATCTGGTATCCCCAGCTGAAGACCTTTCTGATGGATCATACGAACTATTACGTCACCATGCGCGATCATGTGGGCGGCCGATTGTCCGATGCCGCAGGTTCCGCCATCGACGAAAGCTTCGCCAATATTCCGGACGTGCTACGACAGGTGTTTTCTTCGGCTACGGAAAGCTTTAGCACTTCCCTGGCTGACACCATCACCAATCTGTTTTTCAGCATCATTACTTTTGTCATCATCATCGTTTTGATCAAGCTGATCTTCTGGCTTCTGATTCAGTTGTTCAGCAAAACGAAAAACGAAGGGTTCACCGGAATGACCGACGGATTGTTGGGTTTTGGTTTCGGCGCTTTGAAAGGACTTTTTCTGATTTTGGTTCTGATGGCGCTTCTGGTTCCCGTCAGCAATTTTGCCGACACCGGCTTTTTCACCGACTCCATTGCAAAATCCACCTTGGGCGCTTTTTTATATAACGACAATCCGCTCTTGTGGTTTTCTCGAAGTCTGTTATAATAGTAATATCTGCCGCCCTTTCAGCGGCATCCGCTTTGGCGGCATCTCTGCCTCCGTAGCTCAGGGGATAGAGCGTCGGTTTCCTAAACCGTGCGTCGGGAGTTCGAATCTCTTCGGGGGCACCAAGATAAGTTGACAGACCACCAAGGGAGTGGTCTGTCAACTTTTATATATAATCACATAAAACCTTTGTACCGCAGTCATTTCACTGCGGTATTATTATTTTCGAAAGGAGTTCTAAAGTGAACACGATACAGAAAAGTGAAGCTATTAAGAACGGTCTCCGGAAAGGGTTTCAGGACGGCAGTTCTAAAATGGCAAAACGCAGGTGCTACGGATGCACGATCAATCCTGATGGAGAACTGGAGATAAATCCCGAGGAGGCTCAGGTGGTGTGTTGGATATTTGAGCAGTATCTTGCCGGTAATAGCCTTGGGAAAATTGCTGCTGGTTTGGAGAGGCAGGGTATCCCCTCCCCCACAGGCAGATCCAAATGGAACCGGGAGGCGATTGACAAACTGCTCTCCAATGAAAAATACACCGGACGGGTACTACTCCAAAAAACGGTCAGCACCGGCGCTGTCCAAATCGAAAATAATGGCCTCATGGATCGGTATCTTTATACCGGCACCCATGAGGCCATTATTTCTGATGAGATGTTCATGGTGGGACAGCAGGAAAAGATTAGCCGCTCTAAAGAACCACAAAATCACGTTGCCATGAGGATTACATTTTAAGGCAATGATATTTTGAAGAGAAAATTTGTGCTAATCATTACCAAAATGAAGAAACTCAAAAGTGTTCAATTAGAGATTCTTTTTCAGGTACTCATTATCACAGATAACGTTGTTCCAAGCAGCAGATCCGGTCAGTTCACCAACAAAGATTCGATCATTTGGATCCATCACAGTTAAAAGTTTATCTCGAACTTGGGCGCATGTAGCATCTGTCTTAATGAACCAGGTCGACTCGGTAATATGAGCCCATACATCATAACTTTTAATTACTTGATACAGAGCGTCATAATCTCTATCGGGCTGTCGCAGGTCATATTCAATGATTTTAGAAGACATATATTTCTTCCTCCTTAGTTCAGCGTGTACTCACGCCAAGGAATAGCCTGCATAGGCACCTTGGAGAGAAATTTGACTATATCTCGCCGACCAGAATAAGTAGGAATCCCCCTGGAATTCTGTGCCATTAAGATAATAGGTACGGAGCCAAATATGTGAGTTCCAAAGGCCCGCATTGAATCTGCTTCAGAGGGGGTACCCAGTACATGAGGTTTCACGATAACAATCCCAAATGTCACACCCTGCTCCTTAATGAGCGCACCTTGAAATCTCATTGGCCACCTCCGCTGTGCTTGGTCTTATCAACCAAGGTATATGTGGTTGCGCCCGAGGATGTAGGAGGTACCCGCTTTCCTGAAACAAATGTGACCTCTGTTTTCTTGCCAGTTGGACGATACTGTCCAGAGACAGGAACAATTCCGCCTGTTTTAATTTTTATAGCCATTTTGTGGCTCCTTTCGAATAATAAGATTTAAAAGGAGCGCCTGTTTTTGCCTTTCTGTCGACGATTTTCCTATTGCATTCGACCCAGATTTATGATACTATGAGGTTACTTACACGACAGAGTATCAAGAATACTTTCGTCGACACAGGGAGACGCCGGGGTTTTCGGCGTCTCTTTTTTCACTACCTTTTATATCCTAATAATATCATAAGCCGCTTTATCTTGTCAAGATGTTAAATTGACTTTTTTCAAAATATTTGAAAAAACACAAAATAACAATTCATCTTAAACGACCTGTAAAAATCAAATCTTCATTTTTTTGCAAAAAGGCCCTGTATCGCAGAACAGATACAGAGCCTTTTTGCAAAATATTTCCGTATAATCAGCAGAATCGAGGAACATCACCGAAAGCGCACTGCAAGTATTTCTCCGCAATATTATCGGTAGTTCGAGTCCCGGGATATTCGCTAATACGTTTCATAGAACTGCATCCACAAGTATCTTTGCTGATTACCCAAATCTGATCCCTACGCACACCTTTCTCTGCCAAAGTAATGCTAT
>CANEEC010000060.1 GCA_947426455.1 uncultured Clostridia bacterium | reverse complement strand
TCTAATCCTGTTTGCTCCCCACGCTTTCGTGCCTCAGTGTCAGTTACAGTCCAGAAAGCCGCCTTCGCCACTGGTGTTCCTCCTAATATCTAAGCATTTCACCGCTACACTAGGAATTCCGCTTTCCTCTCCTGCACTCAAGTCTCGCAGTTCGCAAGGCTTACAATGGTTAAGCCACTGCCTTTCACCCTGCGCTTACGAAACCACCTACGTACTCTTTACGCCCAATCATTCCGGATAACGCTTGCCCCCTACGTATTACCGCGGCTGCTGGCACGTAGTTAGCCGGGGCTTCTTACTCAGGTACCGTCATTTTCTTCCCTGCTGATAGAGCTTTACATACCGAAATACTTCTTCGCTCACGCGGCGTCGCTGCATCAGGCTTGCGCCCATTGTGCAATATTCCCCACTGCTGCCTCCCGTAGGAGTTTGGACCGTGTCTCAGTTCCAATGTGGCCGATTACCCTCTCAGGTCGGCTACTGATCGTCGCCTTGGTAGGCCGTTACCCCACCAACTAACTAATCAGACGCAGGCCCATCCCTCACCGATCAATCTTTGGCGAAATGACCATGTGGCCTTCTCGCATTATGAGGTATTAATCACCGTTTCCAGTGGCTATCCCTCTGTGAAGGGCAGGTTGCCTACGCGTTACTCACCCGTCCGCCGCTATCCATCTTCTCTTTCTGCCGAAGCTTCCACAAAAGATTTCCCGCTCGACTTGCATGTGTTAGGCACGCCGCCAGCGTTCATCCTGAGCCAGGATCAAACTCTTAATGAATGATATATTACTCGTCCTTCGCCATTCTTACGAAGGCTCTTCGACGAGGTAACATCTGACTCAAACGAACACATTTGCGTTTCGTTTTGATTTTTTTATAGAATTGTACGTGAACTCTCAAACATCGTTTGATTGTCCTTACCAATCATTGCTGATTGTGTTTGTACTTTGAATCGTTGAGAACCATAGTTCTCAACCGAGAAGAACTCAATCTTCTCTTTGACTCCATTTCTACACTATGCAGTTTTCAATGTCCGCGCGCGTTTTTACGCGCTGTTCCGTTCACACGGAACTCTTTCAGTTTACCTCGTTCCCTCTCACTTGTCAACTACTTTTTCAAGTTTTTTCGACTTCGCTCTTGGCGTGGCATTTTTTCCGACGTTTCCCGCGCTTTACAGCGATGCAAACTCCAGCGACAGTCCCACGCCGACTTCCTCTACCGGAAGCCGTTTCGCCATTTCCATTTTCGCCTTCAGCGATACGCAGTGGCAGGGATAAAAGGTGCCGCCGGAAGAAAAACAATCTTCCAAAAACTCCACGGTTCGCGCCAGCCGTTCATCCGCATCGAACAGGTGCAGGCCGCCGATTACCGCGGCGACGCGTTCTTCCCGCATGACCCGCTTGCCGTAGGATACAATATTGCATATTCCGCTGTGAGAACATCCCGTCACGATCACCAATCCTTTGGCGCTTCGATAGGCCATCGCCGAATCCTCCCACACCAGATCCTCAATGGGATTGTTGTCCTGATCCACCGTCATTCCCAGCGGTTTGCGCGGTTCAAAGGGGTGAATGGTGGGAATTTCCCCCAAAAAGCATAAATTAGGCGTTAAAAACTGCGGCGTTTTGGAGAGACTGCAATGGAATCGCTTCTCCATTTCTTCGCGGGAATACGGCGCGCCGCTTTCTTCGTCTCCCTCCCATTTCCTTTCAAAACACAGCGGATGGGCAATCAGCTTCATCTGTGACGTGTCCAACCCATCGCAGAAAAATCTCAATCCGCGGGTGTGATCGTTGTGTCCGTGAGAGAAAATGACATGAGTTGCCTTCGCCAAGTCGATTCCCATGGCTTTCGCATTTTTCATAAAAGCATCGGAATAACCCATGTCAAACAGAATCCGCAGCGGCCGCCCCTCTGCATCTTCATCTTCAATATAATAGCTGATGCCCGGTTCGCCTAAATAATATTCACCAATCAATGTGTAGTTGTCCACCAGTAAACGAAGTTTCATCGCCCTGCCTCCTTCCCTTGCTGCCTCATCATGCGATACCACCGGCGCTGCCGGGATAACTACATTATACCACTTTCATTTCATATTCCCTGCATAATTTTCCTCAATTTACCCAAACTAAAACCGTCGGAAAGCGAAGCGCCGCTTCCAGCCACCTTCGAAACCGTACAGGAGGAATTTTATGGTTATCATTATCATCCGCACATCCATCTTATATTTTACCGTCCTATTCGCTCTGAGGGTCATGGGAAAGGGCGAGCTTTCAAAAATGGATCCTTTTCAGATGGTTATTTTATTTATGATTTCCGAGCTGGCGTCCCTGCCCATTGCCGAACCCGACGTCTCGCTGATTCACGGCGCCTGCGCCATCATTACGCTGATGTTTTTGCAGATTCTTCTGTCCATCGTGACGCTGAAATCGTCTTCCATCAAAAATGTCGTCAACGGCACTCCCAGCATTCTCATCGAAAAAGGCTCTTTAAACGACAAGGTAATGAAACAGCTTCGCATCAGCGTGGACGATCTGTCACAACAACTGCGCCTGAAAGGCTATCCTTCCATTGCCGATGTGGATTACGCCATCATGGAAATCAACGGCGACTTGACGGTCATTCCCGTAGCACAAAAACAACCGCTGACGCCTTCCGATATGAAAATTAACACAAAGAGCAGTTACCTGCCGGTGGTTCTCATCGCCGACGGCATCCTCTACCGCGACAACCTGCGTCATGCGGGACTGAGCGAAACGTCTCTAAAGGAGCGGCTCCTGAAACTGGGCGTTCCTCGTTACGACCAGATTTTCATGGCCTTTACCGACGAAAAGCGAACCTTGATGGTCTATTCCAAAAATGACCGGGGGCGACTGCTGTCAGCCAAAGGAGGTGATCGCTAATGCGTTCCTTGACCATATCCGCTGCTGCGTTCCTTATTCTTATCTTGTTCTGGTGGTTCTTTATGGGATTTTGCGAGGTCAGCATCGCGAATCTGAGCAATACCATTCACGGCGAGCTGGTGGAAGAAGTCCGTCAAAACGACTGGGCGGCGGCAAACGCGTCCTTCGACGAATTTGATCTGCAGTGGCACGAACACAAGCGCTGGTACTCGCTGTTTCTGACAGAGACGGCAATCCTGGACATCGACTATTCCATCGCCCGTCTGAAAGCCTATCTGGAATGCGCCAGCGAAAGCGATTCCCTGGCGGAATTGTCCGCCATTTCCGAACAACTGAAATTTTTGTTTTTAAGAGAACGAATCAGTCTGGAAAATATCTTTTAACTAAGGGGTTGAAAAAAATCCCGTAATAGAGTATTCTGAAAGCAATAAGTAGAGTAAACGCTGCGCGTTAAGTGTCACAGGATGGGATGTCGCCTGTGAACGAAAAGCATTTGGCTTGCGATGCAGCGTTGCGTCCGCTGCTGCATGAAGAAATATTCGTAGTGGACGCTGCCTTCGGGCGGCGTTTTTTGATCTTCTGAAACACTCTTCCATTTTCATCATGTAGTTGTCGCTGTTTCATGAAAGAGAAAGGAAGGTGTTTATTTTATGAAAAAACTCTCTACAAAGTACATCACGCTGGTGGGTCTGTTTGCCACCATGATGGTCATTTTAACCCAATTTTTCAGCATCTACATTCCCTTTTTCGGAATCAACGGAAGCCGCATCGGCTTCGGTCACATTCCATTGCTGCTGGCCGGATTTCTGTTAGGTCCTCTGGCGGGCGCAGCCACCGGCTTCATCGGCGATCTGATCGGCGGAATCGTGTTTCCCACCGGCGGCGCTTATTTCCCCGGTTTTACGCTGACCGCACTGACCGTAGGGCTGATTCCCGGCCTGGCAAAAAAACATTTCAAAAATCAAACGCTGTCGCCCTGGATGATCGTCGCTGTGGTGATTCTCGCGGAACTGGTGGGTTCTGTTCTCATGAACTCCCTTTGGATCAGCCTCATGTCCGGCGCGCCCTATTGGGCTTCCATCCTTTCCCGTGCGCCCCTTTCCCTTGTAAAGGCCATCGTGTACAGCATCATCACCATGCCCCTTTACCGCACGCTCCAAAAGCGCAGCCTCCTGTGGCAACAAGCGTAGCCTCGACGGAATCAAAAAGAGCGTCCTTCCGGTCACAAAACCGCAGGGACGCCCTTTTTTATCTCTCTTAAAACAAAAGCAGGCAGAGAATCATTCCCGGAATTCCCAGCACGCCCACCAAAGCCGCCGTCAGGAAATTCAACGCGATATGAATTCCGAAGGCGCCGCCCACCAGGTTTACCAAAACCACGGCGATTCCTCCTAAAATGCTGTTGCACATTAACTTGACGACCACCTTCATGGGAATGAGAAAAATCCATGCCAGTAAATACAGTCCGATCATTCCCATAGTAAACGCCAGTAAAATTCCCATTTCCATCATACGTTCTTCCCCCTTCACTTTATAAAACGACAAAGCCGCGCCGTTTTCTTCAAACCCATCCGGCGAATCTGTATAAAATATGAAATCTGCGCGTAGAATAGAAGTAAGGAAAAGGAGGAAAACATATGAGTTCCAATTTAACAGCATTAAAACAGGCCGTAGCGCAGGCACGCCGAAAGGTGACCGGCCATACCCCCGCCCCGCAGGTCAAAGAAGAAGAACGGCTTCACCGCGATTTACAAGCTGCCTTAGACGCCTGGCAGTACGCGGAAAATCACTTCCGGGAAGCCACCGATCAGGATCTCATCGATCAGGCCACTTACGACCTGCTGTCCGCCAAAGCTCGCTATACTTATCTCTTAAAACAGGCCAGAGACCGCGGACTTCAACCATAACGTACGCCGCCATTTTGCCGCTATTCCTGGGAAGCGGCACGCCGCAAACGCAGCGCAAACCGAACGCAGCCGCGGTCATTTTCCACCCAGACCTCGCCCTCGTGGAACTCCACGATCTTCTTGGTGATGTACAAGCCCAGGCCGAAATTTCCCTTGTTGCCCTTATGATATTTATCGAAAAAGCGGCTGAGAATATCGTCATCGATTTTCTCGCCGTCATTTCTTATGTAAAGCAAAAGATATTCCTCCGGATCTGTCTTATCCTCCTCCGTGAAGATATCGATGAAGCTGTTGGCATAGCGGGTGGCATTTTCCACAATGTTGGTAATGGCCGTTTTTATCAGCTCCGGCTTTCCCAAAATGCAATCGTCCTTGCCGCTTACGGTGATGGTCAGATGCTGGTTTCCAGCGGAAAAACGATCCGCGATATCCCGGATCATCCGCCGAATCCGAATCTCCATAAAGTCGGATTTCTTACCCAGAATATAATCGAAAGAGTGGATGATGAGGAACTTGCGCACGCTGTCCTCTAAATCCGCTGCCTCTTCCTCGATGACGGCGATGGTCTCCTCCTCCGAATCGTTGATGTAGATGTGATCCCGCAGCGCCTGACAGCAGTTCCGAATCACCATGATGGGCGTTTTCAGACCGTGAGATATGCTCTGAAGGAAAAATTCTTCCTCCTCCTCCATGCCCATCAGGCTGTTCTGCATATTGACCAGGGTATTGACCAGATTTCCGATCTCGTCCTGACGGTCCACGCTGGCCAGCGCCGGTTCCCACTCCTTGCGGGAAATCTTCCGCATCCGTTCCTCTACCTGCTGAATGGGACGGCAGAGCGTATCGGCAATCCGTTTGGCCGCCAATATATTGAAAATCACCATGCAGAGCAACACCTGCAGCGCGGCCGCCGCCAATCCCTGATTCCACGCCGGAAGCTCGCTGCTGCCTTGAAAGTGCAGAACCAGCAAAAAGGCCACCAGTCCAAGTCCCGTAATCAGACTGTTCAGCACCGAGGTGGTCACCCATACCTGAACGCTCAAAGGTTTATTCTTCATCTCTCCTCCATGCCCTCATAGCAGTATCCCTGGCCGTAAATCGTCTTGATTTTCAGACCGTCTATTTTTTTCCGAAGCCGCCTGATGGTATCGTCCACCACCCGATCCGTTCCGTAATAATCCATTCCCCATACGTGGTCCAAAATATTCTCCCGGCTCAGCACGGCGTTTTCATTGTTTAAAAGATACAAGAGCAGCTCGTACTCGTTGGAGGACAGGACGATGACCTCCTGACCGTCCCGCACCTGCCGACGCCGCAGATCCAGCTGGTACCGTCCGAACAGCAAGGTGCTTCTCTGCTCGCCGTTTCGTCGCAGCAGACGATTCACCTTGATGATCAGTTCCCGCACCATGAAGGGTTTGGGAATGTAGTCGTCGCATCCCATCTCCAATCCGGCAACCCTGTCGATATCCTGGTTTCTGGCGGAGATGAAAATGGTATAGACGTCGGGATGATATCGCTTGATCTCCTTGAACAGGCTGAACCCATTGGTATCCGGAAGCATGATATCGATCACCCACAGATCCACCAGCTCCCGCATATGCTCTCTGGCCTCCGCGCCGTTGAGAAAACTCTGAACCTTGTAACCTTCGTCCTCCAGATATTTCGCCATCAAAAAATTCAGGCTCTTTTCATCTTCAATGATATTGATTCGCATAAGCCTTCCCCTTCTCTCTTTCTCATGTTATCATACCATATCCAGCGCTCTCGTTTCAACCGCTCCACGGTCGGAAAACCGCAAAAGAAAAGAGAAGACGATATTCGTCTTCTCTTTTCTTTTGCATTTTGGTCATATCTCAGTTCTTAGTCGATCAGTTCCGCATTCTTGAAGATCCAGTGACCCATGGGCGCCCGTTCTACGCCGGTGACGCGAGAGCTGTCGATGACGTACTTGTCGGTGGGGAAGTACAGCGGCAGAATGACGGCTTCGTCTTCTACCAGGATCTTTTCCGCAGCCTTCAGGGTCTTGTCGCGTTCTTCGCCGGTGGTCTTGGATGCCTTTGCCAGCAGTTCATCATAGGTCTTGTTGGCCGGATTCATCACGGTATCGGTCTCTCTGTCGGCGAAGGGTGCCCATCTCCACTGAGAGTAGTTGATGCCGTAGGAGCTGAACAGATCCAGCATGGTCATGGGATCGTTGTAATCTCCGCCCCAGTTTCCGCGGCAGATAACGTGGTTTCCGTTGTATCTGGAGCTTATGAAGGTTCCCCATTCTTCACTGCGCAGATTCACAGTGATGCCCAGATTTTCTTTCCACATGTTCTGAATCGCTTCAGCGATCTTCTTATCGTTCTCGTCCTGATTGTACAGCAGTTCGATTTCCGGGAAGCCTTCGCCGTTGGGATATCCGGCCGCTGCCAGATACGCCTGAGCTTCTTCTACCTGAGCGCCCCAGGGATCGATACCGTATTCCTTTACGGTCTTTCCGTCAGCGTCCAGCTCGCGGAAGGAAGTTGCGCCATCGGACAGGGAGAAAGCGGGCGGTACATAAGCGGAAGCCGGCAGCTCGCCGCCGCGCAGAACCTGCTCTACCAGCTGCTTTCTGTCGATGGCCAGCGTCAGCGCCTTTCTCACGTTTACGTCGTTGGTGGGTTCTACGTCCACATTGAAGGAATAGAACGCCGAAGACATGGAAGGCTCAGAATAGAAATTGGGATCCTCTGCCAAAAGCTTCGGTACGTCTTCCTGGGGAATCAGGGCGTTCACCTGGATATCGCCGGCCTCATAACCCTGCATCGCCGTGGTGGCTTCCTGGATCATCAGACCCTTGACGCCCTCCAGCTTAACATTTTCCGCGTCCCAATAGTGCTCGTTCTTCAGCATCAGAATGTGAGAACCGATCTTGTATTCCGCCAGCTTGAAGGGACCGTTGGAAATACAGGTGGCGGGGTCCTTATCCCAACCCACCTGACCTTCTACTACATCCTCTCTGACGGGCATGTAGGTGTAGAAGGATGTGAGAGCCAGGAAGTAAGGAACGGGGTTGTTCAGCTCGACGCGCAGGGTGTGATCGTCCAGCGCTTCGATCTTCACGTCTTCCAGAGCGCCTTCGCCGTTGTAGAATTCCTTGGCGCCCTTTACGTAGTCGAAGATCAGGTTCGCGGAGCTTGCCGTGGTTTCCGGCTTGCAGGCACGAATCCATGCGTAGACGAAATCGCCGGCGACTACCGGTTCACCGTCGGACCACTTGGCGTCCTCTCTTAAGTGGAAGGTGTAGACGGTATCCGCCACGCCATCAGCGTTGGCTTCCAGGTCGTAGCTTTCCGCAACACCGTATTCCAGGCCGTCTCTGGTGTCCACCATCAGACCTTCGAACAGGTTGTTGTCTACGTGACCTCCGTCTGCCGAAGTGTTCAGCTGGGGATCGATGTACTTCGGTTCTGTTCCGATATTCCAGATCAGAATACCGTCGGATGTGCCTTCTCCTTCACCCTGACCACTGCCGCCGCAGGCAGCCATGGACAGCATCAGGATCAGCGCCAGCAGCAGGCTGACTAATTTCTTACCTTTCATTTGCTTTTCCTCCTTGTTTGATAACTATCTATCAACGAGATATCATCGAAGCCGCCTACAGCATGTGGCAGGCTCCGTAATGACCGGGAGCGATCTCCTTCAGCACCGGCGTTTCTTCCGCGCAGCGCTCGGTGGCAAACCGGCAGCGGGTGCGGAACTTACAGCCTGAAGGAGGATTCAGAGGACTGGGAACGTCCCCTTCCAAAATGATGCTCTGCTTCTGCTTCGTCAAATCCGGATCGGCGATGGGAATGGACGACAGCAGCGCCTGCGTATAGGGATGAGCCGGATGATTGTACAGCTCGTTTCGCTCTGCGATTTCCACCAGGCTTCCCAGATACATGACGCCCACGCGGTTGGAAATGTGCCGCACCATGGACAGGTCGTGGGCGATGAACAGATAGGTCAACCCCAGCTGATCCTGCAGATCCTCCAGCATATTGACCACCTGCGCCTGTATGGAAACGTCCAGCGCCGAAATGGGTTCGTCGCAGATGATGAATTCCGGGTTGACGGCCAGGGCTCTGGCAATTCCGATTCTCTGACGCTGTCCGCCGGAGAATTCGTGGGGATAACGGCTGGCGTGGCTGGCGCGCAGACCTACGGTCTCCAACAGCTCTTTGATGCGGTCTTCCTTCTCCTTACCCTTTAACAGGTTGTGGATGTCCAGCGGTTCGCCGATGATATCCGCCACCGTCATACGGGCGTCTAAGGACGCGTAGGGATCCTGAAAGATCATCTGCATCTTCTTGCGGTAGGGCATCAGTTCTTCTCTGGACAGGTGGGAAATATCCACGCCGTCGTAGATGACCTGACCCTCCGTGGGTTCGTACAGCCGGATCATGGTTCGTCCGGTAGTGGACTTGCCGCAGCCGGATTCCCCCACCAGTCCCAGCGTTTCCTGTTTGTCAATGTGAAAGGAAACGTCGTCCACGGCTTTCACGTATTGCGTGTTCTTCTTGATAAAGCCGGTTTCTTTTGCGAAATATTTTTTCAGATGAATGGCTTCGATGAGTTTCTGTCCGCTCATGCTCTCACACCGCCTTTCTGCTTTTCATAGGCCTCGATATAAGGCGCGTCCTCGTGCATCAGCCAACACATCACCCGATGGCCGTCCGCGTCCTCAAAGTAGGGCGGCTGCTTCTGGCTGCAGATGTTCATGGCGAACTGACACCGGCTGCAGAAGGGGCAACCCTTCGGCGGATGGAGCAGATCCGGCGGCGTTCCCAAAATGGGAACCAGCCTCTGCTTCTCATCGGTGGCCTTGGGAATGGACTTCAACAGACCCATGGTATAGGGATGCTTGGGATTGTAGAAGATCTGGCTTCTCGTTCCCTCCTCCATAATCAGACCGCCGTACATCACCAGGATTCTCTGGCACATGTCGGCCACCACGCCCAGGTCGTGGGTGATCAAAATGGTGGACATGTTCATTTCTTCGTTGAACTTCTTAATCAAGCGCAAAATCTGTGCCTGAATGGTCACATCCAGCGCTGTGGTAGGCTCGTCGGCAATGAGGATTTCCGGCGAACAGGCCAGCGCCATGGCGATCATCGCCCGCTGACGCATACCTCCGGAAAACTCGTGGGGATAGTTAGAAAGCCGCTGCTCGGGCGAAGGAATTCCCACCATGCCCAGCATTTCCGCAGCGTGGGCGCGCGCCTCCTGCCGGCTGATCTTTTTATGTTCCAAAATCATCTCTTCGATTTGATTTCCCACGGTGTAGACGGGATTCATGGAGGTCATGGGGTCCTGAAAGATCATGGCGATCTTCTCGCCTCTCACCTTTCGCATCTGATCCTGGGAATACTTCAGGAGATTTTCTCCGTGGAGGCGAATCTCACCGCCCACCACCTTTCCCGGATGCTGCAGAAGCCGCATGATGGACAGAGAGGTTACGCTCTTTCCGCTTCCCGACTCTCCTACGATACCGATGGCTTCCCCTTCATTGAGGCAGAAGCTGACGCCGCGAATGGCCTTCACCTCTCCCAGATGGGTGAAGAAGGAGGTGTGAAGCTGATCTACTTCTAAAATTTTTCTCGACATATCGTTTCCTCCTACTTTCTCAGTTTGGGATCCAGCGCGTCTCTCAGACCGTCGCTGAACAGGT
>CANEEC010000059.1 GCA_947426455.1 uncultured Clostridia bacterium | reverse complement strand
GGTCCCGACAGCTTTCGGCGATACTGTTCCAGTTGGCTGGCAGTGCAGCGGCACTGGCGGTGAGGATCTCCATAATAGCCGCAGGCGCAGGGATTGGCCGCCGCCACAAGCAAAAATCGGCTGGGAAAGACGCAGTTTCCCCTGATTCGGGACACGTGCACCTCGCCCTTCTCCAAGGGTGTCCGCAAAAGTTCCAAAGCCTTTCTTTCAAAGAGCGGCAGCTCATCTAAAAATAAAACTCCGTTATGGGCCAAAGACACTTCTCCGGGTTTGGGATTTTGACCGCCTCCGATCAGCGCAGAGGCGGATATGCTGTAATGAGGCGCGCGAAAAGGCGGCCGGGAAAACTCCCCCTCTCTTTCATACAACGCGCCGGCAGCGCTGTAAATTCCCGTAACCTGCAGTATTTCGTCGTAGGTCAGCGCAGGAAGCACCGTGGGGATCCGGCTGGCGATCATGGTCTTTCCCACGCCGGGAGAACCGTTCATCAGCAGTCCATGCATTCCTCCGCAGGCCAAAACCACACAGCGCTTCGCCGTCTCCTGTCCCACGACCTGACAGAAATCCTCCGTCTGCGGTTTCGTGTCGCTTTCTTGGATCGTCTCTCCCTGCAGCAGCCGCAGCGGCCGGCTTCCCTGTAAATGCGCTGTCACCTGCTGTAAATGCTCAACTCCGTACAGCTTTATATCGCGGATCAGTTCCATTTCTCCCGCGTTTTCCAGCGGCAGGATAATCTTTTTCCAACCCTGACTTCGCAGCGCCAATATTAGAGGCAGCGCACCCTTCACGCCCCTCACATCTCCATTGAGGGAAAGCTCGCCGATCATGGCGTAATCCTCCACCTCTGTCTGATCTAATTTTCCCCAGGCACACAAAATCCCTATGGCGATGGGCAGGTCGAAGTGGCTCCCATCCTTACGCCGATCCGCCGGCGACAAATTCACTACGATTTTTCTTCCGGGAAAACCGAAGCCGCAGTTGAGTATGGCGCTTCGCACCCGTTCTTTCGACTCTTTTACCGACTGATCCGGCAAACCCACCAGCGTCAGCCCCGGCAAACCCGGCAACAGATCCGTCTCCACCGTAACGCTTTCCCCCTGCAAACCCCAAAGGGTGGCCGTTTGAATCGCTGAATACATGAAAGTCCCCCTATCTAAAACGCGTTTTCGGTATGTCGTATGTACGTCCGTTCTCCGCAGCGCAGCACCTCTATCACATCCATTCTCAAGTTGGCAACTCCCTCTTTCCAAATCGGCTTTCGGCGCATGTAAAAAGCGGCCGCGCTGCGTATCCGGCGCTGCTTTTCCGCCGTCACCGCTTCTCCCGGCCATCCCAGCATTACGCTTCGACGGCTTTTGACCTCCACAAAGCAGAGGGTCTCATCCTTTTTCGCCACGATGTCAAGTTCCCCTGTACGACAGCGGAAGTTCCGTTCTACGATCCGAAATCCGTGTTGTTTTAAATAGGCGCAAGCCTGTTCTTCTCCCCACTGACCAAAGCTCATAATACTCCCCTTTCTAATTGTAATCCTATTATATCAATATTTGTAAAAATATTCAAGAATCAAAATGGAATTTATTGTATTTTTATACCGGAGTTCCGCGGCCGGTCCATGGCCTTCTTCATGTAAAAACAACGAATTGTCCGCTGTTTTCTCCATACAAAAAAGCGGAACTTTTCACCGTCCTTCCATAAAAAAACGGCAGGATCGCCCGCCGTCTTTCTTCTATTTATCAAATTTTCTTCCGATGATCAAGCAGCCTACCGAATAGATTTGGGGGAAAAGATCAGCGCTACAATGTATCCGAATCCGATTGCCGCGCCGATTCCCGCCGCCGTGGCCGTTAAGCCTCCGGTCAATATGCCTAGTAAACCCTTTTTTGATACTTCTTCCATGGCCCCCTTGGCCAGGCTGTAGCCGAAACCGGGCAGGGGAACCGTAGCGCCGCTCTTTCCAAATTCCACCAAAGGCTCATACCAGCCAAGCACTTGAAGAACAGCGCCGCTGACCACGAAAATTACCAGAATGCGCGGCGCCGTCAGCTTCGTAGTGTCCAGAAGGATTTGTCCTATGAGACAGATGGCGCCCCCCGTTATAAATACGTTGATATATTCCAAAATTATTCTCCTCCTTCCGCTTCCAATACGACGGCATGGGCGATACCGGGAATGGTTTCTCCCTGACCGCTGCTGATGGTGGATAACAGCGCTCCCGTGGACATGATCAGGGCGCGCCGAATCTTTCCCTGGCGCATTTCCTTGATGATGCGTCCGGCAAAAATGGAGGCGGAACAACCGCAGCCGCTTCCGCCGCTGTGTACATCCTGACTGTCATCGTACATCAATGCGCCGCAGTCATTGTAGTTCTCCGCCATAGGCACTCCCTGCTTCGCCATTAAATCCATCAGAATCTTTTTCCCCACGTGTCCCAGGTCGCCGCTTAAAATCACGTCGTAATCCTCCGGTGACCGTCCTAAATCGCGAAAATGAGTCAGCAGCGTATCCGCTGCCGCCGGAGCCATGGCAGCTCCCATCTCGTTTACATCTTTGATTCCCGGATCCAGCACCCGCCCGATGGTGGCCGCGGTTACGCAGATATTGCGGCCGGGCGCCCTGTCTTTGGAAAGCACCATGCTGCCGGCAGCCGTGGCCGTCCACTGAGCCGAAGGCGGCCGCTGGTTGCCGTGTTCCAAAGGCATGCGAAACTGTCGTTCCGCCGTGCAATAGTGGCTGGAGGCCGCGCATACGGCGCAGGAAGCGTATCCGCCGTCGATGAATACAGAACCGGCAATCAACGATTCCGTCATGGTAGAACAGGCGCCGTACAACCCTAAGAAGGGCATTTGCAGATCCCGCGCGGCGTAGTTGGCGATCATCAGCTGATTGATCAGATCGCCGCCCAGCAAAATATCCACCTGCTTCTCCGAAACCCGTCCATTGCTCAGAGCCAGATCGATGGCCTTCTTTACCATTTTTCCCTCGGCTTTCTCCCAGGTCTTTTCGCCGAAGATATCATCCTCTAAAGTAAAATCAAACCATTTTTTCTGAGGCCCCTGGCTCTCCTTGACGCCGCCCACCGCCGCCGCTCCCACAATGTTGGGACGATTGGAAAAGACAATGCTGTGCTTTCCCCTCTGATTGTTCATGTTCTCCCCTCCTATCGAAACACCTGAATGATGCCGGCGATCACCGACGCAGTAATCCCGCAGACCAGAACGGGTCCCGCCACGCTGAACAGTTTCGCTCCCACGCCAAGCACCGGCCCCTCCGCCTTGTATTCGATGGCGGGAGATACCATGGCGTTGGCAAATCCGGTGATGGGCACGATGCACCCCGCTCCGGCAAACTTCGCCAGGGAATCAAACCATCCCAGTCCGGTGAGAAGCTGCGCCAGACAGACCAAAAGCACGGTCACCCAGGTGCCGGCCTCCTTTTCTTCCAGTTTCATAAAATCCATCAGCCAGTTTTGAACCGCAAAGGCGCCGCAGCAGATCAGTCCGCCCACCACAAAGGCCTTTAGGCCGTTTGCCGCATACTTTGGTTTTGGCGTAAACTGTTTCGCATACTCTTCATAGGCCTTCGCCTTTTGCTTTTTCACCTTAGGATCCTGTTCCGTTCCGATATCCGGCAATTTTTTATCATTACTCATGGTTCATCCTCCTTACGCTGTCCATAGGATTTCCAAAGCTGGTAAAAAAAATACCGCCGAATCGCATCACAGCGACCCGGCGGCATTCTTTACTCGTCCACCGTTTCATATTTCAATTTATAATATTCCCAGCAGCGCAGCTTTTCGACTAAATCCTCCAAATCCCTGTCGATGCGATCCGTATACGTTCCATCCTCCAAAACGTAATTTTCCTTCCAGATCACGGGAAGCTGCGACCGAAGCTCATTCAAAAAGTCAAAATATGGGTTTAATCCGGAAAATCCGGACAACTGAAGCACGGTACTCCCCAGATAGTTGGCCGACATCACTTCGTCGTGACCCATCTCAAGCTGCTTCTTCATGGCGAGAAATTCCGTGGAATCCGCGGCTTCCTCGTTTGCCCAAACCACAAAAGGCGGACTGTAGGTAAACAGCGTATGTTCCGGCGTGTCTGTCTTTCCTATTTCGATACCCAATTCTCTGTAGGTCAGATAATCCGCCCCCAAATTGGGCAGATGGTCGCCGTAAAAGGCCAGGATCACCGGCTCATCCAGATCGTCGAAATACTCGGTGAGTTTTCCCAGCATGGCGTCGGCATCCCGCAACCCCTCCAGATACACGGACAGGTATTCCTGCGCCATGTAATCCGAAAGCGGCTTTTCCGTCCACACCCAGGGGAAGGTCATATTGCCAAATTTATTGTTGTTGTAAGCCGTATGATTTTCGATGGTTACCACATAGCTGAAGATGGGATCGTCGCTTTCCGCCCTCCTGCGCTCAAATTCCTCGATGAACGTATCCGCACAGGCGTCATCCTTCACCCATGCCATATTATCGCCCTTGTAGTCCTCTTTTTCGAAGGCGTCTTTAAAGATCTGATCCTTCATTCCAAACATGCGGTAGACGTTCTGCCGGTTGTAAAACCAGCTATCCCCGGGATGAAGGAAAAAGTTCTGATAACCCTGTTCTTGAAGCAGCCGCGCCAACGTCACGGTGTTTTTGTGAACCACCCGGAACGCCGACGGCCCCGTTTCGCTGATCATATTGGTCTGCATCCCCGTAAGGACATCGAACTCCGTATTTGCCGTACCGCCGCCAAAATTGGGAACCACGATATATCCGCTGACCGCGCGGTCAGAAGATGCGATGCGGTTGAAATTCGCCAATGGATCGATGTTTGCGGAAGCCATGCGGGCATGATTGGAAATGTCGTAAAAGGCTTCGTTCATCACGAAGATGATGTGAGGTTTTTTCTCCGGCGCCGTGGCTTCGGCAGTCGCCGTATTCCAGTCCTCCGCATCCTCTTTGACAAACGCCTCCGGCTCATCCACGGCGTAGGCGCTGACGTGGTACAGAAAACAATAGGTAAAACCCAGATCATCGTATACCGCAACCATATTGGTGGGATCGGACTTGGGCAAAGCAAAGTACAGTTCCCGGGAATTGTACCAGCCCTCATCCGCCGACAGGAAGGCGAAAATCACCACTACAAAGAGAACAGCGCGAATCTTCTCGTGAATCTTCCGGCTATGGACAAACCATCCGCAGAGGACAAAAAACAACAGAGAACCGAAGATCAGAGCCAGCACTGCCCAATCCATCTTCAGACCGTAGTCCTCTACTGCGGCAAGCGCTTCGCGATGCAGCGCCAGATCGCTTGGAACCAGCGGATCGTCGCGATAGGCGATCTTCACGGTATTGATATAGGAAAACACCTGAAACACAAAGCACACCCCTCCGGCGGAATAAAACAGCCGATCCGTCAGAAGCCAGACGGCTCCCACCGCCAGGAGCGGCGGTAAAAAGTTCAGCCAGAAAAGGAAGGAATCGTTTCGCGTATAGGCCAGCGCTTCCCACAGATATCCCGGCTGGATTCCGTAGACAGTCATTGTAATATACGCCGCGCTTAAAAACACGATGACGATGGACATGAGCCAGCCGATCTCTCGGGTCGACCGCTTTTTCATCAGCCACTCTTTCCAGGCCTTTCCATCGATATGAAAATTCCTGTGGTTCAATTTCCAGTCTATATTCAAATATTCCTTCAGCTTCTGCTTCATTCTGTTCCCTTTTCTGTGTGGAATCTCTATTTCGTTCTTTGCTGTGCAACCTCATTTCCTGTTTTGCAGCCTCATACGATTTAGTCTACCACAAAGAAAATTTCTTGTCCATGGATTTTACCCGTGGTCTTCCCCGATTACATTCCCAAATAGCGCACGTATTCCTGCACCGGCATCAGTTCCATTTCCAAACTCTTTCTGGTCTTTTCCGAAACCTCGCCCGAAGCGGCCATTTCATAGCCGGCCTGCTCCACCGCTTCCAGATATTGACTTACTTTGCGCTGCACCTGCTCATCTTTGCTTTTCAGCAGCTTGCCGCAGTTTCGATAGATTTCTAAAACTGGATTACAGGAAGCTACAACCTGCTTCAAAGTCTCAAAATTGTTTTTCCCGGGAAATCCGCAGTTTGAAATGATGACAAACTTCTGGGTTTTCGACACGGCATCCGCCAGATCAAAATCATCCTCACGACGCACGATCAAAGGGGATTTCAGTGGCGCGAGGCGGTCTACAAAGGCCTTTAAATTCGCCGTCATATTCCAGGTAAACACCGGTGTGGCAAAGCAAACCACGTCCGCCTGACGATATTTTTCCATCAGTTCCTCCATGTCGTCTTTCATTACGCACGTTCCGGGCGTTTGAAACCAACAGGTAAAACAGCCTTTGCAATACCCGATGTTCTTTTCCGACAAAAAAACGTGTTCCACTTGAGCGCCGGCTTTTTCTGCGCCCTTTAAAAAGGCGTTTCCCATGATGCCGGTACTTCCGTTTTTTCCGGATGGACTTCCATTAAAAATAATAAATTTCATAGTATTACCTCCTCATTTGCTTTGTTTTCTATATCATTGCATAAAAAAAGAAGCGTTGCAATCAACGCTCCGTAGAGTAACTGCCACTTCGCAAAATACAAACGCCGGAGACCACATTGCTGTGATTTCCGGCGGTTGATATTGCGATAGAAAACTGTTAAGCGCACATCGCCAGTCGCGGGGTTAGGTCATTTCGTCGGCTCCGCTAAGCTCTGTCACGCCTTTGGCGTGCCAATCACTAAGCTGCGCGACATCTGACCTACCGCCGCTCTGTCCGCGCTTCGCTTGCCAGTCGCGGGGTTAGGTCATTACTTATCCCAGGCTTCCATGATCTGGGGAATTACCTTGTACAGGTCTCCAACGATACCGTAGTCGGCAACTTCGAAGATCGGAGCATCCGGATCCTTGTTGATGGCAACGATGATATCGGAATCCTGCATACCGGCCAGATGCTGGATCGCGCCGGAAATACCGCAAGCGAAGTAGATTTTCGGCTTTACAGTGGTACCGGTCTGACCAACCTGATGAGCGTGGTCAATCCAGCCGTTATCAACGCAGGCACGGGAAGAACCTACAACGCCGCCAACTTTGTCAGCGAATTCCTGAATCAGCTTGAAGCCTTCGGGACCGCCCAGACCACGTCCGCCGGAGCAGATGATGTCCGCATCGGTCAGGGAAACCATTTCCTTGGCTTCCTTAACGATGTTCAGGATCTTGGTTCTTACGTCAGCTTCGCTCAGCTTTACATCTACCTTGATGACTTCGCCGGTTCTGCCTGCTTCTCTTTCTCTCTTGCTCATTACGCCGGGACGAACCGTAGCCATCTGCGGACGAGTTCTGGGAGAAACGATGGTAGCCATCAGGTTGCCGCCGAAGGCAGGTCTGGTCATCTTCAGACCGGTATCCTTGCTTTCGGGATCCAGTGTAGAGGTATCCAGAGTGGTGTTTGCCTTAGCGAATTCGATATACTTGGCAACGCTGACGTCCAGATGTGTACAGTCAGCGGTCAGACCGGTGTGGCTTCTCGCCGCAATACGGGGAGCCAGGTCACGGCCGATGTGAGTTGCGCCGTACAGCACGATTTCCGGCTTGTAAACTTCCATCGCTTCGGTCATAACCTTTGCGTAAGCGTCGGTGGTGAAGTTCTTCAGCAGGGGATGCTGCAGCAGATAAACCTTATCAGCGCCGTATTCGAAGCATTCCTTAGCCAGATCTTCGATGCCGTCGCCAACCAGTACTGCACAAACTTCTGTTTCATCGCTGATGTCCTTGGCCAGCTTGCAAGCTTCGCCGATCAGCTCCAGAGCTACGCCCATGATCTTTCCCTGACGCTGCTCTGCAAATACCCAAATATTTTTGTAATCTGCCAGATTTGTAGACATGTTACTTTCCTCCTATTAAATGATATGCTTTTCTTTAAAGCTTGCAATCAGATTCGCTGCGATTTCAGCTTCGGTATCGCCCGCAACCATAACGCCCTTGCCCTTCGGACGCGGCGTAAAGGAACGATATACGTTGGTCGGAGAAGCCTTCAGACCTACAACGCTCAGATCTACTTCACAGTCAGCAGCGCTCCATACGGTAATCTTCTTGTCCTTGTTGAAGATGCCCTTCATGGACATATATCTGGGCTGGTTCAGTTCCTTGGTGCAGGTCAGCATGCAGGGAGTCTTAACTTCGATTTCTTCGTAGCCATCCTCCAGCTGTCTCTTAACGGTAACGGTCTTCTTGTCGTCGGACAGCTTGAAGTCAACAACGTAGGTAACCTGCGGCAGGTGCTGCTTTTCAGCGATCTGAGGACCAACCTGAGCGGTATCTCCGTCGATGGCCTGACGTCCGCCAAAGATGATGTCGAAGTCGCCGAATTCCTTCTTGTACTTGTCGATCACAGCGCTGATGGCGTTGGAGGTCGCATAGGTATCGGAACCGCCTACGGCTCTGTCGCTTAAGAGGATCGCTTCGTCAGCGCCCATCGCTAAGCATTCGAACAGCATATCCTGAGCCTGGGGAGGTCCCATGGAAACAACGGTGATGTGAGTATCAGGATACATATCCTTCAACTTCAGAGCCTCTTCCAGAGCGTTGGCGTCGTCCGGATTCAGAATGGAAGGAACGCCGTCTCTGATCAGAGAGCCGGTTTCCGGATTGATTTTAATTTCATTGGTATCGGGTACCTGCTTTGCGCATACGATAACTTTCATTATTTGTCTCCTCCCTCTTACTTATTTACCAAATACAGAAGCTGCGATAACCATCTTCTGCACTTCGGAAGTACCTTCGTAGATTTCGGTGATCTTAGCATCTCTCATCATGCGTTCTACCGGGTAGTCCTTGGTGTAACCGTAACCGCCGTGGAACTGAACGCACTTGGTGGTAACATACATTGCGGTTTCAGCCGCATACAGCTTAGCCATAGCAGCGTCTACGCTGTAGGGAACGTGCTGATCCTTCTTGAATGCAGCCTTGTAAACCAGCAGTCTCGCCGCTTCGATTCTGGTCTTCATTTCAGCCATTTCGAACTGCAGAGCCTGGAACTTGGACAGAGATCTGCCGAACTGCTTTCTGGACTTCATATAATCAACGGTAACGTCGAAAGCACCCTGTGCAATACCCAGAGCCTGAGAAGCGATACCGATACGGCCGCCGTCCAGAGTGGACATCGCTACCTTGAAACCCTGGCCGACCTTGCCCAGCAGACGATCCTTGGGGATTCTGCAGTTTTCGAAAATCAGCTCGGTGGTAGAGGAAGCGCAGATACCTAACTTATCTTCGGTCTTACCGATGGAGAAACCGGCATCGCCCTTTTCAACGATGAACGCGGTGATTCCGTGGTTGCCCTTGGATTTATCGGTCATAGCCATAACTACGAATACATCGGCATAACCACCATTGGTAATGAATACTTTGGAACCGTTCAGAACGTATTCTTCACCGTCTAAAACAGCCTTCGTCTGCTGACCGCTGGCATCGGTACCGGCACCAGGTTCGGTCAGACCGAAAGCGCCCAGCTTCTTACCGGACAGCAGATCCGGCAGATACTTTTCCTTCTGCTCTGCAGTACCGTAGTTAAAGATCGGCCAGCAGCACAGAGAAGTGTGTGCGGAACAGATAACGCCTGTGGACGCGCAGACACGGGACAGTTCTTCTACGGTGATGGCGTAGGAGATGTGGTCACCGCCGGCTCCGCCCAGCTCGGTGGGGAAAGGAATACCCAGCAGACCGTACTTTGCCATTTTCTCTACGGTCTCAACGGGGAACCGATGTTCCTTGTCGATGTCTGCAGCGATAGGTTCGCATTCGGTTTCAGCGAAGCTGCGGACCATTTTTCTTACAAACTCTTGTTCTTTCGTCGGTTGAAAGTTCATGTTTTATGCCTCCTTAAATAATTTAACAAGTTCACCTTGCGTCAAGGTTTGTGTGCTGTGTTTTCTTTCGTTACAGAATTAACAGCATACAATAATAGTATTACATTTTTCCGCAAATTTTGCAACACAATTATTCAAATTTTGACCATAATTTCTTTGTTTTTTTGTTTTTCCTGCCCTAATTTTTTCTCTGTCAAAAAAACAGCCGCAAATTTTACGGACATTCCGGCTCACGTTCATACATTTTCTTTCATTTCCAGTCGCAGCTGCTCCATGATTTTCTTCTCCAGCCGCGATACCTGCACCTGGGACATGCCCATGCGATCGGCGATCTGCTGTTGGGTCATATCGCGAAAATACCGTAAAAGCAGGATTTTTTGTTCTCGCTGAGACAGACGCTCGATGGCGTTTTTCAGATTCAGCTGTTCCACAATGCGATCCTCGGGAGGACTGCCCTGCACCGTCCGTCCCGCCGTACAGTCCGGATCGTCCAGGCTTTCCATGCCGTAGAGGGCCTCCTGAGCTTCCATCAGATATACGATTCTGTCCTGGCTTTCTCCCATCAGCTGCGCCAACTGGCTGATCCTGGGACTTTTTCCCTCTCTCTGGCTGAATTCCTCCGCCAAAAGCCGCATCCGCTTCACATCCTGCTTCGTCTGACGGCTGATTTTGATCCTTCCGTCATCCCGCAAATACCGTTTGATTTCTCCCAAAATCATAGGTACCGCATACGTGGAAAACATGACGTCAAACTGGGGATCAAACCGGTCGATGGCCTTCAGCAGACCGATGAAACCCACCTGCATCACATCCTCCAATTCATATCCCTGAATGGTAAATTTCAGAGCCAGGCTCTTAACCAGTCCGGTGTTGGCCTGAATCAGCTGTTCTCTGGCACAGGTATCCCCCTCCTGCGCCTTCTGGATCAAACGATATGTATCTTCCTTTCCCAGCAGCTTGTATGCGGCGCTCATAGCCGGTCCAGCCGTTTCGTCATGG
>CANEEC010000058.1 GCA_947426455.1 uncultured Clostridia bacterium | reverse complement strand
AAAAAGCCTGATGAAGCTGGCTCCCAAGACGGCGACGGTGATTCGCGACGGAAAGGAAATCAGCGTTCCCATTGAAGAAGTGGGCATCGACGAGGAATTTGTGGTTCGTCCGGGAGAAAGCATCCCGGTGGATGGCATCATTTTAGAAGGAAACAGCGCGGTGGACGAAGCGGCTCTCACCGGCGAAAGCATTCCGGTGGATAAGGAAGAAGGGGACAACGTGTCCGCCGCCACCATCAACCAGTCGGGATATCTGCGGTGCAAAGCTCTGCGGGTAGGAGAAGACACCACGCTGGCGCAGATCATCCGCATGGTCAGCGACGCGGCTTCCACCAAAGCGCCCATCGCCAAGGTGGCCGACCGGGTGTCGGGTATTTTCGTCCCGGCGGTCATCACCATTGCGGCGGTAACCATGGCGGGATGGCTCCTTGCGGGACAGACCGTGGGTTTTGCCTTGGCGCGGGGAATTTCCGTGCTGGTCATCAGCTGTCCCTGCGCGCTGGGACTTGCCACACCGGTGGCCATCATGGTGGGAAACGGCGTGGGCGCCCGCCACGGTATTCTGTTTAAGACGGCGGTTTCCCTGGAGGAGACGGGCAAAATCGAAGTCATCGCGTTGGATAAGACCGGCACGATCACCATGGGACAGCCGAAGGTGACCGATGTAATCGCGGCGGAGGGAGTGACGGAGGCGCGGCTCGTTGCGGAGGCCTACGCTTTGGAGCAAAAGAGCGAGCATCCTCTGGCCAAGGCGGTGGTGGCTTACGGTGCGTCCAAAAATCTGGACGCCGCCACGGTGGAGGAATTTGAAGCACTTCCGGGAAACGGCCTGCGCGGCCGCATGGACGGCGTAGAACTGTACGGCGGGAATTTGAAGTTCATCGAAGGCAAGGCGGCGGTTTCCGACGCTTTGCGCAAACAGGCGGAGACTCTGGCATTGCAGGGCAAGACGCCGCTGTTCTTCGCGGCTAACGGAACGCTTTCGGGAATCATCGCCGTGGCCGATGTCATCAAAGAGGACAGTCCTCAGGCCATCGGCGAGCTGCAGAACATGGGAATCCGCGTGGTCATGCTCACGGGCGATAACCAGCAGACGGCCAAGGCCATCGGCGATCAGGTGGGCGTGGATGAAGTGGTTGCCGGGGTGCTGCCCTCCGGAAAGGAAGATGTGATACGACGTCTGGGTTCTCAGGGCAAGGTGGCCATGGTGGGTGACGGCATCAACGACGCGCCGGCGCTGACCAGAGCCGATATCGGTATCGCCATCGGCGCCGGAACCGACGTTGCCATCGATGCGGCGGATGTGGTTCTGATGCACAGCAAGCTCACCGACGTGGCGGCGGCCATTCGCATGTCCAGAGCGGTGCTGCGCAACATTCACGAAAACCTGTTCTGGGCGTTCTTCTACAACGCCATAGGGATTCCGCTGGCCGCCGGCCTGTTTATCCCGGTGCTGGGTTGGCAGCTGAATCCCATGTTCGGAGCGGCGGCCATGAGTCTGTCCAGCTTCTGTGTCGTTACCAACGCGCTGCGTTTGAACCTGCTGAAGGTGTATGACGCCAGCCGCGATAAAAAAATAAAGAAAAGAGGAAAAGAGGTAGCTATTATGGAAAGAACAATGAAAATCAATGGAATGATGTGCGGTCACTGCGAAGGCAGAGTGAAGAAGTCTCTGGAGGAACTGGAGGGCGTGCAGTCCGCAGAGGTCAGCCACGAAACGGGAACCGCCGTAGTCACATTGAAGGCGGAAATCGCCAACGGCGATCTGAAGAAGGCCGTGGAAGCTCAGGGTTATGAGGTGACATCCATCCAGTAGCGGTTGCTTGGTGATGGCCGCGCAGAAGTGATCATCTTGCCGGATGGAGAACCTATGATTCGCCGTGCAGTTTGCGATTTGTCATGAAATGTGACGGGTTGCGAATTGTGCGGCGTTTTTGTATGGATATGCGCAGTTGATCCCCGCGTTGTTTTTGGTTGAATAAAGGCAATCATCAGCTTGAAAGTCACTTATTCAGTTTCAAAAGTGAATTTTTCGCTGATAAAAGTGAATATTCACTGAATTTTCACTTTTGTGTTGACAAAAAGTGAAAATTAGGTATAATATAGTTGTAAAATTTTAATTCGTTTGAAGGGGTGTCCATATGAATTTCGAAACCGAAAATATTGAATTCAAGGCAGGATTCACAGAAGAAATATACAAAGAGGTCATTGCCTTTGCAAACACTGACGGCGGAATTTTGTATATCGGTATCGATAACGACGGAAACGCTGTCGGACTGGATCACGTAGATGATGAATACACGCGCATCACCAACGGAATTCGTGACGCGATTCTTCCCGATGTAACCATGTTCGTAAAATATACCATTCAGGAAAACAAGGTTGTTCGTATCACCATAAGCGAAGGAACGAATAAACCGTATTATCTGCGTTCGAAAGGGTTGAAACCCAGCGGCATCTATGTAAGACAGGGAACTTCCAGCGTACAGGCGTCAAATGAACAGATTCGGCAAATGATTAAGGAAAGCGATGGCGATGATTTTGAATCCATGCGCTCATTGGAACAGGATCTGACTTTCACTTCTGCTGCCGCGACATTTGAGCGTTACGGCGTTACATTTTCGGAAGAAAAATATTTGGCCCTCGGTATGACTCACAAGAACGATAGATTGTTTACGAATTTGGCATTGCTGATGTCCGATCAATGTCGGCATACCATTAAGGTTGCAGTGTTTGGCGATGATCAGAATACGACCTTTAAGGACAATCAAGAATTCGGGGGTTCCATATTTAAGCAAATGGATGAGGCATTTCACTATATTATGTTGAACAACCGCACGGCTTCTGACTTTAAGGGACTTGAGCGCATAGAAACATCGGATTATCCCGAAACCGCTTTGCGTGAAGCATTGCTCAACGCGGTTGTTCATCGTGATTACGGCTTCAGCGGCAGCATTATTATCAACATTAACGACAAGCAAATGGAGTTCATTTCCATCGGAGGACTCCTTCCCGGCTTGACGGCGGAAGATATTCGCAGCGGCATTTCTCAGCCGAGGAACAAGAATCTTGCCGAAGTATTCCATCGCTTAAAGCTCATTGAAGCCTACGGAACCGGTATAAGAAGAATTTACAAATTGTACGAGAACTGTTCTGTACAACCCCGCATTGAGGTGACACCGAACACTTTCAAAATGACTTTGCCCAATAGGAACGATGAAGCGCCTGCGTCGCAACACACGCATTTGTCTTCTCAAAAGAAACGAATCCTTGATTTTATTTCCCGCAACGGTCAGATAACAGAGGCGGAAATCATGGGGCTGCTTGGCGTGAAAAGAACGAGAGCATACACCCTTGCAAAGCAGATGTGTGATGAGAACTTGATTGTTGCGGTTGGCAGAGGTGCTGACAAAAAATATCAGAGCCAGGAGTGAATGAAATAGCATTGTTCTCGCCCATACTGCAGTAGAAATGATCCTATTGCAGTATTTTTTATGAAACCATTGCCAACATAATCGGAGAGAAAGGCGGGGAAGATAAGAAAACAAATTTCGCATACGGGAGGCAGGAGTTGAATCACTTAAAAAATCAACAGAGTCCATATTTGCTTCAACACGCTGAAAATCCGGTGGATTGGTATCCCTGGGGCAACGAAGCCTTTGAAAAGGCAAAGCGGGAGGACAAGCCGGTGTTTCTCAGCATCGGCTATTCCACCTGTCACTGGTGTCACGTGATGGCGCATGAATCCTTTGAGGACGAACAGGTGGCAGAGAAAATGAATCAGGTCTTTGTCTGCGTCAAGGTGGACCGGGAGGAACGCCCCGACGTAGACGCGGTGTATATGGATGCCTGTCAGGCCATGAACGGCAGCGGAGGCTGGCCGCTTTCCGTCATTCTGACGCCGCAGCAAAAGCCTTTCTTTGCGGCCACCTATCTTCCCAAGCACAGCCGCTACGGTCAATGGGGCATGTTGGAGCTGACCGACGAAATTCAGCGCCTGTGGACGGAAGAACGAGAGCGAATCGAGACGGCGGGGGAACAGCTGACCCGGTGGCTCAAGGACAGCGCAGCGGATGCCGGCACAGGAGATATCAAGGCTGGGGATGCTGAAGGCAACGCGGCCTTCTGTGGCGGGGACGCCGCTTTCCTCAATCGCGGACTTCTTGTGAACGCCGTAGAGGAACTGTCCCGGCGTTACGATTCCCAATGGGGCGGTTTCGGCGGCGCACCCAAATTTCCCATGGGTCACATTCTCTGGTTTTTGCTGCGGTTTGCCCAGTTTCAGGGTGCGATGAAAACCGGCCGGCAGGATGATCAAACCAGCGAAACCGGCCCGCAGGAACGAGACGATGAGGCGGCCGTAAGGGCGCGGGAGATGGCGCTGCACACGCTGAAACAGATGCGCTGCGGCGGCATGTACGACCATCTGGGCGGCGGATTTTCCAGATATTCCACCGACGAAAAGTGGCTGGTGCCGCACTTTGAAAAGATGCTGTACGACAACGCGCTTTTAGTGATCGCCTATGTCAAAGCTTGGGAACTGACGGGAGAGGATTCCCATCGCCGGGTGGCGGAGGAAACGCTGAACTATCTGCAAAATGAGTTGCGTCTGGAGGGCGGCGGGTTTGCCTGCGGTCAGGACGCGGACAGCGAAGGGGAAGAAGGAAAGTTCTACGTCTTTACGGAAGAAGAGATCATAGACGTGTTGGGTGAAAAGCGGGGACAGGCGTTTTCTGAGCGATACGGCGTGACTTCGGAAGGGAATTTTGAGGGCAAAAACGTGCTGAACCGATGGAACCGAACCGGCATGGAAACCGGTCTCACCGACAAAGCGCTGTATCAGGAAGATCGGCTGGCCATGTACGAATACCGCAAAAGCCGTTATTCCCTGCATCGGGATGACAAGGTGTTGGCTTCCTGGAACGGACTGACGCTGGCGGCGGTTGCTCTGGCTTACCGGGGGTTGGGACTAAAGACGTATCTGCGGACGGCGGAGGAACTGGCGCGATTCTTAAAAGATGACATGATGGACCGTGACGGGCGCTTATTCCTTCGATGGAAGGACGGTCGGCGGGGCGTGGACGGTCAGCTTTCGGATTACGCATTTTGCGCCTGGGGCATGCTGGAACTGTACGGAATTACATGGAAAGCCGAGCATCTGGCGACGGCCTGCGGCTTGGCGGAAAAAGCGCAGATGTTGTTCGCGGACGAAGAGAGGGGCGGATATTTCATGTATTCCAGTGAAGGTGAGCAGCTGATCAGCCGCCCCAAGGAAATCTACGACGGGGCCATGCCCTCGGGAAATTCGGTAATGGCTTTGGTGCTGAACCGATTGGCGAAATTGACCGGTCGTCGGGACTGGATGGAAACGGCACAGCGTCAGAATCAATGGCTGGCGCAAAATGTTCACATGACGGAGTGTACCTTCGGAGCTTCCGCGCTTTTGGAGGAGCTGTACCCTTCTTGGCAGCTGATCTGCGTGGCCGCCGGAATAGAGGAAGCATCACAGAAAGAACTGACGCAGCTGAGCCGCAGGCTCTATCAGGAGGATGGAAACGGCGTGATCCTGGTCAAGACGCCGGAAAATGAACTGATGCTGGCGGAGCTTTGCCCCATGACGGTGAATTATCCCCTTCCCGAAAGAGGCATCCGCTACTACTACTGCCGCGACGGCGTCTGCCGGGCGCCTGTGGACGATGGAGAGGAACTGCTTTCCATGGTGCAGCATGGCGCGATGTAACGGGACAAAAGAAAAAAGCACGGGATCGGTTCCCGTGCTTTTGCTATTTCAGCAGCATTCGGTCGTTTTTAATGTCAAAGGCCTCGATCAGCGATTCCACCGTCATGGCGTCCCGTTCTTCGCCGCAGATATCCATGGCGATACGGCCGTCGTTCATGAGAATGGTACGGTTTCCATGGGACAGGGCGTCGCTCATGTTGTGGGTGATCATCAGAGTACACATGTCGGGACTTTCGGCAAACAGGTCGGTCAGCTCCAATACCTTTTTCGCCGTAGCCGGATCCAGCGCGGCAGTGTGCTCATCCAAAAGCAGCAGCACTGGTTTTACCAAAATGGCCATGAACAGGGTCAGCGCCTGACGCTGTCCGCCGGAGAGAAGGCTGACCTTCTGGGTCATGCGATCCTCCAGTCCCATGTCCAAAAGCGCCAGCTTCTCCCGGAACAGTTCTCGTTCCTTTTTCGAGATACCGGGCTGAAAGCCGTGGGATTTCCCTTTGGCGAAGGCGATGGCCAGATTTTGTTCGATGGTCATGTCGAAGGCGGTTCCCTTCAACGGATCTTGAAAGACCCGTCCGATGTAGAGGGAACGCTTGTGTTCCGGTAAACGGGTGATGTCCTTGCCGTCCAAAAGAATCGTTCCGCAGTCCGCGGGAATCACGCCGGAGATGCAGTTCATCAGTGTGGATTTTCCCGCGCCGTTTCCGCCGATGACGGTGACGAAATCGCCGCGATTCAGCTCAAGATCGATATCCTGCAACGCCGGCTTTTCATTGATGGTGCCGGGATTGAAGGTTTTGCTCAAATGTTGGATGCGGATCATTGGCGCGCCTCCTTTCCGGAAGGCTTTGAAAAGGCGCTTCCCAAAAGCTGTCTTCCCCAGGCTTTTAACGGACCCACGGAAAGAGCTACGGTGACGATCAGCGCGGAGATCAGCTTCATATCATTGGCGGGCATACCGGCGCTGATGGCAAAGGCGATGGCCAGACGGTACAGCACGGAGCCCACGCATACGGCGACCAGGCGCAGCAGCAGCGGAATGGATTTAGCGAAAAATTCAAAGATGGTTTCGCCGATGATGACGGAAGCCAGACCGATGACCACGATACCGGTACCCATACCGATTTCGGCGTAGGACTGGTATTGTGCAAGCAAGCCGCCGGCCAGTCCCACGAAGCCGTTTGCCATGGCCAGTCCCAGTATTTTCATGGCGTTGCTGTTGATGCCGGAGGCGCGAACCATGTATTCGTTGTCACCGGTAGCTCTCAGGCAGTAACCCAGCCGGGTGTTGAGAAACAGATAAAATCCGATGACGATGATTGCGAGAAACAGACCGCTGACCAGCAGAGCGCTGTGATCGAAGCCGGGCAGTGCGCTTTCCACGATCTTATATAATGTGGGACTTTTTAAAAGCGCCAGATTGGCGCGGTTTCCCATGATGTGCATATTGATGGAATACAGTCCCAGCATCACCAGAATTCCGGACAGCAGGGGTTCGATTTTCAATTTGATATTCAACAGGGAGGTGATCGCTCCGGCGCAGGCTCCTGCGGCAAAGGCCACAAGCAGGGACGCCAGCGGATGAACGCCGATGCTGCAGAGCATGGCGGAAACGGCGGCGCCGGTGACGACGCTTCCGTCCACCGTCAGGTCAGCCGTATTCAGCGTGCGATAGGAGAGAAAGACGCCAAGGGCTAAGATGGCGTAGATCAATCCCAGCTCCACGGAGCCGATCACAGCGGAAAAACTCATCATAAATGTAGATCCTTTCTGAGAAAATACAGGCTGCACCGTAGCGCAGCCTGCCGTTTTTTATTAGTTATTTCCGGCATTGCTGTCGGTAAAGACAGTGGCCTGATCCAGAATTTCCTGCGGGATCTCTACGCCGATGCGGGAAGCTACATCGGTGTTGATGTAGATCTGCACGTCCTCGATGGTGCGTACCGGCATGGTGGCGGGATCGGCGCCTTCCAGGAGTTCCTTCGCCATCAGAGCGGTTTCGGTACCTAAGGAGACGTAGTTGATGCCGTAGGTGGCAAATCCGCCGTCCATGACCATAGAGTCGGCGCTGACGTAGAAGGGAATCTGAGCTTCATCCAGCACCTGAGTAATGGCAGGCATGGAATTGGCTACTTCGTTATCGATGGGGGAGAAGACGGCGTCCACCTTGCCCACCAGAGAGGAGGCGGCGGATTGCAGCTCGCTTCCGGTGGTAATGGGAGCTTCCACCACGGTCAGACCGTGGCTTGCGGCGTATTGCTTCAGATCGTTTACCACGGAGAGGGAATTGACCTCGCTGGTGCTGTAGACGGCGCCCACGGTTTTGATGTCGGGGGTCAGCTGCAACGCCAGATCCATGATCTGCGCCGCAGATACGGCGTCGGAGGTTCCGGTTACGTTGCCGCCGGGTTGTTCCATGGAATCCACCAGTTCAGCGCTGACGGGATCGGTGACAGCGGAAAATACGATGGGAATTTCCGTGGTTTCACCTAAAGCAACCTGCGCCGAGGGCGTAGCGATGGCGATGATCAGGTCGTAATTTTTGGAAGTGAACTTCTGACAGATGGTCTTCAAATTGGAGGGTTGTCCCTGAGCGCTCTGGTAATCGATGTGCACGGTTTCACCGTCCACATAGCCGTCGGCAGCCAGCTGAGCCTCGATGGCTTCCCGAATCATGGTCAGGGAGGTGTGGTCGGAAATGGACACGATACCGATGGTGGGCAGATCGTCCGCTTCGCCGCCGGCGCCGTTATCGCCGCAGCCGGTGAGGGAGGCCAAAACAGCCATCATCAGCGCCAGAAACATTGCCAGTCGTTTTTTTGTAATCAGTTGTCTTTTCATGATTGTTCTCCTTTTCTTTTTCAAAGCATTGGCTTCTTTTTATGGATCGCTTGCGTTATGTGCGTTTACGATCCGGTTGAAAAGGGTCTCTGCACATATTCGGTGTCCGGAAAATAAAAAACACTTATCCTTATACAAGGACAAGCGTTGACTTGCGGTACCACCTTGTTTGATTCGACGGTAAGATCGAATCCGCTCTGCAGAGTGCCATCACACCCTTCGCCAGATAACGCCGGCGCTGCGTCTTTGCTACTGAGCGCCTTTTGCCGCGCCGTTCACATCGCCCTCAGAGGACCATTGTTCTGTGACTGCATCTGCCTGGCTTTCACCGCCCCAAGCTCGCTGAGAGATCGTGCTACAGTTTTACTTCCCCGTCATAGGTTTAAAAAAATAATACAGCCGAAAAAGGCATTTGTCAAGACAAAATTTTTTCCGGCTGAGGTTTTTGCTACATTTGGAAATGTTACACCGATTTTTGATCCAGTTCGAGAATCAGCTCCGCTACGCGGTAGATGTCGCCGGCTCCCATGGTCAGCACCAGATCGCCTTCGTCCGCGTTGTTGTAGACGAAGCTGGCCATATCGCTGAAATCGTCGAAAAAGTAGACGTCCTTTTCCGGATGGTGTTTTTTGATCTCTGCCACCAGGCTCTTGGAACTGATCTTGTAGATGTTCTTCTCCCGCGCCGCGTAGATCTCCGCGAAAATCAGCTTATCGGCTTCGCTGAAGGCTTCGGCAAATTCGTCGAACAGCGCCATGGTTCTGGTGTAAGTATGAGGCTGAAACAGGCACCACAGTTTGTTGTGAGTCATTTTATTGGCAGCAGCCAGTGTGGCTTTGATTTCTGTGGGATGGTGGGCGTAATCGTCTACGATGCGCACGTTATTCTTGGTGGAACCGATCACGTCGAAGCGGCGCTGGGTGCCGGTGAAGTTCACCAGAGTATTGATGATGGATTGCGCCGGGACGCCCAGGCTGTGACAGCAGGCGATTGCCGCCAGGCTGTTGGCGATGTTGTGTTCGCCGGGAACGGACAGCTGTACGGAACCCAGCAGCCCTTCGGGACAGTAGACGTCGAAGGAGGGCATGCCCATGGAATTGAATTTGATGTTATCCGCATAGTAGGTGCAGTTGTCGCTGAAGCCGAAGGTGACTACGTTGCAGTTCACCGATTCGATGACGGCCTGCACGAAGGGGTTTGCGCTGTAAGCGATCAGCATTCCGTCGCAGGGAACCAGGCTGGCGAACCGATGAAAGGAATTGGCGATGTGGTCGATATCCTTGAAATAATCCAGATGATCAGAATCGATGTTCAAAATGATTTCCACTTTTGGACGCAGACTGAGAAAGCTGTCCATGTATTCGCAGGCTTCCGTGACGAAATAGTCGCTCTTTCCCACCTTCACATTTCCGTGGAATTCCGCCAGGTTTCCACCCACCAAAATGGTGGGATCGGTTTTGGCATGCTCTAAAATCAGAGAAATCATAGAGGTGGTAGTGGTCTTTCCGTGAGTACCGGAGATGGCGATACTGGTTTCGTATCCCGCCATCAAAGCGCCCAGGGCTTCCGCCCGGGTGGCCGTGGGGATTCCCTGCTCAATGGCGGCCATGAGCTCTGGATTGTCTTTGGAAATGGCGGCGGAATAACAGACGAGATCGGCGCCGCCAACGTTTTCCGCCCTGTGTTCAAAGGAGATGCGAGCGCCGTGTCGAATCAGATGATCCGTAGTTTCGCTTTGTTTCATATCGGAACCGGACACTTGATAACCGCGGGACAGAAAAATTTCCGCGATGGCGGACAGTCCGATGCCGCCGATTCCGATGCAGTGTATGTGTTTTAAATTGGTAAGTTCCAACATAGGAAGCCTCCTGAAGACGCGTGTGAATTGAGAGATTCTTATACACAATATATTATACCACAAGCTTCAATATTTAACGACTTCATTGTATAGTTGCTTGTGGTGCAATAGTTCCTTCCTTGCGGCAACGCCGCAGGTCAGCGGTTGGAACTATTATACCACAGTTTTTCGTTTTTGTACGTATTGGCTGGAAAAAACGATGAAGATTATAAGGGTGGGAAATGAATTTGACAAATGGCAAAAAACCGAATAAAATCTAAGGTAAACGACGGCAATATTCGTATTCTTTGGAGGTGAATGGATGAAGAGAGCGGAGCGAGTGGCGGCTATGCTGCAAATTTTGAGAGAAAACCCCAACAAGGTATATTCTCTCGGACATTTTTGTGACATGTTCGGCTGTGCAAAATCCAGTCTCAGCGAAGATGTGTCCGCGGCGAAGCGGGCTTTGGAAATATCCGGGTTC
>CANEEC010000057.1 GCA_947426455.1 uncultured Clostridia bacterium | reverse complement strand
CTGCGCCATCCTCCGACTGGAAATACATATCTCTGCGGCAGAATCCGGCATATTGCGGGTCGTAGTGACTTCCTGCAAATTCATACAGGCACTTGACGAATACCTCGGGATTCAAATTATTGTTGCTGCCAGCCGCAAGACGCAGGTGCAAAATTGCGGTGCGGTCGTCCTCAGCTTCAGCCTGCGCCCATAAAACCATAGGGCGGATGTCCTGAGTGACGAATGTTCCGTTCTTCTGCTTTCGCTGCCGTAAAATCGCAGGCTGAGCTAAGAATTCTCTCAGATGAGCGCAAAATTCCTCCATATTCTCTATATTTCGCAGCCAAACGTCGTAGGAGGCCGAAAACACCCGCGCAGACACAGCTTTCTTCCCTTCCTCGGGTCGAACTGCCAATACGGCGATTCCTTTCGGTAAAACGGCGTTCAGCGCTTCCTTCATTTTCTCCGGCTCCTGAGAAAATGGCGTCTCGAATTCCAGGTATTCACCGGTGCTTTCATACCCCAGCGAAAGAGGCTGAGCGAAGCTCATCTTAGGATGGGGATTGAATCCCTCGGAGTGTTTCAGCCGGATATTGATGCGGCTAAACGACCGGCGAAACAGTCGGGCGATATCCAGATGGGAGATATAGCGCATGTATCCCTCTTTTTTAAATTTCAATACGTAGCGGCTCATTTCAGACATCCCTCCCACTTGCATTCTGTCAGACGCTTCACTCCGCAGCCGGTACAGCCGCGGCGGCAATCCTGCGTGGTTGCCGCTTCCTGCGCCTTCTTCCATTCGGAAGCCCGAAATTTCTTCGTAACGCCGTAATCCAGCATGTCCCAGGGCAAGACGTCCGCGGTCTCTCCGCTGTAAAACGCGTAATTTGCCGGATCTACGCCGGTTTCGGAAAAGGCCTGCATCCACAGGTCGTGCCGGTAGTGTTCCCTCCATCCGTCGAATTTGCAGCCCAGCTGCACAGCGCGTTTCAGCACCGCGCCCGTGCGCCGGTCGCCTCTGGCGAACACCGCCTCCATATGGCTGGTGTCGGTAGCGTGATAATTCAGCACCGCGCCCTTGACCTTCTTGATCTTTTCCCGCAGGTAACGGTGTTTTTCTTCGAATTCCTCCAGGGTGTTCTGGGGACACCACTGGAAGGGCGTATGAGGCTTGGGTACAAAGTTGGACACGCTCACCGTAACGCTGAACCGTCCGCGTTTGCCGCCGTTGTGCTGACGGGCAATTTCGATGATGTTGGCCGCGATGTCCGCAATGCCGTCCAAATCCTCATAGGTTTCCGTGGGAAGACCGATCATGAAATACAGTTTTACGCTTGTCCATCCCAGCTCGATGGCCTGCTTCATGGCGCCGTAGATGTTTTCATCGGTGATGTTTTTATTGATCACATCCCGCAGCCGCTGAGTTCCCGCCTCCGGAGCCACGGTCAGTCCCGTCTTTCTCACGCCCTGAATTTCCTCCATTACCCTAAAGGAGAAGGAATCCAGGCGCAGGGACGGCAGGGACAGGGCGGCGTCCCTTTCGCGGCACAGACACATCAAATCGGTGACCAGCGGTTCGATTTTGGAATAGTCGCTGCTGGAAAGGGATAAAATGGACATTTCGTCGTAACCCGTGGATTCCAACTGCGATTTGGCGATTTCTTCGATGCGGCTTTGAGAACGCTCCCGAATGGGGCGATAGATCATTCCCGCCTGACAGAACCGGCAGCCGCGGGTGCAGCCGCGGAAGATTTCCACTACGGCTCGGTCGTGAACCACGGAAATCAGCGGAACGATGTTGTGCATGGGAAATTCCACCGTGTCCATGTCCTCCACGATGCGCTTTCTGATCACCTTCGGCGCTTTCGGCCAGGCAGCCTCCACAGCGATCAGCTTTCCGTTTTCGTCGTATTTCGGCTCATAAAAGGAGGGAACGTAAACCCCCTCCATCTGCGAAATCTCTTCGAGAAATTCCCGCTTGGCGCCGCCCCTTCTCTTCCAGTTTTTATGGATTTCACAGAGCTGGGGCAGCGATTCTTCTCCGTCGCCCAACAGGAAAAAGTCGATGAAATCCGCCAGGGGTTCCGGATTGCAGGCGCAGGGGCCGCCGGCGGCGATCAGGGGATATTCCTCACCCCTCTGGGAAGCCTCTACCGGAATCTGCGCCAGATCCAACATGTTCAGAATGTTGGTGAAGGACATCTCATACTGCAGGGTAAAGCCGATGATATCCATTTCCGAAAGCGGCGTTTTGGTTTCCAGAGTATACAGGGGAAGTCCTGCCTTCCGCATTTCCCCTTCCATATCGGGAGCCGGTGCAAAGACGCGCTCACAGGCCACGTCCTTTTCCCGATTCAGCACGTGATAGATGATCTGTAGTCCCAGATAGGACATACCGATTTCGTACATATCCGGAAACGCAAAGGCGAATCTGGTGGCCGCCTGATCGGGGTCTTTCGCCACGGAATACAGTTCGCCGCCGATGTATCTGGCCGGTTTTTCCACCCGCATCAGCAGGGAATTCAGTGTTTCTTCTACGTTCATTGTCCATTGACCTTTCTTTTGTTTAAATCTCGACTGTGCAGCAGCTGGCTGACGCTGATGTCCATTCCCTGACCGTACAGTCCTGACCAGAGTTCGTCTTCCAGTAAAAGTCCTCGCAGTTTTCCCCTGCGATCCACTACGGAAAAATCCCGCTGCTGTCCCGCGGGAACGCGCTCCAACAGGCGCAGAGCCGGTTCATCCTCGTAGCACATACTCAATCGCCGAAACCCCAGTCGGTCAGGATTCCTCCCCCTGCGCTTTTCCATGCCGAAGATCATGTATCTGCGGCCGTTTCTGGCCTGTCGAAAACAGTGTACGGCCAAAATACAGAGGAAAAAATTCACTGAATTATATTGTACCAAGTAAATGCCCAAAAAGAAAAGGAAAAGTGAAAATATACACGAAAAAAAATATAAAATCCGAAAAGCTCTGCCATATCCCCAGTTTTCCGACAGGATGAGCAGCAACAGCTTTCCCCCATCCAGCGGGTACAAGGGCAGCAGATTGAAGATGGCAAGACAGCAGTTCATCAAACACCCGTTTCGCCACAATTCCCGATGCAGCTCCGCCTGTCCGCCGTACTGCACTGAAAGCAGAAAGCCTCCGGCACAAAAAAGCGCCAGTATGCCGTTGCACGCAGGTCCCGCCATGTGCAGCGCAAAGAGAGGAAGATTGGCCGGCAAAGGTTCTTTCAGAATCAACTGCAAACCCGCGGGGCCAAGCCGCACTCCCTCTATGGGAGCGTTCCACATTCGCGCCACCATACCGTGCGCCAGTTCATGCAGGGCAATGCAGAGAAAACCGGCGCAGTACCATGAAAGCCATCCGCTTTTCCACGCAAGGGCCACGGTTAAAAGCAGCCATGGACTAATCTTCATGCAGGTAATCTCCGATGTCCACCGCTTGCTGTTCTTTCAAAATCTGAAAGCGGAGCTGCGCCGGTTCTTCCGTTCTTTTGGCAATGGAGGCGATCATTTCACCCTTCCTCACCTTTTGCAGCGTCTGTACGTAGACGTCTGTACAGCCGTCGTACACGGTTTCCAAACCGTTTCCGTGAGAAATAACGATGCGGCCGTCCAAAATCTCCTGCACCGTTCCGCCGCTGCTGGCATACACCTGCATCTCCTCCTCCGAAGAAAAACTGTAGGCCTTGGAGGAACTGTCCGCCGCCAGCGCCATGGTTTCCCTTTCATTGCAGGGCCAGGACAGCTGCGGCGTTGATTTTGCTGCCAAAATATTGCTGATGCCGTGGCTTGCAGTTTCCATCACCTGTCTTGTATCGTAATCGGTGGCCGCATATTCCAGAAGGGAATCCATGGCCTGATGCAGTCTTCCTTCGGGAAGAAAGTGGTTTCCCCGCGCCGCCGACAGGATCAAAAGGCAGCAGACCAATTGCAAAGGAAGCTTATCCACCCATCCGGAGGCTTCCTTTTTTCCGCTCCTGGATGCGTTCCGCCGCTTCCGCGCCTCCCATTTCTGTTTCCATGTTCCCCTTCTTTTGTCCATATAAAAGGCCTCCCGTCCATGTGATCTCTTTAGTATCATATGAACGGAAAGCCTCTGCAAGACCAGTTAATCCATCATGCCGCGGATGTCTTCAATTCTCTTTCCGATTCGTTTTTCGATGTTTTCCTGAAAGACCTTCGTCCGCTGAAAGCTCCTGCGGATTCGTTCTTCCGCCCCGGGGTCGCCGCATTGGCGGCTTTTTTCGATGATATATTCCATCCGTTCCTCCAGGCCCACGTATTGATCCTCCTTCACCAGCCGGTCGGCAAAGCAAAGGAGATCGGTTTCCGTCACCTCCGGTTTTTCCGGATCCAACTGATACCTCATGTGAACCCGAACCGCCTCTGCCACGGAATCGTATCCCAGGCGGCACAGTTCGCTTGCCGCACAGACACCGTGATCTTCTTTCAGCCGCAGCATATCGTGAAGCCATCCGGCCACGGCAAGCAGCGAAATGTTCAACCGGCAGCCATTTTGGTTCAGCTCCTGTCCCAGTAAAACCGCCGTTTTGGAAACCGCCTTACAGTGGCGGATCACATGGGGCGGCGTTTGATATTCTTCCCACAGGTAACAGCAGTCCTCATAGGTGGGATACGGTTTTGTCAATTCCCTCTGTTTCATCGCGTCGATTCTCCAAACATTTCTATCATCATATCACAGTCCGCGTCGGGTTTCCATATTTTTGCCGTCTTTTGTCGGTGGTTTTATCAACGACTTTATCGATGGTTTCGTTGGCGAAAATGAATAAAAATGATTTTTATGCATCGATTCCGGAAGCAAAAATTCGCATATCTTGTATTTCAAAAAAAGTTTAACCACTATATTGTCTTTTTGTGAAAAAAATGATATATTTATATTCGTTACGTTAAGCTATTCTTTAACATGTTGTACGGAGGATTCCATGAGTTATTCCGAAATGCTCTCTCAGATCATCGAAGAAAGCGAACTGTCCCTGCGCCAGATTTCCAAACGCTGCTCCGATCTGAATCTGAACATCACACCATCTTATATTTCTCAGCTGAAAAACGGAAAGCTGCCCCCTCCCAGCGAAGAAGTATCTCTGGTGCTGGCCAAGGCCTGCGGTTCTAAAAATCAGGCGCAGCTGGTATTTCAGGGATATATGGAAAAGGCGCCCGAATTGGTCAAGGAATACATGCTGGCTTCTTCCGCTTTGAATAAGATCATGCTGCAGACCCTGTGTCAGACCGATAACGACGGTCCCCTTTCCACAGAGTTTAAAAAACACATCGAATCCATGGATGTATTGTCCACGCTGGATCTCACTTCCCGCTTCGTCAACGCAGAGGATTCCTCTTCCGCAAGAGAACTGATTCGGGATATCACTTTAGCCAGCGGCGAAGTGGTAAAGGCCGACGCCAACGGGCAGATGACCAACATGTTCTCGTCCGATGACTGCATGGCGCCCTTGATTCCCAGCCACGCATATCTTTACATACTTCCCACCAGGACGGAGCTTTTAAAGAACCGGGATATCATCGCCATCTACCCTGAGGGGCGCAAAATTCCTACCCTGCGCCGTCTGTTCTTCATGGGCGATCAGATTCTGCTGATTCCGGACAACAAAAACGAGCAGATCTTCATTTTCCACAGCTTCGATGACATCGACTACATCGGAAAGCTGGTGGCCTACAAAATCGACCTGTAAAAATGAACCGACCCTCAATCGTTAGACTGTTGATCTAACTTTTGGGGGTCGGTTTATCATTCCCTTTTCAACAGTTTTTTCGCTTTTTGTCGACACGTGCTTCATTGGCACGTTTCACTGACGCGTTGTCCAGCCACGCAGCTACGCGCTTTTTTATTCTTCGAACTCGTCCATCTGACCGTCTTCATCGTAATACTCCATTTCGTAGTCGATGATGCGGATGATGTCGCCGTCCTGCAAACCCATGTCCTTCAGTTTATCGATGGCGCCTTTGCTTTCGATGTATTTATACAGATAGCGGAGAGAACCCATATCGTTGAAATTGGTGGAATTGAAAATCTTTTTCAATTGTTTTCCTGTCAGAACGAATACGGGTCCATCCCTGTCCACGTAAATTTCTCTGTAATCCTCTTCCTCGCCGTCCCGCTCAAAGTCAAAGTATTCGTAATCCTCTTCCTCCTGGGGCAGCTTCGCCAGCTCCTCCAGCTCGCGTAAAGCGGCATTCAGCAAATCGCGGACGCCCTCATTGATGGGAGCCGACAGCGGAAACACCTGATATCCCTTGCTTTCCACATAGGCCTTAAAATCCTGATACTGCTCGTCGCCGGCCATATCCATCTTGTTGGCGGCCACCAGCTGGGGTTTGTTCAGCAGCTTCTTTCCATAGGAGGACAACTCGCCGTTGATGGTATCGAAATCCTCTTTGGGATCTCTCCCCTCCGAACCGGATACGTCTACCACATGAATCAGCATCTTCGTCCGCTCGATATGCTTTAAAAAGTCCAGACCCAGACCGGCGCCGGTATGAGCGCCCTCGATCAGTCCGGGAATATCAGCCATGACGAAGCTCTTATCGTACATCTGCACCACGCCTAAATTGGGCGTTATCGTGGTGAAGTGATAGTTGGCGATTTTAGGATCGGCGCTGGTGCTCACGGACAGCAGCGTGGATTTTC
Organism: uncultured Clostridia bacterium; assembly: GCA_947426455.1. Taxonomy (GTDB): domain Bacteria; phylum Bacillota; class Clostridia; order Peptostreptococcales; family Anaerovoracaceae; genus RGIG446. The sequence goes on along the minus strand of CANEEC010000057.1, from coordinate 4,888 downwards.
CCACGTTGGGAAAGCCCACCAGACCCACATCAGCAATCAGCTTCAGCACCAGCGTCACCTGACGCTCCTGGGCAAATCCGCCGGCTTCTGCAAAATTAGGAGCCTGACGAACGGAATTCTTAAAGTTTACATTCCCCTTTCCGCCCCGGCCACCTTTGCAGGCCACAAAGGATTCTCCGTGATGCACCAGATCCTTCATCACTTTTCCGGTGGCGTCATCCACTACTACCGTGCCCACAGGAACGCGAATGATCAGATCTGCGCCCTTCTTACCAAAGCACTTTTTCTTCTTTCCGTCCTCGCCGTTTTCCGCTTCGTATTTTCTCTTATAACGAAAGTCCATCAGGGTACGGAGACCTTCGTCAGCCTGAAATACGATGTCGCCGCCTTTTCCCCCGTCGCCTCCGTCAGGGCCGCCCTGGGGAACGAAAGGCTCGCGCCGGAAGGAAACGGCGCCGTTGCCGCCCTTTCCCGACTTAATCGTAATTTTCGCTCTGTCTACAAACATAAAACTCCTCGCTTTCGCCCAACGGCGTGTCCTGTATTTCTATCTTATCTTTCCCATTTCGCCGATTAAAAATATAACCCCTATAAATTTTATAGGGGTTTGGTATTACGCTTCTTTCGGATAAACGCTTACCTGTTTTCTGGTCTTGTCATAGCGTTCGAACTTAACGACGCCGTCCGCCTTTGCGAACAGAGTATCGTCGCCGCCCTTACCTACGTTGTTACCAGGATGGAACTTGGTTCCTCTCTGTCTTACCAGAATGCTTCCGGCGCTTACGAACTGGCCGTCTGCTCTCTTGACACCTAAGCGTTTCGACTCACTGTCTCTTCCGTTCTTAGAGCTACCTACACCCTTCTTACTTGCCATGGTTACACCTCCTTATCCTGATATCCGACTATTTTTCAGCCGCTTCGATGGCAGCGATGATTTCGTCTTTTACAGCTTTTTCGTTGATTTCGATATTATTTTCTTTGGCGTAATCGATCAGTTCCGCCTTCTTCATAGACTTCAGATTTACCTTGGCAGGCTTTTCTTCTGCAACGTCCTTCACAGCTTCCTTTGCGGGAGCAGCGGTCTTCTTTCCGCCTACGGAAATTTCATCGATCTTAACCATGGTATAGGGCTGTCTGTGACCCTGCTTCTTTCTGTAGTCCTTCTTCGCCTTATACTTGAAGATGACAACCTTCTTACCCTTGCCATTTTCCACTACGGTAGCGTCTACGGCAGCGTTCTGTACGAAGGGAGTTCCTACGGTTACGGACGTTCCGTCGTTTACCACCAGAACTTTGTCAAAGGTTACTTTCTTTCCAGCCTCTACGCCCAGCTTTTCTACGGAGAGAACGTCTCCCTGCTGAACGCGGTACTGCTTTCCACCGGTTTCAATTACTGCATACATATCAATAGTACCTCCTCTATCCAGTCTCGCCAGCACAGGTAAGCATCAGCCAATCCGATGCTTTTCCAGTCAACCTGATTTGAGCGGCTTACAACTTGATATGATATCATAATCCAGGATGCTTGTCAAACGAATTTAACGACGGATTTGTAAGCTATTTTTTGTTCAGTCGATGATGACGCCATCCTCATCCACGTCAAAAGGCATTTCCATTTCCGGAGCGTCGGAAACCTCCGCAGAATGGTTATCTTCCGCCTCCACAGGGGCGTTCAGACTGGCCTTCAGTTTGGCCTCCACCTCCGCCATGATTTCCGGATTTTCCTCCAGGTATTTTTTCACATTTTCTCTGCCCTGGCCGATGCGATTTCCCATGTAGCTGTACCAGGCGCCGGCCTTTTCGATGATCTTGGCCTCCGCGGCGCAGTCCAGCAGGTCGCCGGAACGGGAAATTCCCTTGCCGAACATGATGTCGAATTCCACCTGTTTAAAGGGCGGCGCTACCTTGTTTTTCACGATTTTAACCTTGGTTCTGTTGCCCAGGAAAGAATCGCCGGATTTGATAGCCTCTACCCGGCGCACCTCCATGCGCATGGTGGAGTAGAACTTCAAAGCGCGGCCGCCGGTGGTCACTTCGGGATTTCCGAACATGACGCCCACCTTTTCACGCAGCTGATTGATGAAGATAGCTGCGGTGTTGGATTTGTTGATGATGCTGGTCAGCTTTCGCAAAGCCTGGGACATGAGGCGAGCGTGAAGACCCACGTGAGAATCACCCATATCGCCCTGAATTTCCGCTTTGGGAACCAAAGCCGCCACAGAGTCGATGACCACCACGTCGATGGCCCCGCTGCGAACCAGCAACTCGCAGATATCCAGCGCCTGTTCGCCCGTGTCAGGCTGAGATACCAGAAGTTCGTTGATGTCCACACCTAAGGCAGAGGCGTATTCAGGATCCAGGGCGTGTTCTGCATCGATGAAAGCGGCCTTTCCGCCGGCTTTCTGCGCTTCCGCGATGATATGTAAGGTCAGGGTGGTTTTACCGGAGGATTCCGGTCCGTAGATCTCTGTGATTCTTCCCTTTGGAATACCGCCGATTCCGGTAGCCAGGTCGAGGCTGACGGAGCCGGTGGAAATCGCTTCGATGTTGAGGCTGGCCTTGTTATCGCCCAACTTCATGACGGAACCCTTACCGAACTGCTTTTCAATCTGCGCCAGCGCGTTGGCAAGCGCCTTTTCCCTTTCATCCACATCCGTAATATTTACTACGGGAGGTATGTTATTATTATTAGAAGACACTGCATCCTCCAATTCTGCTTTACAGCCGATTTTGTTGTTTTATAAAAAAGAACATTTGTTCTTATTACCAATATATGCGATTTTTGCTTCGCAGTCAAGAAGTTTTTTCAATATCTATATATTACCAATTTAAATTAAAAATGTAAATATCTATTTTTCCGTTACGTTGATTTTCATTTCATCGATCATCCGGTTCACCTGGTTCAGGGCAAACAGCATGGTGTAATTTCGGTTCCAGCTCCGGTTGGTATTGTTGGTCCGCAGCTCCGATATCTCCATTCTTTCATCCACCATGACGCCGATATAGATCAGTCCCACCGGCTTTTCCGCCGTACCGCCGCCGGGGCCTGCAACCCCTGTTACGGAAACGCAGACGCGGCTTCCCGTCTTTTTCCGAAGACCGCGAACCATTTCCTCCGCCGTCTGAGAACTGACGGCGCCATACTGCTTCAGAGTGGCTTCCGAAACGCCCAGTTCCTCCATTTTCGCCCGATTGCTGTAGGTGACGATCCCTCGCTCAAACACGGCGGAAATTCCGGGAATATCGGTCATTTTCGCGGCGATCATCCCGCCGGTGCAGGATTCAGCGCAGGACATGGTCAATCCCCGCTCGATTAGTTTCTTTCCCACCACCGCAGGCAATCCCTCGTCCTCCGTGCTATAGATGTAGTCGCCCACGTAACCGCGAACCCTTTCGACCATCTCGTCCACCGCTGCTTTGGCCTCCGCCAGCGTCGCTCGCTTCGACGCGACGCGAACGGTGGCCTCCCCTTCCTTTGCGTAAGTGGCCAATGTGGGGTCGGTCTGCCCGTCGATCAGCGGAAGGAGTTTCGTCTCCAGCAGGGATTCCCCCAAACCGAAGGTTCTTACCGTGCGGTAGTAGATGGCTCCCGACGTCCGCTTTGCCAGATAAGGCGCCACGCTTTCTTCAAACATGGGATTCAGCTCCGACGGCGGCCCTGGGAGGCAGATCACTGTCTTTCCCTCACATTCCAGGGCAAACCCCGGCGCCGTTCCGTGATCGTTATCAAACACCACAGCCCGCGAGGGCATCAGCGCCTGCTTTTTATTGTTTTCCGTCATGGGGCGCTTTCTTTGCGCAAAGTGATCGATCAATCGCTGCATGGAATGGGCGTCTTCGCAAAGCACGTCCTTTTGTACTTTGCAGATCACCTCTTTTGTCAGATCGTCCTGCGTGGGACCGGTGCCGCCGGTGGTAATCACCAGATCGCAGCGTTCCAAGGCAAATCGCAGCATCTCCTCCAGACGGCCGGGATTGTCGCCCACCGTATGATGATACATGACGTCGATCCCCATGAGGTTCAACTTTTGAGACAGATACACTGCGTCGGTGTTTACCGTATGTCCGAACAAAAGCTCCGTTCCCACGGTTAAAATCGTGCATTTCATTGATATTCCTCCCGCAAAAGAGCCGCTTCCAAAGAAACCGGCTCCCATTTTATCCACCATATGTTACATGGAAAATACGTTTTTATTCTTCCAGATGTATTCCGTACCGGAAACCACGGTCATCACTAAAGATGCCCATAAGAATCCGTAGGCCAGGTAATACAAGATGATGGAATCGGGAAAGACTCCCAGCATCAAAAGCAGCGGAACGGCGATCATCTGCGCCACCGTCTTGATTTTTCCGCTCATACCGGCAGCCACCACGATTCCCTCGGAAGCCGCCACCGTGCGCATACCGGCCACAATGAACTCCCTTGCTAAAATCACAATCAGCATCCATCCCGGCACCGTTTTGTTTTCCACCATCATGCAGAAAGCGGAATAGACCAGAATTTTATCGGCCAGCGGATCCATGATCTTGCCGAAATTGGTGACTAAATTGTATTTTCTGGCAATCTTTCCGTCCAGAATATGCGTCTGTGACGCCAAATTGAAAATCACCAGCGCCCAATGGTTGTAATTAATCATGTAACAGGCGATGAAAAAAGGCACCGCAATCATTCGCAATACGGTCAGTTTATTTGGCAGATTCATATGTTTCCTCCACTTCTTCTCCGATTAAGTCGTAATCAAAGGCATCTACAATGCGCACCTGGACAAAGTCCCCCGGTTTTCTCTTCCGCTTCGATGTGAACAAAACGCCGTTATCCACGTCGGGAGCGTCGTAGCGGGTGCGCCCCACATAGCTTCCGTCCTCGCTTTGTTCCTCCACCAGCACC
>CANEEC010000056.1 GCA_947426455.1 uncultured Clostridia bacterium | reverse complement strand
CGTCCGGCAGGTGGATCTGGAGAAACGCCGGATGACGATACGTTTGATTGAAGGACTGGTGGAACTGTGAAAATCAATGTTTTGACCTTGTTTCCCCAGATGTTTCGCCCGGTGACGGAGGACAGCATCGTGGGACGAGCCAATCAGTCGGGAATCCTGAGCATCAACTGCGTCAATCTGCGGGACTACACCCAGGACAAGCACAGGAGAACGGACGATACGCCCTTTGGCGGCGGAGCGGGTATGGTCATGTTTGCCGACCCCATTTTTCGCGCTCTGGAGGATCTGGGGGCGAAGGCCGGCGGCGCTGAAGGACAGCGGATGTTGTACATGTCCCCCCGCGGGAGGATGTTGGATCAGGCCATGATTCGGGAACTGGCGCAGCAGGAGGAACTGTTCGTTCTCTGCGGTCACTACGAGGGCGTAGACCAGAGAGCGCTGGATTATTGGCAGATGGAGGAGGTTTCCATCGGCGATTACATCCTCACTGGAGGAGAACTGCCGGCCATGGTTCTCATCGACGCGGTGGCTAGATGGGTGCCCCAGGTGTTGGGAAACGACGATTCTCATCTGGAAGAATCCATCTATTCCGGACTGCTGGAATATCCCCACTACACCAAACCCAGAGAATATCGCGGGATGGAGACGCCGGAGGTGCTGCTTTCCGGAAATCATCAGCAGATTCATCTGTGGCGGCTTTTGCAATCCATGCGGCTGACGAAGCGCCGCCGTCCCGATCTCTGGAAAACATATGTCAGGAATTGCGATTCGCTGACGAAGCAGGAACGGCGGCTGATGCAATCCGTCGATGAAGAAGAAAATCCATAAAGGAATGTCCCTCTTTTATTGAAAGAAAGCTGGGCATTGTGATATAATGATATAATACATCAGGATAAAGGGGACGGAATAGCGGATGAAAGAAGAAAAGAAGCCGCGTCACCGAAGGCGTAATTTCCTCATCGTTTTCTACGTAGCCGTCGTGGTGGCGCTGTCGGTGGTCATCTATGTGCTGCCTAAGGTATCGGATGCGTTTACGCCTACGGTGATTCTGGAATACGGCCAGATGCAGGTGACGGACGAGGTGACCTGCTACGTCGTCAGGGACGAACAGGTAGTCAAGGCGGGGCGTTCCGGTTCTACCACTTACTACGTGGAGGAAGGAGCCAAATCCCGCAAGGGGGCGCGGATTATGGACATCGACGGCAGCGGTTACTACTGTCCGGCGACGGGTGTGATCAGCTACTACTGCGACGGATTGGAAGAAGATTATACGCCGGAAAACATGGAGAACTTAGAACTGATTCCTCTGTCGGAAAAGGCGGAGGAGCAGGCCTCCCAGCCGGAAAACGTGAATCGCGACAGCGTTTCCAGCGGCGAGCCCATCTATAAAGTGGTACGCAAGGATATCTGGTACGGCGTGTGCCGCGTGGAGAGCGCTTCGGTGGTAAAGTATCAGCAGGGAGCTTCCGTATCCATCGTTCTGCCTCTGGATACCATACGGGGAACGGTGGAAAAGGTTCTGGACAAGGGGGATTACTGGATGGTCATCCTGAAGTTCAACCGGTATTATGAGGACATGCCCAAGCTGCGGAAGCTTTCGGCTACGGTGATCACCTCTGATAGCAGCGGATTGATTGCGCCCAACGAAAGCCTGACGCAGGAGGACGGCGTTACCGGCGTCTACGTGAAGGATATCAACGGCAATTACGATTTTACCAGAGTGAAGGTCATTACCACCGACGGAGAATATTCCCTGTTGGAGTCCTCGGCGTTCAACGAGAAGCAGGAGGACGGAACCGTCGTTCGGGTGCCCACGGTGGATATTTACGATGAGATACAGCGAAATCCTCCGTCGAAGCAAAAGGCGGAGCCTTCCCAGTCCGAAGAAACGGATGGAACCGGCGAGACGGATGGGGAGGGAAACGCGCAGGATCAATCATCGCAGGAGGGATCATAAGGAGGTAACGTCATGGGAACCATTGGGGAGAACATACGCCTCATCAACGAGGAAAAGAATAGAATCGCCGCTTCTGTGGCGGGGAACGCTGAACATCCGGTGCTTTTAGTGGCTGTGACCAAGACCAGAACGCCGGAGGAGATCAACGAAGCCATCGACGCGGGAATCACCGACATCGGTGAAAACAAGGTGCAGGAGGTGGTGGACAAGTTTGATCACGTCAAGCCTGTCCGATGGCATTTGATCGGGCACTTGCAAACCAATAAAGTAAAATACATCATCGACAAGGTGTGTATGATTCACTCCGTGGATTCCATGAAGCTGGCCAAGGAGATCGACCGGCGGGCGCAGCAGCACGGTCTGACCATGGACATTTTGATTCAGGTGAACGCCGCTCAGGAAGAAAGCAAATTCGGCATCACCACCGGTGAAACCAAGCAGCTGATTTTAGATATTTTGGAGCAGTGTCCGAATATCCGCATCCGCGGTCTGATGCACATTGCGCCTTTTGCGGAAAATCCGGAGGACGTGCGGGTGTACTTCCGTCAGGTGAAGGAACTGTATGAGGAATGCGGGCGCATCCAACATCCCCATCTGGACTTTGCCTACCTGTCCATGGGCATGTCTCACGATTTCGGCGTAGCGATAGAAGAGGGTTCCAATCTGATCCGAGTGGGAACATCCATTTTCGGGGAGAGGGATTACAGTAAAAAGAAAGAGAAAGGAAATTAACATGGGTGTTTTTGGAAAGTTCAAAGAACTGATCGGCATTGAGGAAATCGACGACGATGAATACTACGAGGAGGAGACCGTACCGGAGAAGAAGCAGGAGGTTCGTCAGAACAGCTTCGTCCAGCCGGCTCCCATGAGAGAGAGAGAAGGAAGGGAAAACAGAGTGGTTTCCATGCAGAACAATTCCACCGTCAACCGGATTACCAACCAGTTTAAGATGGTGGTCATCGAGCCTAAGAGCTTCGACGAAAGCCCTAAGCTGGTGGACAATCTGAAGGCTAAGAAGCCGGTGATCATCAACCTGGAAAAGCTGGAATCTGATACGGCGAGAAAGATCTTCGACTTCCTCAGCGGAGCCACCTATGCGCTCAACGGAAACGTGCAGAAGATCGCCAACAACATCTTCGTATTCGTTCCGGAGAATGTGGACGTGACTTCCTCTGTGGATCAGAAGAACAGCGTCACCTTCGGCGAAGTGAAGAATCCGTGGAGATAAAAGGAGAACACAGAATATGTATTGGTTCCTTGTAAGAGCCGTCAGCCTGTTGTTTCGGGTATTTTCGGCGATGATTCTGATCTATTGCATCATGTCCTGGTTCGTTCGTCCCGGAGAGCGCGCCTATACCGTTTACCGCCGGCTGGCGGAACTGGTAGAGCCGCTGATCGCTCCCTTTCGGGGTTTGACCTCCGGCGTGGCTTACCGTACCGGCATCGATTTTGCTCCATGGTTGGCGCTGGTGACACTGAACATCATTCAGGGTATTATTTACATGATTTTGCGGATGATTTTCCTGTAGGAAGGAGGAGTTGTGATGATTACTCCCTTGGAAATTCAAAATAAAGCTTTTGGAAAAGGCGTCAGAGGATACAAAGAAGAAGAAGTGGACTCTTTCTTGGATCTGGTCACTTTGGATATGGAAAAGCTCATTGCAGAAAACGAACAGCTTTCCCGTCAGCTGGCCAAAGCGAAAAAGGAATTGCAGCGCTATGCGGGTTCGGAGGGCGTGGTGCTGGAAACTCTGGAAGCGGCCAAGGCTCTCATGAGCGATATCTCCGTCAGCGCGGAAAAGAGGGCGGAAATCCTTTTGAAAAACGCAGAGCTGGACGCTGAGCTGATCACCAGAGAGGCTAAGGAGTCGGTGGAACGACTGAAGGAAGAAGCCGCCTCTTTGGAACACAAGGTGTCCTCCTTCCGCATGAGATACCGCAGCCTGCTGGAAACGGAGCTGGAGAAGTTCGATTCCCTGTCTCAGGAGCTGTTCGGCGATATTCAAAGCGAGCAGTGGAAACAACCCGAGGCCATCAAGAGCACCGATCCCTCCACCCGGGGTATGCAGCCGGGACAGTCCTCCGACATGGCCAAGACCATGTTGAATCTGAGAGTAAGAGAGGAATGACACATTGTATTACATTGCAATTCTTGCCCTGATCGCTCTGGATCGCCTGACCAAGTTCTGGATACAGAGTTCCATGGCGTTGAACGATACCATCCCAGTCATCGATGGTATTTTTCATATTACGTATATCCACAATCACGGCGCGGCTTTCAGCATATTGCAGGGAAAGCAGGGTTTTCTGCTGGCCTTCACCGGCATCGCCATGGCCGCTATCGCCGTATTTTTGGTGGCGGCGCAGAAGAAAAGGATGCTGTCTCCTGTGGGACTGTGGGCGCTGGCGTTGATTTTAGGCGGCGGACTGGGAAATTTCATCGACCGGCTGTGGCTGGGATACGTGGTGGATTTTCTCGATCTTCGCATCTGGCCGATCTTCAACGTAGCGGATATCGCTGTCTGCTGCGGCTGCGGACTTTTGATGTTTTACATTTTGATCTGGGAACCGCGGCAGGAACGCCGCCGGCGGGAGGCGTAGCGTGGAACAGCGGTATGAGTTTCAGGTAGAGGAAAGCGACCAGGGACAGCGGGTGGATCGTTTGCTTGCGGGGCTGCTTTCGGAATGTTCCCGCAGCTTTCTGCAAAAGCTGGTGGAACGGGGCGCGATCACCGTCAACGGCAGCGGCCTGACGGAGAAAAAGTATAAAGTGAAAGCGGGCGACCGGCTGGGCGTCACGCTGCCGGAGCCGGAGCTTTTGAAGCTGGAGCCGGAGGATCTTCCGCTGGATATCGTCTACGAGGACGAGGACGTGGCAGTGGTTAACAAGCCTCGGGGCATGGTGGTTCATCCCGCGCCGGGAAATGAGACGGGAACCATGGTCAACGCCCTGTTGTACCACTGTAAAAGCCTGTCTTCCATCAACGGGATCATTCGCCCCGGCATCGTTCACCGCATCGACAAGGACACCAGCGGTTTGCTGATGGTGGCGAAAAACGACGCCGCTCATCGGGCGCTGGCAGAGCAGTTGGCGGTACACAGCATTACCCGTATCTATCAGGCGGTGGTGTTTCACAATTTGAAGGAGGATCGGGGAACGGTGGACGCGCCCATTGGCCGCGATCCCAAGAATCGTCTGCGCATGGCGGTGACCCAGCGAAATTCCAAACCGGCGGTGACCCATTGGCGCGTGGAGGAGCGATTCGGCAGCTTCACCAGAATTACGGCGCGATTGGAGACGGGGCGGACCCATCAGATTCGGGTTCACATGGCTCACATCGGTCACCCTCTTTTGGGTGATCCGCTGTACGGACCGAAGAAACAACCCGTGGAACTTCAGGGACAGGCTCTGCATGCCCAGACGCTGGGATTCGTTCATCCGGTGACGGGGCAGTATCTGGAGTTTACCGTGCCTGCGCCGGAAGAGTTTCAGAAAGCGGTGGAACGGCTGCGGTCGAAATACGGTTCGGCGCCGGTGGATTGGACGGACAGAGAGGGAGAGACCACATGAAACAAAAGATCACATTCAAGCCGGGAACCATGCTGAATCCTGTTCCGGCGGTGATGGTGTCCTGCGGAAGCAGCGAGGAAGAACACAATATCATTACGGCGGCATGGACGGGAATTATCAATTCTCAGCCGCCCATGACCTACGTATCCATTCGTCCCAGCCGTCATTCTCATGGAATCATCCAAAAAAACGGCGAGTTCGTCATCAATCTGACCACGGAGGAGTTGGCGTGCAAGACCGATTGGTGCGGCGTAAAATCGGGACGCGATGAGAATAAATTTGATGCTATGGAGCTGACGAAAATGGCCTGCGACCACCTGGCCTGCCCCATGATCGCCGAAGCGCCGGTGAATCTGGAATGCAGGGTGGTGGAGGTGAAGTCCTACGGAAGCCACGATATGTTCATCGCGGAGATCGTCGGGGTTCACGTGGATGCGGCGCTGATGGACGAGCAGCAGAGACTCTGCTTAGAGCGGGCGCATCTCATCGCTTATTGTCACGGACATTATTACGGCTTGCAGAGAAAACCCATCGGACGGTTTGGATTTTCGGTGATGAAGCCTAAGACGGCCAAGCGGCTGCGAAAGACCAACCAAAAGCCAAAGAGCAAAACGCAAAGGGCAGGGGCGGAGCGTCGCAGGAAAGCGGAAAAACGGGGTACGGAGTAAAATTCATAAGCTAACATTTTGATTGCAAAAGTAAAACGTATGGTGCGTGATGATAAGGCGCACTGCGCGCGTTGCCATCAAAGGCCGGTATCCTGCGGGATTCCGGCCTCTGTTTATTGCTGCGAAAAGTCTTTTAACGTTGAAGCGTATTTTTGGCGCTAAAGATTTTTTTTGATGTAGGACAGGCAGTCGTCACAGATGCAGCGTCCCCGAAAATAGGAGGTACGGGGCGCGCGCTGCTGGCAGATGGCGCACTTTTTTGTCTGGCTGTCGGATAATGTCAGAAATCTACTCATACAATCTCACTTCCTTCACAATGATTTCACTGTGGGATCTGCAGAACCCTTTCTTTATGTACAGTATAACCATTAAAATCCCATGAATCAACAAAAAAATTTATAAATGTAATAAATTACAATATATTGAAATCAACGCAAGAAAACAGACCTGCTGTTCATAAAATGAATCACAGGTCTATTTTTAACGCAATTTGTATTTATTTGTCGCTTAAGCCGCCGCTCTGCCCTTTGTCATCCGCGTCAGTGTTTGCCGTCCGCGTCAGGGTTTGCCGGCAGGGCGGGGTTTACGTACAGGGTACGGTTGTTGGTGAAGATCACCATGCCGGGTTTTGCGCCGTGAGGCTTTTTCACGTGGCGCAGGGGGACGTAGTCCACCGGCACGTTTTCCGAATCCCGTCCTTTGCTGTGATATGCGGCGATGGCGGCCGCTTCGAAGAGGGCGGTTTCCGTCACCGGCCGGCCTTCGGTGTATAAAACCACGTGGGAACCGGGAATGTCCTTGGTGTGAAACCACAGATCCTTTTTATCCGCCAACTGGAAGGTCAGATAGTCGTTCTCTTTGTTGTTGTGTCCGGCGGACACGCGGAAACCGTCGCTGGTGGTGTATTCGTAAGGTTTCAGTTTGGTGCGTACCGGCTTGCCGGATTGCTTTCTCTTTTTCAGATAACCCAGCTCCGTCAGCTCCTGACGGAGAGCTTCCACCTCTTCGTAGGTCTGCGCCTGCTGGAGGAAGGCGGCCATGGATTCCAGATAGTCCAGATCCTGTTGGGTTTCTTCCAGTTGGACACGCTTCTCCTTGACGGCTGTCTTGGACTTTCCGTACAGCTTGAAATAGCGCTGGGAATTTCGGGAGGGCGACAGCCTTTTGTCCAGGGGGATGGTCAGGGTGGTATTGTCGTAGTAGTTGGTTACGGTGACCTGCTCCATGCCCGGCTGAATCAGATGGAGATTGGCCGTCAAAAGCTCGCCGTACAGGCGGTAGTTCTCCGAATGTTCCGCCTCTAACAGATCCTCCGACAGACGCTTTTTCTTCAGATACAGCTTTTGCAGCATGGTGTCCACGGTTTTGCTCAGATCGGTGGCCTTTTGACGAATCCGGTTGGACGAAGCCTTGTGACTGTAATAATAGTCGCAGGCGGCGCTGATGTGAGGAAACAGACGCTGCTGCGCTCCGTCGTAGCTGAGCAGGGGCAGGGCGTGAAATTCCACGGGATTCTGCTGGGAATCCACGTATACCGCGGGGGTGGCTTCCTCAGACAGCAGCTGTTTCATCATCTGATGGAACACCGGCCACACCTGGGAAACGGCAAGGGGCGCGTCGCTTCCGCCTGCCGCCCGAAAGCAGATTTCCTCCGCAAAGGTGGGACTGACGCCGCAGATGGCGTCCATCAGCGCCTTGGGAGTCAGAGGCTCCCGGGGACGCAGCGCCTGACAGAAGGTCTCTTTCGTCAGTTCATAGGCGTTTTTCTTTTCCTGTGAAGGCGGATAGACGTAGAGCAGGCCGGGCAGCAGCTGACGATGGCGGTTGATATCGATGGAAACCCGCTTGATGCTGTCTAAAATTTTTCCCGTCTCCAGATCCACCAGGACGATATTGCTGTGCTTTCCCATGATTTCCGCGATCAGCTTTTTGTTCACCGAAAATCCCAGCTCGTTCACCGTGTCCACGGAAATTTCCAGGATGCGGTCGGAACCCTTTTGTTCCACGCCGGCGATGCGGCCGCCCTGCAAATGCTTTCGCAGCAGCATGCAGAAGGCAGAAGGGTTGGGGGGATTGGAATCCGCCGCCTCCGTTAAATGAACGCGGCAGTGGGCGCTGTTTGCCGAGAGATAAAGTTTGTATTTGCTGCGGCCGGCGTGGCAGTGAAGAAGGATTTCATCGCTTTCCGGCTGATAGATCCGTTCGATTCTGGCGCCTGTTAAGAGCCGCTGCAGCTGACGGGCGACAGCGCCCGTTACAATGCCGTCAAAACTCATAAAATAAAAACTCCTTTGTAATCTTCTTGTCTTTTGGCAAGAAATTATTTACAATATAGATGGTATCACAAATGGATAAAAAAGGGTAGACCCCATTGGGTGATACGAAAGAGAGAGGAGACAAATCATGGTAAAGAGCATGACCGGCTTTGGAAGAGCCGAATACAACGATGGAAAACGAAACATAATCGTAGAGATAAAGGCGGTAAATCACCGTTACTGCGACATCTCCGTAAAGATGCCCCGCCGCTATTCCTTTGCGGAGGAAACGGTGAAGGCCATGGTTAAGGAGGTGGCTCGCCGGGGAAAGATCGACGTATCCATTTTAGTGGAAAATATCACCGAAGACGACACTACGGTAAGGCTGAACACCATGGCTGCCAAACAGTACTACGACAATCTGAAAGAGCTGAGGGAGGCCTTTGACGTCAGCGGCGACATCACGCTTTCCATGCTGGCTTCCATGCCGGACGTGCTGAAAGCGGTTCCCGACGTGGAGGACGAGGAAGAAATCCGCAGGAGCCTGTCCGTTCCGGTGGCGCAGGCGGCGCAAAAGCTGAACGAGATGCGAATTGCGGAGGGCGCCAAGCTGGCGGAGGATATCATCCACCGGGGCAGGTTGATCCGCGATATGGTAGCGCAGGTGGAGAAACGTTCTCCCGGCGTGGTTTCCGAATACACCCAGCGGCTGAAAGAGCGGATTTGCGATCTGATGGGAGGTGCGGTGGAAGTTCCCGAGGATCGCATTTTGGTGGAGGCCGCCATCTTTGCCGACAAGTGCAATGTGACGGAGGAGTTGGTACGCTTAAACAGTCATATTCTCCAGCTGGAAAACATTATCACCAAGAGCAACCAACCCGACGGAAAGAAGCTGGACTTTCTGGTGCAGGAGATGAACCGCGAGGCCAATACCATCGGTTCCAAAGCCAACGATATTACCATTACCAATTTCGTACTGGATATGAAAAGCGAAATCGAAAAAATTCGTGAGCAGGTGCAGAATATCGAGTAAATCTTCATTGTAGACTTGAAAAAGAAAATTTGTTGAGGTAAAATATATTGATATACTGATGAAAAGAGAGAGGAGACGCCATGGAACAGGGCTTGCTGTTTGTGATTTCCGGACCTTCCGGCGCAGGAAAGGGAACGGTTTGCGAACGAATTTTAGAAGAGCTTGAGATTCAGCTGTCCATCTCCATGACCACGCGGAAGCCGCGGCAGGGAGAGGTTCACGGCGTCAGCTATTACTTCGTCTCCCACGAGGAATTTCAGGAGCGGGTGAAAGCCGGTGGGTTTCTGGAATATGCTCAGGTGTACGACAACTTCTACGGAACGCCGAAACCGATGGTCATGGAACAGCTTTCCAAAGGGCAGGATGTGCTTTTGGAAATCGATACCCAGGGAGCGCTGAACGTGAAGGCGGCGTATCCTGAGGCGGTTGCCATCTTCCTGCTTCCGCCGTCGCTGGCGGAACTGCGCAGACGGCTTACGGGGCGCGGTACGGAAACGCCGGAGGCGGTGGAGCGTCGGCTGGGCGAAACCCGCAGGGAGATTGCCTGTATGACGAAATACGATTACTGTGTGATCAACGATGATCTGGAGGAAGCGGTGGAACGCGTGGTTTCCATCATAAAGGCCGAACATTCCAGAGTGTCGAGAGGCACGCAGCATTGGATCAAACGATATGAGGAGGAATTGTAATATGTTATATCCATCCATCAACCTGCTGCGCAGCAAGGCGGACAGCAGTTACACTTTGGTGATCATGGCGGCTAAGAGAGCCAGGGATCTCATCGAGGGAAAGCCTCAGCTCACCTCTGTGGAATCCAACAAGCCGGTGACCATCGCCACCAATGAGATCGCCGAAGATCTGGTCAGCTATACCAGAGAGAGCAAGATTGACGGCTGCGGCTGTGAAGAAGAGGCCGCTTCCGAAACCGCTGCGGAGGTCTTTGCCCAGGCAGAAGAAAAGGACACTGCCCAAGTGGAAGAAGTGCTGTAAGCATCAGCCTGAAGGAAAATTCCTTCAGGTCTTTTTCTTTTTTGGAAAAATGCGGGAACATTTCTGGAAGATGTTTCGTCAAAGAGATAGCATGGAATGCAAAAGGAGGAATATGACATGAAAAAAGCAGCATGTTGGCTGTTGATTGGGGCGATGTTCGCTTCCGCCTTGACCACCGCTTTTGGAGCTTCCGCGGATGCGGGAATGGAAGCGGCCATCTTAGCGGCCAAGAAGGTGATTGAGATTCCCAAGGATTACACGGAATTTTCCGGATCATCCATGGAGACCGACAGAGAACAAACAGCGCAGACGGTATGGGAACTGAGCTGGAGCGATGAAAAGCGCACCGGCGAGATTACGGCCTGCGTTACCGGCGAGGGAACGCTTCTGACCATGAATCGCTATGAGCAGGCGGAAAATCAGGGTCTGGGAACGGTGACCAGAGCTGCCGGTAAGAAAAGCGCAGAGGATTTTCTGAAGAAAGCGCTGGGCGAAAAAGAAGCGGCGCTTCTGCGTGAGATCAACGCTGAAGAAAACGGAGCACGCCGCGGAACGAACATGTACTTCACCTTCCGCAGATATCAGGAAGGGATTCCGGTGCGCGACAGCGATATTCAGGTGGCGGTCAACCGCTACAGCGGCGAAATCGTTTCCTTTGCCAACCGTAACGGCGCAATCGATATCCAAATCGAAGAAAAGGGCGATGTGGTGGACAAGGCCGATGGAATTCAGGCGTTTTTCGCGGCCTATCCCCTGGAATTGCGGTATCATTCTTACTTTGACTATGAAAGCGAGACGCTGAAGGTATTTCCGGTCTACGAATGCGACGCCCTCGCTGACCAGGCGGTAGATGCCCGCACCAAAGAGGCGGTGACCCAGTACCGTGACAATTCGTATTGGTTTGGCGTCATGAGAAATGAGTCCGCGTCGGACGCGGCCGGAGAAGCAGTGAAAAAGCAGGACGGCGGTCTCAGTCCGGAGGAACAGGCGGAGCTTGCCGCGGTGCAGGGGCTGATCAGCGGCGACGAGGCGGTTTCCATACTGCGCAAGGCGTTTCCGGAACTGGGTTCCGCTCCCTGTGTGGAAAAGAGCCTGAATTCGGTGAAGCAGGGCGTCATGGCCGGCAGTTACCGCTGGAACCTCTCTTT
>CANEEC010000055.1 GCA_947426455.1 uncultured Clostridia bacterium | reverse complement strand
ATCTTCGACGAATACGGCGACCACATCCTCTACGACGTGTACGCCCTGGAAGATCAGGCGCTGCTGATTTTATACAATCCCGCTTACGTACTGCCCGTTCCCGAGGCCAAATAAAGAAAAATAAACAAAGCGGCTGTTTGCGGAAAATTCCCGCAGACAACCGCTTTTTTCATACTTTCGATCACGTTATTCATACCGCAGCGCTTCGATGGGATCCAGCTTGGCCGCTCTGCGCGCCGGGTAGATGCCGAAGAACATTCCCACCAGAGCTGAAAATCCTACCGCCACCAGAATCACCATGGGATGGATGACGAAATCCACTCCCGCCACACTCATACCGATGGCGGCAATCGCCACGCCCAGCATCGTTCCCAAGATGCCGCCCAGCGCCGAAATAATCATGGATTCCGTTAGAAACTGCAGCAGAATATCTCCGGTGCGCGCTCCCAGGGACTTTCGAATACCGATTTCCCGGGTTCGCTCCGTCACCGATACCAGCATGATGTTCATGATGCCGATACCGCCTACCAGAAGAGAAATTCCGGCGATGACGCCGATGGCCACGGAAATCATCCCCAGCATGTCGTTGATCATGCCCTGCTGTTCCTCTGCCGATTCGTAGATGTAAAACCCTTCCGGCAACCCCTTTTTCTGCGCCAGCCAGTCGCCGATGCGCGTGGCCGTCTCCGCCACATTGGATTCCGGCGCCAGAAAGGCGTAGATATAAATGGTGTAATCCGCCTGGGACGGCACCAGGGAATAGGGCGCGTAGCCGTACAGGTCGTCGGAGGTGCTCATCTGGGTGAAAATCGTCTCCTTTTCCCGATAGACCCCCACTACTGTAAAGTCCACCGGCTCTTCTTCCACAGTCAATTCCACCTTGGCGCCTACGGCATTTTCCGTTCCGAACAGCCGCCGTGCGGAATTGGCCTCCAATACGATGCGGGCGCGCGCCCCCTCCACATCATTTTCATTTATCATTCTGCCGTAGATGATATCCACGTCGGAAAATTGTTCGTACCCGCTTCCCACGCAGTTGACGTAGATCTTCTTCTCCGCATTTCCTACCTTTACAGGACTGGAAAAGGACACGTTGGGATCGGCGTACAGCAGTTCATCGGAAAAGTGTTCTTTCAGTTCTTCGATTTCTTCCCGCGAAATCAAGGCTTCCGAAGGCACGTAATCGTCGACCATCGCCCAGTTGACATAAAAATACACTGCACTGCGCCCGATGCTCTCAAACTGCTGGTTGACCACGCCCTGAATGCTGGAACCGATGGCCGTAATGGCGATGACGGAACTGATACCGATGATCATGCCCAGCATCGTCAGGAAGGAACGCATTTTATTGATGCGAATGGCGGAAAGCGCCAGCTTCACATTTTCCAAAAACATCAGTTCTTCACCTCCCCTTTTCTGCGGTCGCTGATGACGCAGCCGTCCCGGAAGGTCAATACCCGATCAGCAAATTCCGCAATGTCCGGCTCGTGGGTGACCAGCACCACCGTGGTACCTTCTTCACGATTCAACTTCGTGAAGATCTCCATGATCTCCACCGAGGATTTGCT
Source organism: uncultured Clostridia bacterium (assembly GCA_947426455.1). Classification (GTDB taxonomy): domain Bacteria; phylum Bacillota; class Clostridia; order Peptostreptococcales; family Anaerovoracaceae; genus RGIG446. Next base: position 10,258 of record CANEEC010000055.1, on the reverse strand, counting down.
GTCCAGATTTCCCGTAGGCTCGTCGGCGAAGATGATGGGAGGCTGATTGGCCAGCGCTCTGGCGATGGCCACCCGCTGCTTCTGACCGCCGGAAATCTCGTTGGGCATGTGATCCAGCCGTTCGCCCAACCCCACCTTTTCCAGTAATTCCCTCGCCCGCTCTTCTCTGTACTTTGCGGACAGTCGGGCATAGATCATGGGCAGCTCCACGTTTTTTAAAACCGAGGTTCGGGGAATCAGATTGAAGGACTGAAACACGAAGCCAATCCGTTTATTTCGAATCAACGATAACTCATTATCTGATTTCCCGCTGACGTTTTCGCCGGCCAGAAAGTACGACCCCTCCGTGGGTCGATCCAAACAGCCCAAAATGTTCATCAGCGTGGACTTTCCGGAACCGGAGCTCCCCATGATGGCCACGTACTCTCCCTGTTCGATGAGCAGATCCAGCGGTTTCAGCGCCTGCACCTGAATCTTTCCCGTGTCATACGTCTTGGAGACCCCTGTCAATCGAATGATTTCTTCCATGGCTTACTCCTCTCCGTTATTCTGGCTGTCATTTCCCGCAAAAGCCGTCATATCTGTCACCTGACTTCCGTCGGTCAGTTCCGGAGAGGGGTTGAGGATCAAACGATCCCCTTCCTTCACATCGCCCTGTAAGATCTCCGCTTCAAAATCACCCTCCAAACCGATGGTGATCTCCTTTTTATGAGCGATTCCATCCTCCACCACCATCACGTACCGCTTCTCGGTCATGGCGTCCGTCACCACCGCATCCAGCGGCACGATCAACGCATCGCTGACTTCAGCAGTCAGAATCTCCGCCTTAGCGCTGACGCCGGCAATCAGATGTTCATTTTGCTCGGTAATGCGGATGGTCACAGGAATGACCATTTCCTTAGAACCGGCTTCTTTCACTTCCCCGGTGGGCGCAATGCGGCTGACCACGCCCTGCACCGTTTCACTGCCCAGCACCTGACCGGACACGGTAACCGTCTGGCCTATGCTGATGCTTCCCACGTCGTATTCGCTGACCTTCACCGTCATCTGTAAATCGTCCAGATTTTCCACCACAAACAGCGGCTCACCGCCGGGAATTTCGTTGGCCATCAGTCCGACGCTGGCGTTGACACGGGTTACGGTGCCGGTGATGGGGCTGGTAATCTCGTTCTTTTCGCTGCGGCTCTTGGTATCGAACAGCGCGTTATACGCCGATACGCTGTTGTCGTACTCCGTCTTGGCCTGCATCATTTCCTGCCGGGAAACCGCGCCCTCGTCGTACAGACCCTTTTTCGCCTCGTAGTCGAACTTGGCCAGCTCCATAGTGTTTTTCGCCTGCTGCTTGGCGTATGTATTGTCGTTTTCCTCCTGCTCCGAGGGTTTCAGCGTGGCAACCACCTGACCCGCCGTCACTCTGTCGCCTTCCTTCACGTAGATCTGGCTGATCTCCCGATTTTCTGAGGAAGCGATTTCCGCCCGGTCACTGCCTTCAATCGTTCCCTTGATGGCGATGACCTGCTGCAACGAACCCATTGACGCGGTCTGTGTTTCTACCGGATTTACGATTTCCTCGCCGCCGCCCAAAAGCTGCGAAGCAGCGATTGCCACCACAGCTACCACGACGACAGCAACGATTATCTTTTTCTTACCTATTTTCTTTTTCATGAATGATGCTCCCTTCTGAATGGATAAGACTTTCCTCACATTTCATACAACGGATTATATCCCAAAAAGTTTTCAATTTTCCGGTAGAATTTCTTACAATTTTCTATATTATTTCTCTCTGTGCGGAGCCGTTGCGAATCCGTTCCACCGCCCTTTCTGTTCAAAAAACAAAAGACCCGCTGGAATTTCAACAAATGTCGAGATTCCAACGGATTCCTGGTTTCATGTAAAATGATGAGCTATTGTCTACAGATTGAAGAGGAAGTGCATGACGTAAATGTTTAAATTTAAACAAGAACACGACTTACATGGGCATTTTGCGTCCAATTATCGATCCTATTTTGGCGTCTCATATGTCATTGCCCGATCGCTATCAGACAATCCGCTGGTGGTCGGGTCATTGCTGGCGTTCCACACGCTTACCGCGACCAGTGCCAGGACATAAGGATTTTTCATCGCGCTAAACAGTACTTCTCCTAAGTACGTCCAACTTGTCAACGCTTCCGCGGTGATGCCCATGTAGGCCAAGATCGGTGTCAGAATTGCCAGGATAATCTGTATCCACCATACGGGATTTTTCACTCTTACTTTCCAGTTAATCATTTTTTATTCCTCCTTTATATTTGCTGTCGGCATATGTAATAGTCGCTCCATTCTGGCGTCCATATCACCGTTCCAGCCGTTACTTTTATATGCATCGTATAGCACATCCACCGCAAGCCGTTGCTCCGGCGTCGCATATCCTTGAGACAAGAGACGTTCCAACTCATTGCTTAGTACCCAGTACGATACTGCTGCCAGCGTTTTACGGTTTGCTTCGTCTCCCCTCTTGCTCTCATAGTGGCGTTGAATCAGCGCCTGTACCAACGTGGCAAATGCGCCGGATCCTATGATAGCAACGACGATTGTAATTACTCTGTCGTCCATTACTTACCCCCAATCTTAACGCATAACGCTGTTGCCACCGGCCGGCCGTTGGTGCCCTCTCTTTCGCAGGCGATCAGCGCATTATCTTTCGCAAAATATGTACCGGTACTTCCACCGCTGTCTTGGATCAGCATCAGATCAACCTGGTAGTTTTTGAGCATATGGTTGACGACTGCAGCTTCCGTCTGTTTGCTTAAAGTCTGGACGACAAAGATACGGCCATCTTTTAACATGCCATTAGCGTTTCTGGCACGCTTTCCCACGATAGAGACTCTCTTCCGCTTTCCGTTTACCACCGCCGCCTTATACCCCGCAAATTTGTTGTCGTCATTGATGATTACCCGCTCTGTCGTACCGCCGTAACCGATGTCCTTACCTTTTCCGCGGCAATAGGTCAACGTGCGTCCCTTGATGGGGATACCATACTGATCAGTACCTTTGCCCGCCATATTAAAAAAGGCCAGGTTGAATACGACATCCGCGCCTTCTTCCTTTGCCCACTGCTTTAGGGTTTTAGTAGGATAGGATTTACTGTTATATGGCGTACCGGCAACCCACAGTTTGTCCTTTTTGGGGTCAAATGTGAACACCATAAAATCGGACAGCCCCAGCGCCTTTTGCGTTTTCGGTCCACAGCTGCCGTCCGATGTCAATCCCAACTGTTTCTGCTTTGCTTTTAACGCCCGCTCTGTCGCAGGTCCGAAGGAACCGTCCATTGCCACGCCAATCAGATGCTGCATCCACATCACATCATACCCGCGACATCCTCTTTTTAGCGTCCTCATAATACCACCTCTTATCTCTTATCTGGAATGTCTTATGACCAAATCGTCCCTCATCCGAACAAAAGTGCATCCCCCATTTGTAGTAATTCACGCCGCCGACCTTGCCGTGTGCCATGCAGATTGCCGCCCAAGCCACAGTGAAGTCGTGATAAAACTCCGCAGGTATGTTATTAATATCCGTTGCAAGACCCACCAGATGGGCGCTGTTTTTGTCTCCGCCGCACTTTTTATTAAAACTGGCAGTTCGATACCAGCTGGACACGTTCAGCGGCTTCCCGTACCAATTTCGAAGTTCTTGCATCATCTGCGCATGTTCCACCACCTCCGGCGTCAACACCAGCTTGATTTTGTCCATTGCCCGTTTGTTGGTCATTTCGGCCAACGTAAAATTCGACACTAATCGGCCATCTGTTATGTATGCCATACCCATTCCTCCTTTCCGACAATAAAAAACACTTGCAAATTTGTCGCAAGTGTGCGTATAATGAATATAGAAAAGGTGCTACCGATGACGGTTAGCCTGTAATACTTTTTAGTTAAAAATAACCGCTAAGTTTCTGAGGCTTGGGCGGTTATTTCTTTTTTGTGATTTGATATGTAGCCAAAACAATATTAACTATCAGCGCTAAAAGCGCGATGATCTCCATTGTGGTCATACGCATCACCCCCTCTTTCGAGGGCTAACCGCCACCGTTTAGGTAACACCTTGTTTGGATTATATCACAATCTTTTGTGATATCCAAGTTTATTTACTGGCTTCCAGATCACCCGTAAAGGCTTCCCAGTCAAAGTCATCAGGCACACCCTGATACAAGTCGTGCTGGCCTGTCTTAGCCATGGCTTCCAACATGATCAGCGCGACATCCATATCGGCGGCGTGCTGATCGTCTCCCTGCGGGTTCATCTTGCCGATGGCATCCAAAACTTCGGCATACTTTTGTGTTAACTGCTTTTTCTTTTCGTATAACATTTTTCTTTTCCTTTCCGGGTGCTTAACCCTGTTCAATCCGATAACAATAGTCATTATTGTTGACTTCGTGAAATATTATGAATATGCAATCATCGAAACCGTAGGCGAAGACCTTCGGCGATGTCGATGATCGCGTTGTACAGTAAAACATGATCTCGGCGCATTGCTCCGTCAGAATTCTAATGCCATAGTCTGTCGAACTGGTGTGATGATTTATATCGGCATAGACTGGTATCGTAGAGTTCCGGTCTGCACACACAGGAATCTTAAACCTATAAGCATTGGTATCATTTATCGATGTGATATACGATACGGCGCTTAGATTCGTGCCTTCCAGTGGGAATTCTTCGGGTGTTGAAAAGTCATCTGGGAAAATAAAGTACTTACCTGCGTCAGAACTATTGGCGCCTTGCTGTGTAAGGAACACCTTATCTCGGAAGCTGTACAACTTGCCGTCACTGGTGGCCGTTACAGTTGCCACCAGTGTGTCCGTCTTCGTTGGAACGCCGCTGCTGTTCGTCGTGATATCCATGCGATATATCCTCGCCGTTGTTCCGCTATACGTGTGATAGTACAGCTTCCCCTTGAAATAGATCTCCGGCAAAGTTGTCGTCACCGCAGAATGGATCCCGTCCACCGTAAATCGATTGGTATTGACTGACTCGCCCTTCATCTTCATAGTCATGAATAGGACATTTCCGGCTGGTTGGCTCCCATAAGACCAATCAGACACCTTTAAGTCAGTTGCGGTTGGCACGAAGTCAGGACTCACCTGCGCAACGTTCAGATTGGAATCTATCATGTTGGTGATAAAGTCCGTCGACGCCGATGTAGATGGGTAATGGAGGAAACTGGTTATCAGAAACTTATCACCCACCTGACCGTAGGCGTAAACCCACGGTTCTCGCCCCGAAACCCCAGCGCGTAATACGATGTTCTGCGTCTCCTCTGTGTCAATGTTGTAGATATCGACCGAGAAGGCGGAACCCGCAGAAAACTCGTCCTTCGTGCGTATGAGATAGCGCTTCCCAGCAGCACAAAACGGAATGATAATGTCGTCACTTGTCCGCGCAAGACCGGTATCGCGCCACTTAATGCCACGCAGGAAGGCGCCGCTGAGATTGCCTCCCGCAAATACGCTGCTTGCTAATACGTTTGTCATAAAATCACCTCCTACGCACCTCTTTTCGTAATAATTTTAACGGGTAAATCAATCGACGGTTTGATACCGTATGCGTACAGTACTAGCTCAGTATTCGATGCCCATTCTGCTTTACAGATATTGGCCGATTGTGCCGCTGCCAGCTGCTCCGCCGTCATATCGTCCCCCATCATCAGTTCTGCAAAATCCGTAGCGTTATTATGATTGTTGATCGTAACAGCGTATGTGTACGGTGCTTGGGTACCTGCCCAAGTATCGGCAATTAAAGTAATTATCGTTTTATTTGGCATAAGCGTAGTTAAGTCGTCATTTGTCCATGCAATCATCTGATCAAGCATGTGAACCGCTCCGGCAGTGGCCGCCAAATTGTCATCGTTAGTATTCAGGTTATTGCACAGCTTCGTTAGTCCGTAGAATGTTGTGCTTGCAATCGCCGTATTAGGAATATACCACCTTTCGTCGTCCTTAGAGTAAACAAATCGGATAACAGACCTTGGTTTCCACGCCCTCGTTGGAGGTGCTAAAGTCGCTGTCATACCAACATCTTTTGCGCCCGTTCCATTAACATTCAGCGTAAATGAAGCTACTGAACTGTAAGTTCGGAACCAAACATCTACCGATACGCCATCCTTTAACTCAAAGCTTTCATCTAATTTATCTGGATCGTTGGGATCGTCGTTAGCCAATATTACGACCTCTTTCTCTACGGTAGAAGCTTCACTATTGCATATGCCATAGAACTGTTTTTTAACCGCCGACGGTAACTGTTCCACTGGTACAAGTCCGGCTGTATCCAACCCCGCCACGCCGCCTACCACTCCGATATCCGTTTTGAAAATTGACGTGTTTTCAAGCGCTGTAATGCGTTCTCCTTGCTCGTTGGTGACGTTAATCAGGTGCCCAGCTACGTCCGTATCAAGGAGACCCTTCACCCCGTCAAACCAAGCATTAAAGGCGTCCTGGCTGGTCTGTTGAAAGGCTTCCAGGGAATCAGTGATTGACTGCAGATCGGCATTGCCCTTGCTCTCCAACTGGGTCAGATACGCCGCCATATCCGCCTCAAACTTGGTGTAGCCAGCGTTGGCCTTAGCAACAAATTCCGCATAAAAAGCGTTAAACTGGTCATAAAACACCGATGTGTCAATGCTGTCAATCAGCTGCGTAATGTAGCCACAGGTGGAGCTGTCGGCGCGTGTGTCGGTGATCGCGCTCTGCGTAATTGTCTTTTGGTTGGCCGTGATCGTGATCAGCGCAAGTCCCAGTTCATAGTAGTCACCACTTTCCGGCTGTAGTAGTTCCGGCGCGGTAGGATTCGCTGCTGCTGTGCCGGTCTTAACGAGGATCTCGCACTTGCGCTCCAGATAATTGCAGCGCAGTACAACACGATCAATGCGGCTGTAGCTTGTAGGAGCCGTTGCCAGCTGGTAAGCAGTCTCTACTGCGTCATAAGCAAAGGCTCCGTTGATCAGGCCGAATCCAGGACGTACCCTAACGGACATACCAGTACCGGCGATGACCTGGAAACAATCACCGGGTCTTGCCAGCACGCCGTTAGTTAATAACTTTGCAAACAATAATCGGAAAAGTTCCGAAGTCTCCGCACGGTCAAAGATGGGCATACCATCCGCATCCACGCCGGTGATCTCGGAGTCAAAGTATCCATATCGTAATGCCATATCAATTTACCTCCCGTTGTATCAGTTTGGTGACGCTGGTCAGCTGGTCATTGCCAAAGACCACGGAAATGGTCTGCCGGCTGCCTTCGTACACCTCTTGGATCTCCGTAATGCGCTTGGTCGTCTCAATACCGACATCCATGTAGCGGTACACACAAAGATCGCCGAGATCAAAGTCCACCATATACGTCAGGTTAGCCGCAGGATCGATGTCGCTATTGACAGTTTCGACCATCTCATACTCGGCGAGCTTCTCCAGGCCTCTCTGACGCAGCAGTTCCCGGTACTGGCTGGCCGTGTATGTGTGCTCCACGCCAGCGTCGTCGGTATAGGTGCTCTGCAGGTCTCTGGCATCCACGTAGAGTTCCCGGCGTTCTTCGCTCGGACTGCTGCGAAGGTCAACCTTCTCGATGATTCTAGCGGATCCTTCGCCTTCCCCTGCGACGTAGGCGTAGTTCTTACACTCCGTCTCGTCACGGTCATAGACCGCATTTTTGATGTTGTAAAAGCTGTCGGAAAAGATTGCCCAACTGTTATCCGTCTGCGCATCCGTCCGGTCTTTACCCTGCCACACCTCGAAAGACAGTGTGTTCGCCTGGTAGTCGTAGACTAGGCGATGGCTACACTCCTGTGTACCCTCGACGGCATACAATTTGCTGCCAAGGGTGTCGCCTGTTGCAGTGACCGTAACGCTGCTGCCGATGCCGGAGGCAGTACCCAGCTGCAGATGTGCGATCTTACGGTTGGCGTCCGTCGGATTTATGGCAAACCGCTGCACCAGCTGTCTGCCGATTATTTCCGGCGTGCCGGTGAGATTGACCTGCGTATCCAGCACGCGGTCATTTAACAGTCCCTCGGCAAAATATCCTTTGCAATAAGCTGTTCGGGATCCGCTCGCATCGCGGGAAAAGTTTAACTCCCGTATGACACAGAGATCTTTTCGGTCACTGCGAAACAGGTACCTGCCCGCTTTCATCAGGGCAAAATACTCTACAGGAGCATGCAGTTCAAAATATCCGGGCTCATAATATCGGCGAGTCCAGATCAGTGTGTTGAACACGCCAACCACACCGAGGGTGTCGAGGTTCTGGTCTAATATAATCAGATTCATAAGTTACACCCCCAGATATTTCGGCGTGTAGAACAGGTTGACATCCAGATTCGTGTAATTCTCGTCGGCATCATACTCCAGATAATTGGCTCCCACCTCCAACTGGAACGGCTCGCTCTTCCGGTCGATGTGCTGGTAGTAGTTGACGCCGTTCAGCGTAATCACTTGGTGCCGCTCGTTTGTGTCAATCAAGAGGGTATCCCCCTTCTCCATCTCCACATTGACCCTCATGTACTGCCCGGTACCGGTGTTGGTGATTTTTGGATTCGTCACACCGCCCCGGGCAGCGATGAATTGGATCTGAATGCCTGTCGGGACGTCTCCGTCGTTGGCAAGCACTGCCTCTTTGCGCAGCGTTCGGTACCCCGTGGTCATACCGCCAAGCATAAGGCCTCTTGCCTTTGGTGGGTAATCCAGTTTATCGGTTGCTCTTTGCGAAAGCACTTGCCATGGGAAAGCAAATAAGGGCGAGATCGCAGCCATATTCTTTCCAAAATTATCTACATTGAGCATATAAGGATCGGGACATATCAGATCTACTATGATCTTTAACCGGTTATCCATATTCCGGATCACGCCGAATGTCCATCCTTCCAGTTCGTAATCGATATGACGGCTGACGCCCATATTTGTAATGAGCGCCTTACCGGTATACTTCGGATTGAAAAAGCGAATCACCCCGGCTCGGTTCTCCGGAATGTTCTTGCCGTTCTTAAAGCTGGCCTCGATGTGAATAGGTCTCGGCTTGATCTTTTTCCCATCAACGGATGCACCGTCCACCAGAGCGTTGTCCGACGTGCTGATCTCAATTTCGGATGATTCCAGGCCGGTCACGGCCGTAATATCGATATCCTCATTCGGTCCCATTCGGAGGGTGTTTCCATTACAAGTCAGTTCAATCGTTATCGTGTTCTTTGTCATTTCACACCTCCCACCATGTTACGCAAAGCTTCACGTTGCGTCCGGCTTACCTCAGACGGCGTCGCTACCGGTACATTGTAGGTATTCTTCTGTTCGAAGTGATTGTCGTTATTTACAACGGTGCCACCTACAGGCAGCGCTCGCAGATTCATCGACCCTATAGCATTGATGCTCATCGTGCCGGCAGAGGCAGAAACCGCCGCCTGCATCCGGCTTACCATGCGCCCGGCCTGTGCCTTTAGATCCTTAATCGTCTGCGGCATGGCTTTCTCAAAGCCTTCTCCGATACCGGGAGGCATCCACCGACCAACCTCATCCCTAAACTCAGTGGACGGAGAGTCGATGCCCAGCGCGTCCTTCGCGCTGTCCAAGAGATCCCTCGCAAGGTTTTTGACCTTATTCGTCAGCCAGTCCCAGCCGGAGCTGATACCGTTCCACAGTCCAGTCACAATATCGTCGCCGATGTCCTTAACCTTATCCGGCAGCGTCTTCAGGCCATCGATAACGGCATCAAACAGCTTACCTGTCGCGGCCGCACCCTTTTTCGCCAGGTCTACACCCCATGTTACGACCTTACCGGCCGCTTGGCTCAGATAGTCCCACACCCTACCTGGCAACTTGCGGATCACGTCGACAACCTTGCTGAGCATGTCACTCATAGCGGTGCCGGCTTTGGTGACCATTTGCTGGCCCCAGGTAATAACTTTGTTGACCGTATTGATCAGGTGTGTCCATACCTTACCCGGTAGTTCCAATACGATAGACTCGATCGCGCTGAGCATATCGCTCATAGCGTTCGATGCGTCAGTGAGCATCTGACCGCCCCAGTTAATGACATCGCTGAGCACGTTGGATAGGATGTCGGCCACCTTACCAGGCAGCGCTTTTAATGCGCCGATCACGCCCTCCACCAGGAAGTTGCCTTGCTCCGCCATAACCGTCGACGGTGAAGCGATACCGAAGAAGTTCTTGAACGCATCCAGAATGGCCTGACCGATGTCTAATATCGCCTGACCTATCGCAGGAATCGACTGAACGATA
>CANEEC010000054.1 GCA_947426455.1 uncultured Clostridia bacterium | reverse complement strand
TTATCGAAATAAAAGAGCGTGAGCATTTGGAGAAGGTCAGCGACATAAAGGGAGAACAGCTGAAAATCGAGTGGGGCAGTCAGATACGCTCTTATGTGTTTATGCCCTATACTCTTGCCAAGGATCACCGTACGGGGCATGAAACAGGCAATATTCAGGCGGTTATGGACGGGGATATCGACGGGTTTATCAACGCTTATCTTACGGCTAAGAGCAGAAATGAGCTTTAAAGCTGATTTTGTCTGTTTTTAGACGAGAATTATAAGGAGCTTTTAAATGGAAGAAATTTGGAAAGAAATGTATGCTGCCGCAAAATCTGTGCGGAAGGAAAGAAAAATATCGGACTATGTTGACGCAGGGGGTGTGGCGGCGGCAGTTCTGTCCCTGTCGGGAAAGATATACACGGGCGTATGTATAGATACTTGCAGCACTCTCGGAATTTGCGCCGAACGAAACGCCCTATTCAATATGATAACAAACGGCGAGGATAAGATTTCAAAGGTTCTGTGCATTATGCCCAACGGAAAAACCGGTACGCCCTGCGGCGCCTGCCGTGAGCTTATGGTTCAGCTTATGCCGGGGGATTACAAGAATATTGAAATAATGCTTGACTATGAAAAGGACGAAAGGGTTACTCTCGGAGAGCTTACTCCGAAATGGTGGATAAAATGAAAATAAAAGATAATCTTACAGGGAAAAGGATAACGGTCAGAAGCTATCGGAAATCCGATCTTGATTTTGTCGGCAGTATATGGTTTGACAAGGAAAACGGCAAATATTTAAGCGATCCCGAAAGGGAATACATTGACGAAAAATTCCAAAAGGCGGTGGATGGCTTGGAGGATACCGAGTTCGGATATTATTTCATCGCCGAAAAAACCGATACCGGGGAGCCGGTGGGAACCTGCTCGGTTTTTCCCGAGAAGGACAAGGATGGCTGCTGCGTTTACGACATAGGCTACTGCGTACATAAGGACCGTTGGCGGCAGGGCTTAGGCAGCGAGATGGTTTCGCTTCTTTTGGACTGGATAAAATCGCAGGGCGGAACAAAGGTTACCGCCGAAGCGGCAAAGGACAACACCGCCTCCTGCGAAATGCTGAAAAAGCTGGGGTTTGAAGTCATAAAGGAAAGCAGCTTCAAAAAGTACAATATGGGAATTTGCTTTAACAGTTACATTTTCGGGAAAACACTAAAATGAAGGGAGTGCAGAATGAACTACACCGTGCGGAAAATCCAAAGCGAAGAGGTGGAAGAAGCTCTCGCCCTCGCTTTGGAGGTTTTTATGCAGTTTGAAGCCCCTGCTTACAAGCCCGAAGGAACGGAAACCTTTAAGCGTGATATTATTCAAAATAAGGAATTTGCGGAAAAATGCAGAAAAGGCGTCTTACCGATATATGCCGCCTTTGACAAGGGAAAAATTATCGGCATTGTCGGCTTGGGAGCTATGCGCCACGACAGAATCCACATCAACCTTGTTTTCACCAAAAGGGAATATCACCGCTGCGGAGTGGCAAGCGGGATTTTTAAGTTTCTTTTGGAGGATATTCTTAAAGAAAATCCCCTGCTTAAAAGGATAACCTTAAACTCTTCCCCCTACGGACTGCCCTTTTACCTTCATTTGGGCTTCCTTCCCCTGTCGGAGGAGACGGAAAAGAACGGCATCAGATATACGCCTATGGAATACCGCATAATGAAGGAGGAGCTTACATGAAAATAACCATAATACACGGTCAAAGCCATAAAGGCTCTACCTATCATTTAGCCCGTTCCCTTGCGGAAAAAATAGGCGGCGGTATTACCGAAATATTTTTGCCAAAGGATTTTAACGAATTTTGCGTGGGCTGTACAAGGTGCTTTACGGATTCCGAAACCAAATGCCCCCACTATGAAAAGCTTTCTCCCATTACGGGGGCTATAGACGAGGCAGATGTGATAATTTTGGCAAGTCCCGTTTATGTTTATCATGCCAGCGGCGCTATGAAGGCGCTGCTTGACCATTACGGCTGGCGGTGGATGGTACACCGTCCCGAAGAAAAGATGTTTTCAAAGCAGGCGGTTTGTATTTCCACCGCCGCAGGAGCAGGTATGAAAAGCACCAATAGGGACATGGCGGACAGCCTGTTTTGGTGGGGCGCAGGAAAAATATACAAATTCGGCGCAGCAGTGAGCGAAACCGCTTGGGAAAGGGTCAATGACAAGAAAAAACAGACTTACGACAAAAGGCTTACCTCTTTGGCGGCAGCGATAAGGAAAAGACAGGGCAGGGTCAAGCCCTCCGCTAAGACAAAAGCCTTTTTTTCGGTTATGCGCATAATGCAGAAAAACGGCTTTAACAAGGCCGATATGGATTATTGGAATGAAATGGGCTGGACGGGAAAAAAGCGCCCCTGGAATTAGGGCTTGTTATTATAATAAACGATTACAAGGCGGATAAGGAAAATATATGAATAAAAATGACATCTGCACTTTAGAAATCACATCAATTTCAAACGAAGGCTTAGGTGTGGGCAGAGCCGAGGACGGCAGGGCCGTTTTTGTGCCTATGTCCGCAGCGGGCGATATTTGCAGGGTGAAAATACTTAAAGTTAAAAGCAGCTATGCTTACGGCAAAATAGAGGAAATAATAACGCCTTCAAGAGACAGAAAAGAAATCGACTGTTCTTCCTTCGGAAGGTGCGGCGGCTGCTGCTTCAGGCATATAAGCTATGAGGCGGAGCTTGCGGCAAAGGAGAATTTTATAAAGGACGCTTTCACAAGGATAGGAAAACTTTCGCCGAAGTTTTTGCCTATCGTAAAAAACCAAAGCATTAACCGATACCGCAACAAGGCTCAATATCCATTGGGAAAAAACAGGGAGGGGCAGGCGGTATGCGGATTTTACGCTCCCAACTCCCACCGCGTCGTACCCTGTGAAAGCTGTATGCTTCAGCCTGAGATTTTTTCCGAAATCGCAGCTTTTATAACGGACTTTATTCGTGAAAATAAGCTGAGCGTATACGACGAAGCCCAACGCAGGGGCGTTTTAAGGCATATATGTATAAGGCGGGGGCATTACAGCGGCGAAATCTGCGTGGTGATTGTCGCAAGAAGAAAAATCCCCGAAATTCGGAGACTTGCGAAAGCGGTTACCGAGCGGTTTCCCGACGTTAAGGGAGTGGTCCTGAATATAAACAGGGAGGACACCAATGTTATTTTCGGCGAGGAGGAGACTGTCTTGGCGGGGGTCAAGGAAATTACCGATACTATGTGCGGAAACACCGTTAAAATTTCCCCCAAGTCTTTTTATCAGGTCAACACTCCGATGGCTGAAAGGCTTTACGAAATTGCTAAGGAATTTGCCGAACCCGAAGGAAAATGCATTGCGGATATTTACTGCGGAATAGGCACTATCGGGCTTTCCATGGCTAAGGAGGCAAGGAGTGTCGTCGGGGTGGAGATTGTGGAAAGCGCCGTGGAAAATGCCGGGGAAAACGCAAGGCTTAACGGCTTTGACAATGCGGAGTTTTACTGTGCGGACGCTGACAATGCGGCGGAGATTTTACGAAGGTCGGGAGTGAAGCCCCATGTTATTGTTCTTGACCCCGCACGCAAGGGCTGCGACAGGAAGACTTTGGAAGATCTGGCGGAGCTTGGGGCAGACAGAATCGTTATGATCAGCTGTAATCCCGCAACTGCGGCGAGAGACTGCGGAACGCTGGAGGAGTTGGGGTATAGGTGTGATGCGGTTCGGGGTGTTGATTTGTTTTCGGGAACTTTTCATGTCGAGACGGTAGTATTGATGTCACGGGTTGAGAAGTAAAGTGTGATAAAATGGCTTAAAATAAGGCTTTTCGGGCATATGCCCATCAGTGCCGAGGTCTCGCTCAGACCGCAATAATCGCTCCGTGGGAACTTAACAAAGGTATTTTGCCGGAGGGTTGAGTGGCCGGTTTGGATGTCAGAGGGTTGAGGCTTCGGTTTGGATGTTTTTGAGGCAGGGTTGACACTGTGGTTTGGATGTCGGAAAAAGAGGCTCCCACATTGCCGGCACCAACAGGCGGCCATATATTAAAGGGAATAACGGATCATTATTTCGGAGGTTGACGCAGTATGAATTATAAGGTGATCGATAAAGAAACTTACTATAGAAAAGGCGTGTTCCGTCATTTCACAGAAGATTGTGCGTGTTCGACTTCCATGACAGCGAGGATTGATGTTACCGATCTTGTTCATCATTCCAAAGAGACCGGGACAAAGTTTTACATCAACTTTCTTTTTATCCTGTCAAAGGTTCTGAATTCCTGCGAGGATTACAGGATGGGGTATCTTAGGGAAACGGACGAACTGATCTGTTATGATGTGATCAATCCCATACAGTATATCTTTCATGATGATACAGAAACCTTCACGCTTGTCTATACAGAATACGATGAAGATTATGAGAAATTCTACGCAGCAGCTCTGCGTGATGCTGAAGAGGCAAAAAAGACCAGAGAATATGGTTTTGATATTATGAATCATCCCAACTGGTTTGATGCGTCATGTATACCGTGGCTGTCTTATGATGCCATGCATCTTGAACTGCCCGATGTTCATATGTTTTTTGCGCCTGTCATCAACTGGGGAAAATACAGGGAGGAAAACGGCAGACTTGTGATGCCTGTGACTGTCCGTCTAAATCATGCGATTGCTGATGGTTATCTGGTGGCAAATGTATTTAGGCTCTTGGAGCAGGAAATCACGTTATTTGTAAAGAGATGATTGAGAAAAAGGTATAGGAACTTGCCACAAGGCTCCCACACTGCCATCACCGGCGGTGGGGAGCCAAGAAAGAGAGAATAGGATATGACGTTCGAAACAGAGAGACTCATTCTGCGTCCGTGGGAAGAAACGGATGCTGAGGAATGTTATAGATACGCACAAGATCCACAGGTTGGACCAATAGCGGGCTGGGCAGCGCATACCAGTGTTGAAAATAGTAGAGAGATCATAAAAACAGTCTTGTCTGCGCCGGAAACATATGCTGTGGTACTTAAAACAACAGGTCTTCCGGTTGGCAGTATCGGCCTGATGCTCGGCAAAGCAAGCAATATAGGTCTTCCTGATTCTGAAGGGGAAATCGGCTACTGGATTGGAGTCCCGTATTGGGGCCAAGGGCTGATACCGGAAGCGGTTCGGGAGCTTATGAGATATGGCTTTGAAGAGTTGAAACTCGAAAAAATGTGGTGCGGTTATTTTGATGGAAATGAAAAATCAAAACGTGTTCAGGAAAAATGCGGCTTCCGGTATCATCACACGAAGGAAAACGTTCCTTGTGCCATAGAGGGATTGTTGCGAACAGAGCATATTACCTGTATTACAAGAGAAGAATGGTTGAAAAGTAATAAATAAAGACAGACGCACCAAGGCTCCCACACTGCCATCACCGGTAGTAAGGGAGCCTTGTTTTATGCTTCGATGTCTATTTTGATCCCGGACTTGAAATCCACGGTGAAGTGGTGCTCGAAAACGGTGATCTTTTCAATCAGGCGGCTGACCAGCGTCTCATCAAACTCTGTGATGGTGGCGGGCTGGCCTTTGACGAAATCCTGTAGCTCCCGGATCTGCTTCATCTGCTCATCCTTGATGACGCTGTCCACCTCGGCCTGCCTGCGCTGATTCCGGAGGCGGAGAATCTCATCCGCGATGGTATCGTAGTCGTCCTTCTGATTGACTTTTTTCAGCAGGTCTTTTTGCAGCTTGTTCAGGCGCTCGTCTATGATCTCCGGCGAGAGGGCATCGCCCTGAAGAACCACTGTGGCGATATTAGCCCGGAGCGTTTGAAGAAAATCATCCTTTTTACAGAGCACTCGGTTGATGGCGTCGACCACCACCTGCTCCAGAACGGTTTCGTTCACTGTCCGACTGTGGCAGGCGTGGCCTGTGGCTTCAAGCCGTGAGCAGCAGCGCCAGACGATGGATTTGCAGCCTCGGTTGTTCCAGTGGATGCGGCGGTAGAATTCTCCACACTCGCCGCAGAAAACAATCTGGGCGAAGCAGTGCTTGCAGGAGTAGCAGTGGCGTTTGCCGTTCTCGCTGGTATGGACCACACGTCTGCGGACCAGTTCTTCTTGGACCAGCAGGAAGATGTCCTTTGGAATGATGGCTTCGTGGTCGCCTTCCAAGTAGTATTGGGGGACGGTTCCGTTGTTCTTGATGCGTTTTTTCGTCAGGAAGTCCGTGGTATAGGTCTTTTGCAGGAGTGCGTCACCTATGTATTTCTCGTTGCGGAGAATTTTGTTGATGGTGCTGGAGTACCATTTTGTTTTGCCCGCGCCGGTGAGAATGCCGTCCGCTTCCAGTCCAGCGGCGATTTTGTCCATGCTCAGGCCCTGCAGGTATTCGCGGTAGATGCGCCGGACGATCTCTGCCTGTTCAGGATCAATGACCAGATTGCCGTCAGCGTCCTTCGTGTATCCGAGAAAGTGATTGTGGTTGATCTGCACTTTGCCTTGCTGGTAGCGGTATTGGATGCCGAGTTTCACGTTCTGTGAGAGGCTCTGGCTTTCCTGCTGGGCAAGGGAGGCCATAATCGTAAGGAGCACCTCGCCTTTGGAGTCCATTGTGTTGATGGCTTCCTTTTCGAAGAAGACCGGAATGTTCAGGTCCTTGAGCTCGCGGATGTATTTCAGGCAGTCCAGCGTGTTACGGGCAAATCGGCTGATCGACTTGGTGATGATCATGTCGATATTTCCCGCATGACATTCCTCAATCATGCGGTTAAACTCGTCACGTTTTTTGGTGTTGGTGCCGGTGATTCCGTCGTCCGCGAATATGCCCGCCAGCACCCATTCCGGATTCTTGGAGATGTACTCCGTGTAATGCTCAATCTGAGCGTCGTAGCTGGTAGCCTGCTCATCGCTGTCAGTGCTGACGCGGCAGTACGCTGCGACTCGGAGCTTTGGCTTCTCAGCTTTTTTGATGTTGTTCCCGACTTGTCTTTTTGCCGGGATGACCATTACATTTCCCATCAGATCACCTCGCTTTCGATCAGGCTGTAAATATACTCGGCCTGCCCAGCCGGGGTGATCATATGTTTCTTGATGTCCCGGATGGTGAAAATGGTCGGTGCTTTGAGCTCTTTTTCTTTTGGAGCGCGGTTTAACCTGCCCAGAGCGGCAGCCCGCTTGATGAGCTCGGCCTGAGCGTTCAAGAAAACCGTCTCGTCGATAATCGTCGGGTAGAAATCGTCACCGATGTAATGCTTTGTTTTTAGCAGGCGCTTGGCGGTCCCGTGGTAGGTGTCGATTCCGGCTTCTGCCGCAGCATCCTTCAGGCTCAGCCCGGTGAGGTAGTTTTCATAGAGCTTTCGGAGCTTACCGGTAGCTTCTTCGTCAATTACCGCGATGCCGTTTTCGATCCGGTATCCGTATGGTGTGTGTCCCATTTGCTTATATCCTTTCCTTCAGCGTAAGCCCGCATTTCAGTTCAAAGGCAATCTCCTCACGGGAGAGCACCATGATGAGGTCTACGGTATTTTCAAACAGCGCTTCATCGAATTCTGTCAGCATGGCGGCTTTTTCCACATACCGCAGCAGGTCCTGTGTGGCGTTCGCGTGTGCGCCTTCGCCGCCGATGGTCTTGCTTAAGCTATCCATCTCCTGACGGTAGCGGTCCGCCTGCGACAGAAGCGTGTTATTTTCCTCGTTGTAAAGAATCTGGTCAATGTAGCCCTGTGCCATCAGCTTGGTCAGAGTTTCTCTTTGCTCGGCATTTTCCAAGAGCAGAGTCTGTATCTCCTGAATCCGGCGCATGGGCGCATCCTTGCACCCGCTTCTTAACGCTTCCAAATAGGGCTTCAGGACCATGCTGTGAGCGAAAATCAGCTTATTGATCATCGTCACAAATGCCGCCTTGATAGCGTCGTCCCTGATGTATTTCATAGAGCAGCGGTCCTTGTCCTCAATGTGGGTAGTGCAGCACCAAGCCGCGTATTTCCTTGTAGTGCTGGAGTGTATCCGGCGCTTAAAAGTATCGCCGCATTCGCCGCAGACGATCTTGCCGGAGAAGCAGTACCGGCGCTGGTATTTTTCGCTGCCCTTGATGATGCCTTTCTCTCTGCCGCGCTGTGCAACCAGAGCGTTTGCCGCATCAAAGATCTCGCGGCTGATAATGGCTTCTTGGTGATCGGCCATTGCGTATTGGTCTTTCTCGCCGTAATTGACATGCCGGTTGAACTGCGAATCGGTGTATGTTTTCTGGAAGATCACATCGCCGGTGTATTTCTCGTTACTGATCATGCCGCGCACTGTGGTAGGCGTCCAGCGTCCGCCCTTTTTGGTGGGGCCGCCGTTTGTATTCAATTCTTCCGCGATGGCGTGCGTGCCTTTGCCGGAAAGCACCTGCTCATAAATCCAGCGGACTGTTTCGGCCTGTTCAGGATTGATGACCATCTGCTTACCGTCCCATTCATATCCGTATGGCGGGTAGCTGATCTTGAAGGTGCCATTCTTGAAGCGCCGCTGTATGGACCACTTGTTGTTCTCGGAAATGGATGTGGACTCTCCCTCGGCCATGCTGCTTAAGATGGCAAGAAAGAGC
The DNA here is from genome assembly GCA_947426455.1 of uncultured Clostridia bacterium. Taxonomy (GTDB): domain Bacteria; phylum Bacillota; class Clostridia; order Peptostreptococcales; family Anaerovoracaceae; genus RGIG446. The sequence continues at coordinate 3,483 of CANEEC010000054.1, read as the reverse complement.
TCGCTTTCCATAGAGCTGGTATTCAGGTTTTCCTTTTCAAAATAGATCGGAATGTCCAGTTCGAGGAGCTTGCGGACCATCTCCAGACAGTCTGTGGTGTTTCTTGCGAAGCGGCTGATGGATTTTGTGATGACAAAGTCGATCTTTCCGGCCTTGCAGTCAGCGATCATCTGAAGCAGCGCTGGCCGTTTTTCCTTCTTGGTGCCGGAGATGCCTTCATCAAAATATAGGCCTGCAAACTCCCAATCCTCGCGTCCTGCGATGTAATTCTCGTAGTGGGTTTTCTGCGCTTCAAGGCTTTCCAGCTGCGCGTCGCTGTCAGTGGAGACGCGGCAGTAAGCTGCCACCCGGAGGACCTTGGTGGTGGAGCTTTTCTTGATGTCTCCACCTAATCTCGTGACCTTTTTCACGGTTTCACCTCCCTTCGGTAGTGTCTATCTATCACTCTAAAAGCAGTAATTATCAAGTCATTTTCGGCATAATCTCGTGTAGAAACGGAGAGAAAGATTTCCGGTTCAGCGCCGTCAATTTGTTGAATTGCGACAAGGAAATAAGTCCGGCATCCAGCATGGATTTTGCGATGCTCTGGGCTCTGTAATAATCCACGTCCCGCTGGAACTGCTCGGCGGTAAAAAAGTGCTCCGTGGTAACGCCGTCAAGCGCAGCGGCAAGGTCCGTATCTGGTAATGTGATTTGTGTCATCGATAATTCCTCCAGTCCGAGAGGGTTCCTCTCACTTTCCACTGGAGGCGGTGGACCTGTTTTGACGAAGGAAAGCATAAAAAAAGAGGCCCACCAAGGAAAATCCCTGATGGGCCGTAAGGAAAAGTATTATTCAGTTCGGGAGCTTCAGTTTCTGCCCACTGCAAATGATGGTGGAGGTCAGACCATTTAAGCTCATGATCTCCGGGTAGCGGGAGCCGTTGCCAAGGAAGCGCTGCGCAATTCCCCACAAGGAATCACCCTTGACCACGGTATACTGCAGATAGGTTACAGCAGACTGCTCCGGATAGATGCGTGCACCGTCATTGGCAAAAACATAATAGCCGGGATTCTCATCTGCCTGCTTCTTAGCATTGGCCAGCACGCGGTAAGCGCCGAGCTGCGATTTTGCATCAGCCCAGCTTTTACGCACTCGGTAATAGCCGCTGGTGAGCTTCTCCGGATAGGTAGCTCCGGCATATTTGTCGTAATAGGTCTGGCCGTATCCGGCACGCTTGGCCTGAACAGCCGCACCCTGATCTGCCGGACGCTCATACTGCGTAAGCACAGCCGTGGACGCCTCTGCCACAGAGGTCGCTGTTTGCAGCATCTTGAGAAGGGCCTTGTATCCTTCGGAGAGCTCCTTCCAGATGAAGCCAAGCTGCATGGAAAGATCACCGATGGATTTGGCTGTGGTCTTAGCATAATTGAGAAGGTCCTGCTTGCGTGACCAGTAGGTCCACTGCGCAAGGCCGTAACCGGCGGAGTCTTTGATGAAGTTGGTATATGAGCCGTCATCAACAGCAGCCGTGTACTGCGCGTCTGTCATTCCCAGCTTCTTTTCAAAAGTGTTCTGCAGATTATTCGGTCTGAGTGCTGATTCCGCATAAAGGTTCCCCATCAGACCGGCGACTCCGTAAGCATTGCCGATCTTCCCGTAGAGATAATCCCAGATGGCTTTTTCGTTATCCGTCGCAGCGGCGGGTTCCGTGATCGTTTTGCCGCCAAGCTCTGCTGTTACTTTGTTTGCCAGATCACCGAGCCTTGAATAAAGCCACTCGCCCGGACAGGATTTGTTGGCAAACCAGCGGTGTACCGTGATGATCATTTCATCAGAGGCAGGCGTATAGTTTAGCGTCTTGTCCTTGTCGACCAGCCATAAGAGCTTCTTTTTCCCGTTGCGCTTGCAGATGTCGACACAGAGTTTAATCAGCGTCTGATAGACCACATCGCGCATAGTATAGGGCTCGGTGGTATCGTTGGCGCATTCAATCGTAATGGCACGCTGGTCATTGGCGCTGGAGGAGGTGCACCACGAGCGGTTTTTCTCTTCCACATACAAACCGATGCGGCCATCCCTGTCGATGCCGTAATTGCTGGATGCCTGCGTGCTGGATCTGGCGAACCAGTCACCGAGGCCCTCTGCCGTACACTGGCCGACAACACAATGCGGTGAGATGCGGTCAATGCTGTGGGTTCTTTGCCCGGAGTGATTCGGGCTGAGTTTGGTGTAGACCACCATAGAACAGTTCGTATAAGCCATTAGTTTTCACCGTCCTTTCCATCGGTTTCGCGGTCATGGAGCTGCTCCAGTACGGCTTTTAATTTCTCCGGTACCGGAAGTCCGAGATGTGCTGCGTTCTCCGTCAGGCTCACGCCTTCATTGGAGAGGTAGAAAAAGATCACTGCGGTGCGAAGTACAGAGCCGGTTTTAATGACCTGCACGTCGATGATGTTGGCGATACCTACGAGCAGGAAAATCAGGACCTTGCGGCAGATACCCTTGAAGCCGATTTCACTGGAGAGTTTTTTATCGGCTACGGCACACATGACTCCGGTGATGTAATCGACTGCCACAAAGACGATGAGCGCGATGAGAAGCCCGTCACAGCCGCCGAGGAAGTATCCGAGCCAGCCTCCGATGGCAGTGATAATGACCTGAATCGTGTTCCAGAATTCTTTCATAATGCGTGTCCTCCTTTGCATTGTTGGTGTTAAAAAAGCGACTGCCCGTTTTGAGCAATCGCTGATTTCAAAAGGTTATATTTGTTTCGGGAGCCATTCCCATAGCCGAAGGTCCTCTTGTCCGAGGGACCACATACACATGCCGCGCAGCTTCCATCGGTAGGCGGCTTGATTTGCCCAATAGATGAGGCTGTCTACGTCCTGATAGTAGAGGATGGAAAAACCGTCCGCGTCACCAAGGAACAGGCGCGAGATCCAGATATTGATGTCGACCGGGATGACCTTTGCCGTGTAGTCGCCTCCGCAGGTAAGGCTTGTCATAACATCCGAGTGAAAGAAGTCATAATCCATCGAGATATCTTCGTTTCGGGTGGAGGATTCTTCCACGTCGGCAGTCAGCGTGAACACCTGAAATTCTTCATTCCATGTACAGTTACTTCGTGAAATCCGACCGTAGGATTTGGTGGTTCCGTCCGGCATCACGACATCAAAACGCTCGTAGGGCTCATAAGTCCAAGCATCACCGAGGCGCAGCAGCTCACAGATAATGTGATCGTCAGACCGGATACCGGCATAGCCTCCGGAGAAGCCACTGACCGTTGCCGTAAATCGCAGCGTATAGGATGAGCCGGAATAAACTCGGACCTTATTTCCGCGTATGCGCATCTCTATCGTGTAAAGCGTAGGATCATCACGGAGCTTTGCGTTTGTGGTCTTCGTAATTTCCTGACTGTAGGAGCCGAGCAGCGTGGAGCCGTTGTATAGCTCTACAGCCTGCGTATCATAATTCAGACAGCAGAACAGATCGCCGCAAAA
>CANEEC010000053.1 GCA_947426455.1 uncultured Clostridia bacterium | reverse complement strand
ATAGCTCTACAGCCTGCGTATCATAATTCAGACAGCAGAACAGATCGCCGCAAAACACACCGGCGCGGCCACTGCCGTCAGAGCAGAAAGCCAGCCTTGCCCGCAGGTGGATATCGGAGAATCCGCTGTACTTCCATGCGAGTTTGCCGCTTCCTTCAAGCTGGGAATAGACACGCTCTGTGGAGTATTCTTCCGAGCGCCAGACTTCCCATTCGCCGGAGAGCGTGGTCCAGTAGTTAGTAGCCAGCACGCCGTAATCCCGGAAATCTTCATACCACACGAGGGCAGAGTCCGGTTTTCTTCTGAGCATTTCCAGTGTCAGCTTAAAACCGGTAGCGGGGCCGACCATGTTGCCATTTACGTCTTTGAACTGACGCGGCGACAGCGTGTAGGTAGCGTCACCGGCTGAAGGTGCTTCCGAGAAAGAGTCGCATACCCGGAAGCCGTAAAACTGTACGCCTTTGACGTCCACGGATATTCGGATGGTATGGCTGCCTGCAGAGAGGCTGATGCCACTGGCAAGTGTGGTCCAGAAGGTCGATCTCCAATATGGCCACCACAGGCGACTCTCCGTATAGTGCGTCGTAGCTCCGTCAATAGAGACGTAAATGCCGTTTTTATCCCAGAAGGGATAGCAGAGCCGAACAGCGATGTCATAGGTACCGGCGGTTGAGACCGTGAAATTGTAGGTGGCAGCGCCGTTATCACCGAGTGTTGCTATGCCTTTTTCTACAGAAACAATGCCGGAATAGCTGTCCGGTGTTCCGTCACGATCGATGATGGTATTGTCGAATGTTGTCGCCTGCACTTTACTGTAAGCCGTCAGGTAATGCCTGCCGTTATAGGTGCCACTAAGCTGCGGATAGGTGCGCTCGGTGGAGTCCCGGCCTTCCATGTAGTCGTACACATGCGGCAGCGCCCACGGGCCTTTGTTGTTGTCATCCCAATATCCGACAAACGGGATAAAGGGCTGCGGCGGCTGGTCATCGGTGAAGTTATACACGCCTTTGAGCCAGTTTTGTGCCGCATAGTAGGTCTGCGAAGTGCCTCTATAGGTCTTGCCGATATTGGCGGGCAGGTCATAGATCTGCCAGTTCCATCCGTAGGCGGGCATTCCAAGAAAGACCTTGTTCGGGTCCATTACCTTGACCGCGTAATCGTAGATGCCTTCGAGCCAGCTTCTGGGTGATACCGGACCGGGTGCGGAGCCTGCCCACGCCATGCCGTAGCTCATGATGGAGGCGGTATCACAGTAGTTGTTGAGATCGGCGTATACGCACCAGTTCTCGCCGCCGACAGAGCCATTGACCGAAGTCATACCCGGCAGGCAGATGTTCATCATCTTGGAAGAATCATAGCCTTTAACCGTGTTATATATGTTGCGGAACATCGCCGTTGACGCTTCGTGGGTGGAGTAGCCGTCGCCTTTTTCGAGGTCGATATCAACACCGTCACACCACGGGTATTTCTGCATGATCCGCACAAGCTCTGAGAGGAACATGTCCTGAGCGCCGTTTGTGTTATCACGCAGCGCCCGGAAGATGCTGTTGTATCCGTCGTTTGCTACGGTGAGCAGCCACTTGATGTGCGGGTACATATTGACATAGGTGAGCATATCGGAGATGGCTACGCCGCTTTCGTAGATTTCACCGGTTGCTCTGACCTTAAAGGAGAACAGTCCAATCTGGCTGATGCGGTCGCCGTAGTTGCGCAGTGCTGTATACATGCGAGCATTTCCCATGAAGGTCCATACCATGATTTTCTTTCCCTTGAGCGTATCCATCAGAGTATTTCACCTCCATCGTCCATTTCCTGCATGGAAAAAAGTAACCGGGCCGTTTTCCCTTGCGGGAGCGTTACCCGGTGCTTGGAATCCCATGCCGCGCTGTATTGATAAAATCCTTCTTTCACAGAAGGATTTCCGTTATGCGTACATTCCCGCGAGGAAGCAAGAATCGCCACATCATCGTCAGCAGCCACAGCAAACGGAAAAGATGCCCGTTGCCCGCCGACACCCTGCGCCAGTTGCATTTCACCGGCAGCAAGAGATTGCTTCGGATATAAGTGAATATCCAGTCCGGCTGAGGTGCCGCCAAGGTTCAAAAGGATCACGGTTTCCTCTGAGCGCACGATGCCGTTAAACCACACGGGAGCGTTCTCTGATTCAGCGAGACACTTTTCTGTGTGCGGCGCGTAGCCTGTCAGCGCAGGGCCTTCCTGCAGCATGAGGTCGGTAAACCAGATGGTGCCGGAGCAGTCGGTGACGGTAGGAGTCACCGTAATGCTGGCCACGCGCTTTGTCTCTTTCTTATTGATGACCTCCGCCAAGCGGGTAAAGATTACGTCAGCCATCGAGCGTCCATTTGATTTCGCAGGGATGTCCTACCCATCCTGTAGCGACAGCACCGGCCTGCAGCATCAAGTCCGTGATGTACACGGTGCCGGTGCAGTTGGTAATACAGACGCGGACCGTGATGGACTTGACGCGGGAGCCGTAATGCTCCGGCGCGAGCTTTGCAGATGTTTTTGAAAAATATGCCATACGAGACTCCTTTAATACATATCAATGAATCGGGTTTCCGTTGTGCCGTCTTCATACTCGATAACAACCTCGATACCCACCTGTGAATTGTCGGAGAGCTTTTCCAAGTCCTCTGAGGCTATCTGCGCGGAAAGCGTATAGCTGTCACGGTTAGCGGGATACACCGTCTGCGACAGGCTTTTTGTCATGCTGGATACACCTTCGGCCTTAAAGGAGGCAGTACCGGATGCGCCGTTTTCGCCGTCTGCTTCAAAGCCGGAGCTTACCCAATAGGCCAGCTCATCATCGGCGCGAGAATTTCGCAGCAGGTTGAAGGGCACCAATTCCCGGATATCGTTGTTGGATACCATGCTTGTGCCGCCGAGCGTATCTGCAGCGTTATCCCACTGGCTGGCAGAGCTGCCCAGATTTTTTAGTGTCGTGGAGAGTTCCAGCACCGTATTCCATGGTTCCTGCAGGTTGTATTCTCTGCGGACCACGCGGGTTGTAACAGAGAGCCCAAGCTCTGCGTCCTCCACACGGACATAGTCACCAAGTGCCCATGCCTCATGTTCATAACCGGTCAGGACAGAAAGGTCCATCGCGTTCAGCACATAAGAGATGGTCGGCTTGCAATACTGCGCCAGCCGCATAGCCGCATATTCCTTCATCTGGTACGGGTTGGTGAAGGAGGAGCAGTCCAGCGTGGAAATTCGTATATCTGATGTATATGTGAAGTCCTCCAGATAAGGCTTGCCGTTATTGATGCTGGCAAAAGTCATGCCTTCAGCTCCAAAGGCATATAGCCTTGTTACGAGACTGCGGGTATCCACCACACGCTCGATGGACTTCATGTTTTTCTTATAGGCGAACAGAGCGCCGCTGTCCTTACCACTTACCACCAAAAGATGCACGAGCCTGTTGGCGCAGTCAAAGACCAGATCGCCGCCATGCAAGTCAGCTACATTTCTGAGGATGGACAGAGCGTTTTTCTCCGAGCTGGTCCATGTGCGCTTGTTCCAGACGGTAACCGTTCCAACCGACCACTCCGTTCCGGCAAGCGCATAGGCCATAGCGACTTCCGGGTATTCTGCCTCAAAGGTCTTTTCTTCCTTCAGTACCGAGAAGGTCAGGTCATAAAATTCTGCCTCGGCATAAACTTCCGTGATGGAATTGCCGTCCATGTCTTTAGAGTCCGTGACCGTTCGCACCTTATAAATATCATCGACAATCTGGATTTTCTTCTCGCTGTCGATATGGTTCCGCTTGGCGTCCTTATATGGAATCTTAAAGGTCAGTGTGTCCTCGCCGTTGATCTCGCCGGTAACGATGATGTCGTATGCGTTTTCAAGAACCGCTTCCCATGCGCCGTTGCTGTCAAGCACCACGGGCCTTGCGTAGCCGATCTTCTCATAGGGAGAACGCGGGATATCGTAAAGCCGGATATCTACGACCTTTGGCGTTACGCTGGTGTCATTTGTGGTCAGCGTTACCCGAAAATGGATATAGGCCCGGTTGGGAGAGGTCAGCTTTCCGTCAGACGGGACCGCCACCCAATCGCTCCAGTCTTCCAGATCATCGCTGGTAGATGTTTCTACGAGTGAAATGGCCGTAGTTCCGGAGACATATTCGCTGGTCACCGATACGCGCCCGCTGCCGGAAAGGTTACACTCCGCAGCTGCCGTAGTAAGAATACCCTCGGAAGGATACGCGCCTGCGGAAGCGCGGAGAATAACCGCATTTTCCTCTGTCAGACCGTCCACATTGGATGTTGTATCACCGGCATTCGCGCAAATAGCCGACAAGAAATAATTTGCAAGATCCTCTGTCGTAAGATCGGAATCGCAGTCTAAGAACCAGTCATCAAAACCTCCTGCATACCAGTAGGAATTGCTCAGCATTCCCCAGACAAGGTCGGCGGTGCAGGAACGATTCAGCGTGCCGGAAATCGTCAGCGCCGTGGAAGTCCATACTTCGCCGGTAGTCCTGTTTCCGACCACATACCAAGCCTTGTTGTTATTCGGCTCTATCACTGCCGCGATAAAATACCACTTTGCATTCTCCAGCGTGAAAGTCGGAGTGACCGTCGTGTCCAGAATCAAGGAACCTGACGAGTTATACAGCATCAATCTCGGTCTGCCACGATACAGAGACAGATAAAAGATCGGATTGCCGGTGCCTGCACGTGTAGACAGAAGCGGTGTATAGGTATTGCCGACAGAATAAGTGGTCGGACGCATCCAGCCGCCGACAATGATCCGCTCACCGATATCGGAGAAAATACTGCCGTCATTCGTGACGCGCAGATAGGTTTTCTCTGAGGTCGGATTGTTGATGTTCATCCGGAAGTAGGTGCCGAAAATACCGTCAACCAGTGCGGCGGTAGTCCCGCTCCAGTTATTGATGAAGACTTTTCGATCTTTGCCGGAGGAGTCAGCAAAGCAGGTATCGGCATCCGGCGCGTCCTCGTTAAAGCGCCACAGGCCGTCCTTGGCATATTCTGCAGGGAATTCACCAGTGAAGGCGACCTGCGTATTTAGTATTGTTTTTAAAGACATGTGCCGTCACCTCCATCTGCTTTTTGCCTCGATCTCAAGGCTGGTAAAAGTCGCATTATTCGCTGCTATCACGACAGTATTGTTGCCGACGTTCAGCGTCGGAAAGTTCAGTTCTTTCAGATACGGCAGACCGTTTCGGAGGATATTTCCGTTTGAATCCTCCACGTAAGCGGTCATCATATCTGTATCGATGACAAGGGTCTCACCGGAAGCTAAGGATGCATTCACGATTTTCAGCTCAGAGCCGTTCGTGGTTATTGTGATGTAGTTGCTTGCCGATGCTGTCATCACGCCATCCAGCCGATAGACGGGATTTGAGGCGATATTTCCTTTGGTGCGCCTTACGGTGTGGGAACCTGTAGCAAAAAAAGTATAAGTTTCGTCTGTTACCGCATAGGCGAAGGGGTCCGGGCAGAAGAATTTTAAGTCAAAGCTGCCAGCCGAGCGGACCAGCAGCCTTTCGCAGTCAATTTTCTCTCGTAGCCTTGCCATAAAATAGCGGTCAGGCACATCATCAAAAATCAGTTGCTTCAAGCCGTCAGCTGGATCGAGCCACTTTGCGATATCATCCAGTACGGAAACAAGCGCGGCAAAGGAGCGCTTTGGCGGGATATTGCAGGAAACATTGATCTCCCGGTAGTCAAAATCCGCGCCGAAGTCCGCCACGCCGCTTCTGCCGGGAATCGCAGATGTGTAATTACGGAGTGCGCCGCATACCTGCCAAGAGGTGAGCCTTGCGCGTATTCCCATATCAGCCGAAGCTGTGTCGTTATATGTAAAGCCCATCGGCTCACCTCCTTAAGCAGTAGAGAACCGGCCCTGCGCACGAGAACCGGTTTGGATCAGGTTGTATAGTTCTTGCGATATCTTTCGGATATCGTCTTCGCTGCGGACGATCATCTGCTGTACTGTCACGAGAGAACCGGACAGCCCGGAAGATGCTGCAGCGTTGGTAATGGCAGCGCCGACGCTTCCGTCAACGGAGAAGGTGGTCGGAAGGGCTGATCCCATATCTGCGGCAAGGTCTGACATAACGCCATTGATATCGTCTGCCATAGACTCGGCAGCTGCGATAGCTTCGTCACCGTTGGAGTCGATAGAGCCAGCAAGACCTTGTACCAGCATTTCACCGATCCATGCCATTTCCTTGGACGGCGAGCTGATACCGAAGAAGTTCTTAATGCCGCTCCAGATGCCGGAAATCCAGCCGCTGACCTTATCCCACAGCCATGATGCAAGTTGCTGGATGCCTTGCCAGAGGCCCTTTACGATGTTGCCGCCGATCTTCACGATTCTGCCCATGCTGTTGGTGAAGGCAGATACGATGCCGGAAATAATCTGCGGTACCGCTTTGACGATTTCCACGATGATGGTCGGTAGGTTTTGAATCAGCGCAACAAAGAGCTACACACCGGCCATGATGATCTTGTCGATGTTCCCGATGAGCGCGTTTACGATGCTCGATATAATCTGCGGGATCGCATTTACAATCGTGGTAATAATCGTCGGCAGATTCTGAATGAGCGCTACCAGCAAATCCACACCGGCCTGAATGAGCTGCGGGATACTGCCAAGAATCGCGTTCAAAAGCCCGTCAATGATCAGCGGAATAGCCGCCACGATTGCCGTTATAATCTCCGGAAGCGCGGATACCAAAGATGTGAGCAGCTGAATGCCCGCATCGATGATTTGCGGGATTGCGCCGATCAAAAATTCCACGATGCCGGTAATGATGGCAGGCAGAGCCTCAATCAAAACCGGGATGGCTTCAAGAATACCCTGAGCCAGTCCCATAATCAGCTGGAGCGCCGCATCCAAGATAAGCGGCAGGTTGTCGATCAGCGTCTGAACAATCTGGGTAACCACATCCACGATCTGCGGAATGAGTGTCGGAATGGCCTGCGCGATACCCTGAATCAGGGACACGATGACCTGAATACCGGCTTCCACGATCTGGGGCAGAAGCTCAACCAGCGCACCGACAATTTCGGTAATTACCTGCAGCACGACTGGCATCAGAGTGGGGATCGCGTCTATGATACCTGTAGCAAGCGCAGATATGATGGAAGGGGCGCTCTCTAAAACGGCAGCGGCAATGGTGGAAATCAGCTGGACCACCTGCGGGATCATGCTGCTGATGGTCTCTATGACGCTGGTTACACCGGCCTGTATTTCCTGACCGGCTTCTTCGTTTCCGGCGACAAGATCGGACAGCCCATCCATGATCTGTGTGATGCCCAGAAGGAGCTCGCCTACCATGCGGTTTTTAAGGCCGGACATGGTGCCGGTGAGCTTTGTGAGACTGTCTTCAAATGCGGCTGACGCAGCCACAGCCTCGTTGCTCATGACCATGCCGTAGTCGTTTGCTTCCTGCTTTAAGGCTTCCGTTTCTTCGGCAGTCATGTTGAGGACTGCAGCCATATCCGTTGCGGATCGTCCGAGAAGGTCGGTCGCGGCAGAGGTTCTCTCTGCACCAGCCTCCATATCCTGTAAAGCTGCAATGACTATGGAGAGCTGTTCATCCTGACTTTTACCGTTTAAGTCGTCAATGGAAAGCCCGACAGCCGCCAGCTTCTCCGCAGCCGACGATGAGCCATTCCCTGCGTCTGCGATGACGCCGGAGAGGGTTTTCATGCCCGCCTGCAGGTTGTTGACATCGGTTCCGCAGCGCTCGAAAACATATCCCCATTCCTGATAGGACTCAGCACTGATGCCGATTTTCTGGGACATTTTATCGATTTCATCGCCGGTCTCTGCTACGTCATTTGCCATGTTCCAGAGGGCTTTTCCGGCAGCAACGGCAGCGGCACCAATAGCCGCAACAGCAGCTGCGGTAGCCTTGGCCACGGTTCCGATGACGTTCTTGAAGGACTCAAACTTGCTCTTGGCGTCATCAGCGGTATCGCCGCTGTCTTCGATGGCCTTTGAGAAATCCTTTGTATCGCCCTCGGCATCGTCCATCTCGTCGCCCATCTCATCGATGGCTTTTTCGTTCTGCTCAACCTCGCGCTCCATCGCATTGAGGGCAGCTTCTGCGTTGTTGAGCTGAACCTGCCAGTTCTGGGTACGCTTGTCGTTTTCACCGAAAGATTCCGCAGAGTTTTGGAGGGCAGCCTTCAGGGTTTCGATCTTTTGCTTCTGCGTCTCAATCTGCTTATTGAGCACCTCATTTTTGGCAGAGAGGGACTCGACGGATTTTTCATTTTTGTCGAAAGCGGAGGTGGCGAGGTTCATTTCCGATTTCAAGACTTTGAACTGGTTATTGATTTCTGTCAGCGCCGACTTGAATTCCTTCTCGCCTTCGACGCCGATTTTCAAACCGAAATCTGAAGCCATATGGCCGCCTCCTTTCCTCAGATTCCATCCGGGATAATGTCGTCAATAAAGCGTTCACGCTTTGGCACAGCAAGGCCGTGAAACTGTTTGTGGCATTCCCAGAGGTCCAGTAATAAACCAAACGGCATCAGCCACACCTCCTCCTGCGTCAGGTGAAGATGGGCGATGCCGTAATAAAGAAGTCGAGTAAATAACTCTTCGTCACTTACTCGACTGACACGTTTTTTGATTCAGGTTCGCTTTCTACATTGCGCTTGGTGCCTTTATACAAGGCATCCATGATAGCGTTCTTGTAATCTGCCAAATCGAGAGGCGTGGTAAGAAGCTCCACCTCATCCTCGGTAAGCAGATCCTTCGGCGCGTCCTTGTGCTTCAGGTTATAGACAAGAATGCTCTGGTTGGCCATCAGCGTAATCAGCCAGACGATCTCACCGAGCGCCATCTCGAAATTCTCGGATTTCATGAGCTTGTCGCCCAAATTCTCAAGACCGCCATAGCGGGCAGCGATTTCCTTTGTCGCTTTGGTGGTAAGAAGCAGAGTATGCTCCTCGTCACCGATTTTAATAATCGTAGTGCGTTCTGTATCCATAGGGCACCTCCTTAAGAAGCAAAGCTCGGTTCATAGACCGCGTCATACCAGCCGGTAATCGTAGCTACGGACACACCGGAGTCGCCCTCGGTAACCTCAGCCTTCCACGGGTGCTTATCAGCGCCGTCAACCTTGTTTCTGCGATATACCGTTCCCTCAATGGTCGGTGTGGAGAAGGTGATGGAATCGCCCTTCGTGGCAAGATTGGTCGCGGGGATGCCGAATTTCACACGGTAGAGCCAGTAATATCTGTACTTGCCATTGGATTTCTTTGCCCTGAAACCGATGGCAACAGGATCGCCGCCGTCCTCGCTGGCAGAAATGATGACGTTATTACTGTCCACCCTTACACCGGTGAGCGCAGCAGCGGCAGTCGCGCCGATATCATCAACACCAAGGGAAATGGTGCCGCTCTTGAATTCCTTGATGACTTCGGAAGCGCCGTCATCCGCATAAAGCGTAGCCTCCGCAAGCTCGATGGAAAGGTCTGCCGAGATCGCTTTGGCAAGCTGTGTAGGCGTGCCGTAGGTCTCATTTCCACTCGCGTCCTCTGTGATGGTCGCGTAGTAAAGTTTATCAAGTCCGATTGTAGCCATGACTTATTCCTCCATTTCGTAATATTGGGCCACATCCACGTTGTAGTGGTGGTAGCCGGTTTCAGTTTCATAACCGATGTACTGTCGGTCTGTGATCGTAATCTCCGCATCCAGCAAAGCCCTGACCAGCTGATTTTTTATGCCGGTATAGCTGCCTTTGGAATAAAGCGACAGCCGCGCTTCCTGAACATCAATGCCGGGAGCGTTATCGGCATGCAAATCAAAGTTGTCGGAAAGAGGCACGATCACGATATATTGCTCAGGAGCCTCATCTGTAAACACGCCGGTTTCCACCGGGACAGAAAGTGGCGAGAGCAGTTCTTTTAAATCTGATAACAGGCTCATAGCTTTCCGACCTCCTCGCCAAAAGTTCTCTGCATAGCCTCCATGCAGGCGTTTTTAGAGGATGACTTTGCAGGTTTTAAGAAGGGCTTTGCAGGCTGGCCATGCTTGCCGTATTCGATGATGTTGGCGAGCTTGGCATTGCTGCCGCCACCGGCGCGGGGCTCCGCAAAACCGACCTTGATATTGTGGTTGCCGTTGCGGTCCATCTTGACCGACGACAAGCCGAGTGAGCCCTCCAGTGTTCCGGTAGAGCGGGACGGATATTTTGTATCTCTGCCAATGACAGATGAGAGGTTGCTTTTTACCTTGGCAAGGACCACCTCGCCACCGGCTTCCAGCACCTTTTCCGTGATAGCATCCGTTTTATCTCCGAGCTTGGAGAGACGCTTTAAAAACTCATCCGGCATGGTTATTTCTGCCTTAGCCAATGCTGCTCACCACCTTCTTTGCCAAGATTTCCGTATACATCCCGCGACTTTTCACATTCTCCACAGAGGTGATGTTAAAACGGTCACCGTCACAGTCGATAAAATGCTCTGTGGTAATGGTGACACCCAGAATGGTACGGAAGCGGAACAGGTCGGTCGCCTCGGAGAATACAGCAAGGTTTGCCCAGCGCTCACTTCCGTGACGACCTTCCCGATACACACGAACAGAAGCGAGGACCGTTTCCGTAATGGAAGCAAAGCCCTCGCTGTCTTTTGTTTTTGTGACTTGCACGATGTCGGCAAATCCGTTCATTTTTCCAAAGCTCATACTCACACCTTCCAGTCCCGGTCAAGCCGAAGAAGCAGATTGACCGTATTCCAGACCTGCTGGCCTGCCTGCACGTTGTCGGCAAAGAAACCGCCCGTGGAGCCATCCCTTGATTCATAGAAATGGCTCACAAGCATGATCACTGCCTGTTCTGTGGTAGCGGGCATAGCGTTTTCGGTGTAGTAACCTTCTTCGATATGCTGGTAGCTTTCCGCGTAGGCTTTGGCGGCAGTGATGTACATCTCCAGCAGCGCATCATCCTCGGAATGCTCCAGTATCAGATTTGCTTTGATCTTTTCAAGCAGAGTGTCCATTACTGCCGCCTCCCTTCATCAGGACGCTTTCATCTTCAGAAGCTGGATGCCTTCTGCGAGGATGACCTTACCGTCAACACGCTCGGTCGCAACGTAGCCAACCTGACCGTTGGTAGCATAGAGCTCATTGAGTCTCTGTACCGTTCTGCCAGCGCGGTCTGCGATCCAGTAGTTCTGGAAATCACCGAAGGCAACGGCAAGGGCACCGGCTGCGAGGGTCGGTACATACGGAGAGGTATAGATCTCGTAGCCGAGAAGTCTGTCCGGCTGACCGGCCTGTACAGAAGGCTGCCACATATAAGCGCCGTTAAGGTCCTTGAGCTTTCTGATGGCAGCGACCGTCGCATCGTTCATAAGGAACTTGGCGTTTCTGCGGTAAGGAGACTTCAGCGCATAGACAAGGCTTATAAGCTCGTCCGCAGTGATAGCCGTAGTCGCAGCAGCGGTGACGCCGACCGTACCGCCATTTGCGGTAAAGATACCGGTAGGCTGGTTGGTGCCGGTGCCGACGCAGAAAGCCTGCTCCTCAGCAATACCGAAGGCTCTGGCAAACTCGTCTGCAATGTAGCTCTCCAGATCGAAAGCAGAATCCTGCAGAAGCTCCTGACTCACACGGATGAGGTCGGTGAGCTTATATGCATCGATCTGCTTCTGACCGAAGGTAGGATTGCTCTCGGTATAAGCACCGTTTTCCAGTGTCCACTGCGCAGTGGAGTGGGAGGCGGCCACAGGAATCTTGCGTTCGCTGTTCGTGGTGATGACTTTGGCGAGGGAACGGATCACGTTGGCCTCATCAAGAGTCTTTACGATCTGGCGCTCGAATTCCTCCGGAACGAGATAGCCGCCATCGGCATCCGTACCTTCGGAGAGCACGTTGTGAAGGAGCGTTTTGCCGCGAAGATGTCTGTCGAAATCTTCCTTGTAGGCATTGGAAGCGCGACCGACCTTTTCAGGCTCCTGCTTCTCAGGCTTACCGGTGAGAGGGCTGCCGACAGGCTTGTTAAGCTCTGCCTCGATAGCGTCTCTGCGCTCCATGCGCTTGATCTCGGTAGTCAGAGCATCAAGCTCCTTTTCCATGTTGTTGTAGGTGGCGTCATCCTCAGCGGAAAGCACGC
>CANEEC010000052.1 GCA_947426455.1 uncultured Clostridia bacterium | reverse complement strand
TCATGTTTTTGCCCTATCTGGTAGGCGAGCGTTTCCCCGTGATGGATAGCAATGTGAAGGGATGCTTCGTGGGTCTGACTCCGGAAACGGATCGCAAGGACATGGTTCGCGCCTGTCTGGAGGGGGTAGCCTTTTCCATTCGCCAGGGCATTGAAAGCATCAAAACACCTGCCACCTCGGTATCGATTATCGGCGGAGGCGGTCGGGTGAGCGCCTGGTGCCAGATTTTGGCCGACGTGCTTCACCAGACGGTATACGTCTACAAAAATGCAGAGGTTCTTCCGTCCCTTGCCATCGCATCCGCGGTGCTTTTGGAGCAGGGAAAGATCAAAAGCTACGACGAATTTACAGCGTCGCTGCAAAAGCCGGAAAACAGCGTGGCTTACGTGCCGTCAAAGGAAGCGGGAGAAATTTACGACGGGATGTATGAAAAATATCGAAAGCTCTATCCTGCGGTAAAGGATTTGTAAATAAAGAAATCCTCTTGACGAATTGCGCCGAAAGGAGCTATAATCAAGATGTTGTTGCGGGTGACGAAGAAGTAGGCCCGTTCTTGGCATGACAGTGTCAGGGACGGGTATTTTGATTGAATGCGCAAGTGAAAACGATGGAGGAAGACATCATGGGTGCAGACAGATACGGAATTCACGGCGGACGATACGTGCCGGAAACGCTGATGAACGAAATTATCCACCTGGAAGAATGCTACGAGTTTTATAAGAAAGATCCGGAATTTAACCGGGAGCTTTCTGAGCTTTTATGCAAATACGCAGGGCGTCCGTCCATTCTCTACTATGCGGAGAAGATGACGAGAGATCTGGGCGGCGCTAAGGTGTATTTGAAGAGAGAGGATCTGAACCACACCGGTTCCCACAAGATCAACAATGTTTTGGGACAGGTTCTGATGGCTAAAAAAATGGGAAAGACCCGCGTCATCGCGGAGACGGGAGCGGGGCAGCACGGCGTGGCTACGGCTACGGCCGCAGCGCTTTTGGACATGGAGTGTGAAATCTTCATGGGCAAGGAAGATACCGACCGCCAGGCATTGAACGTATATCGCATGGAGCTTTTGGGAGCGAAGGTTCACGCGGTGACAAGCGGCACCATGACTCTGAAGGATGCGGTGAACGAAACCATGAAGGAGTGGACAAACAGGGTGGAGGATACCCACTATGTCATCGGAAGCGTGATGGGACCACATCCCTTTCCCATGATGGTCAGGGATTTTCAAAGCATTATCAGCAAAGAGGCCAGAGAACAGATTTTGGAATATGAGGGAAAGCTCCCTGCGGCGGTGATCGCCTGCGTCGGCGGGGGAAGCAACGCCATGGGCGCGTTTTACAATTTCATTCCCGACGAGAGCGTGCGGCTGATCGGCTGCGAAGCGGCGGGACGGGGCGTGGATACCGACAAAAATGCGGCCACCATCGCCAACGGCTCTCTGGGAGTGTTCCACGGCATGAAATCCTACTTCTGTCAGAACGAATACGGTCAGATCGCTCCGGTGTATTCGATTTCTGCCGGACTTGACTATCCCGGGATCGGACCGGAGCATGCGCACCTTCACGATATCGGACGGGCGCAGTACGTTCCCGTCACCGACGACGAGGCGGTGGACGCCTTTGAATATCTGGCGAAGACCGAAGGGATCATCTGTGCCATCGAAAGCGCCCATGCGGTAGCTCACGCCAGAAAGATCGTGGGTTCCATGGATAAAAACGACAGCGTCATCATCTGCCTGTCAGGCCGGGGAGATAAGGATGTGGCCGCCATCGCACGATACAGAGGGGTGAAAATCTATGAATAGAGTGTTCAAGGAAAAAGTATTCAGCGAAAAAGCGTTTATCGCATTTTTGACGGCGGGGGATCCTACGCCCCAGGCTACGGTGGAGTTTGTGCTGGAAATGGAGCGGGCCGGCGCTGATTTGATCGAAATTGGAATTCCCTTTTCCGATCCCATGGCGGAAGGACCGGTAATTCAGGAGGCGGATCTGCGGGCGCTGTCCGGCGGCATGACCACCGATAAGGTGTTTTCCATTGTAGAAGAAATCCGCAGGGTCAGCCGGATCCCTCTGGTGTTTATGACTTATTTAAACCCGGTGTTTTACTACGGATATGAGCCGTTTTTTGCGCGCTGCAAGGAGCTTGACGTCAGCGGAATCATCATTCCCGACGCGCCTTATGAAGAGCATTTCGAAATCTCCGATGTAGCTGAAAAATACGATGTGGACGTGATTTCTATGCTGGCTCCCACGTCGGAAAACCGCATTAAGATGATCGCGGAGAAAGCGCAGGGATTTATCTATCTGGTATCTTCCATGGGAGTTACCGGCGTTCGCGGCGAAATTACCACCGATCTGCGTTCCATCGTAGCGGCGGTCAGGGAGGTGACGGATACGCCGGTGGCCGTGGGATTCGGCATTTCCACGCCCCAGCAGGCGCAGGACATGGCATCTTTATCCGATGGAGCCATCGTGGGCAGCGCTATCGTAAAGCTGATCGCTCAGTACGGGCAACAGGCGGCGCCCTATGTTTACGAATATGTGAAGGGTATGAAGGACGCGGTGCGCAAGGCATAAAATCCGGTTTGTTTTTATGAATAAATCGAATTTTGTTCGTGTTTTATATGAAGAATAACAAAAAAACAGAAAAAGTACGGAAAATAATATGAAATATGCTTGTGCCTGAGGAAAACCTGTGGTAAGGTAAGAACAGTTATGATTCTCTGGAGAGTCTCGTAAAGAGCGCCGAAGGTGTACGGCGGGGTAAAAAGCATCCTCGCTTATCTCTCAGGCAAAAGGACAGAGCAGTACGCATACGCATGTATCAAACCGCTGGTCCAACTCCAGAAGTCGAAAATCCTTTCGGCTTCTTTTTCTTTTTTGTTCTTTCATACGGGTTTGCGCGATAAGTATAGAAGGGATATCGCGGCGGTGAAGGACGGTGATGTTCCGAAGCGGTGACAACGCCGGCTCGGAATGTGGGAGGATGGATAAAATGTTGGAAACAATCACTGAGCTATTGAAATCGATCGACGATGTGGTCTGGGGGTGGCCTTTGATCCTCCTGATTTTGGCCACGGGAATTCTGCTGACGCTGCGCATGGGTTTTCTGCAGATTCGCTATCTGCCTAAGGCTTTGAAATTCATGGTGAAAAATGAAGAGGGCGGCACCGGAGAGGTGAGCAGTTTCGGCGCTTTGTGCACCGCCATGTCGGCTACCGTGGGAACGGGAAACATCGTGGGTGTGGCAACCGCCATCATGGAAGGCGGTCCCGGCGCGCTTTTTTGGATGTGGCTGGCGGCGCTCTTCGGCATGGCTACCAAATACGCCGAAGGATTTTTGGCCATTAAATATCGAATGATCGACGGCTCCGGCCACGTGCTGGGCGGCCCCTTTTATTATATTGAACGAGGTATGGGAAAGAACTGGAAATGGATGGCGGTTCTCTTTGCCGTATTCGGCGCGGGTGCAGGCTTGCTGGGTATCGGCACCATTACTCAGGTGAACGGCATCGCAGAGGCCACGAAGAATTTCTTCGACCCCGACTCCGTGCATATGGTGGAGTTGTTCGGGGGAAGCTACAGCGTAACCACTCTTGTGACGGCCGTTGTGGTGACGCTGGCTGCCGGTTTGGTGATCCTGGGAGGCATCAAACGCATCTCCGGCGTATCGGAAATCGTGGTTCCCTTCATGGCCATCGCTTACGTGGCCACGGCGGTCATCATTTTGGTGACTCATGCGGGAAATATTCCCGGCGTCATACGGGAAATTTTCCGCAGCGCCTTTGCGCTGGATGCGGTTTTGGGAGGCGCCATGGGTACGCTGATCATCGCCGTGCAGAAGGGCGTTGCCCGCGGTATCTTTTCCAACGAAGCCGGTCTGGGAAGCGCGCCCATCGCTGCTGCCGCGGCTTCTACCAAGAACGCGGTGCGTCAGGGACTGGTGACTATGACCGGCACCTTTATCGATACCATCGTCATCTGCACCATGACCGGACTTGTGATCTTAGTCACCGGCGCCCATCATCTGGGATTGGAGGGAGTTGCGGTGACCACCGCCGCTTTCCAGCAGGGACTTCCGTTTTCTTCGCGGATCGCCGCGGGTCTTTTGATGATGTGTCTGGCGTTTTTCGCCTTTACCACCATTTTAGGTTGGGATTACTACGGCGAACGCTGCATTGAATACATCTTCGCTGGAAGAAGAATGCCGGTGATGGTGTACAGAATTCTGTACGTGCTGGCTGTATTCGCAGGCCCCTTCCTGACGGTGAAATTCGTCTGGACGCTGGCGGACATCTTCAACGCTCTGATGGCTTTCCCCAATCTGATCGCTTTAGCGGCGCTGTCCGGCGTGGTGGTAGCGGAGACAAAGCGGGGTTTGCGAACATTAAAATAATCAGAAGATGAAATAATATGAAGAGTTTGTGAAGTCCATTGACAGATGGAAGAAAACGAAGTAAACTTAGTAAGTCGATTGATTATTAATCGACTTACTTTTATATTCCGGGGGAAAATCATGAATTTGAGAGAACGATATTTACAACAGACGCCGCAGCTTCACAAGCTGATTCTCCGGTGTCACTTTCACGTCATGGGCAAGCGGGACAAGCTTCATCCCGGCCAGATGGAAATTTTGATCCAGATGCTGGAGGAGGGGCAGTGCAACCAGCGAAAGCTGGTTCGAGAGATGGGATGCAGTGCGGCCAGCGTGGCTATGTCCATCAAGCGTCTGGAAAAATCAGGTTACGTGAGGAAAGAAATCAATCCGGAGGATCTGCGCAGCACGCGCATCGCCCTGACGCCTGTGGGAAGGCGGCTGGCCTTGGAGAGTGTGGAGTGCATGAAGCGGATGGAGGATATTCAGCTTTCTGGTTTTTCGGAAGAAGAGGTGAGCCAGATGGTAGCGTTTCAGGAACGCATGATCGAAAATATGAAGCGATTTTTAAAAGAAGAACGGGTAAAGGGGGAGTAGAGTTTGAAGAAAATGTATTCGTATTTAAAGCCTTATTTAGGGGTTGTGGGACTGGCAGTGGTCTGCATGGTGGTGGACGTAACTACCGAAGTGTTACAGCCGCTGCTGATGGCTCGCATCGTAGGCGAGGGCATTGAGCAGGGAAACCTGCAGGCCGTTTGGACTACGGGGTTGCTCATGGTGGCTGTCGCTTTGATCTGCATTGTGGCGGCCATAGGAAATTCCCGATTCAGCGCCTATGCGGGAGCCGGATTTGCGGCCAATCTGCGCCGCGGACTGTTCGATAAGGTACAGGAATTATCCTTTCAGAATATCGACCGGTTTTACACGGCATCGCTGACCAAGCGGCTGACCAACGACGTGACCCAGCTGCAAAACGTCTGCACCATGGGAATGCGGCTTCTGATCCGCGCGCCGTTGATGTTGGTGTTTTCCGTCGTCATGGCCATCCGCTTAAGTCCGTCTCTTTCCACGGTATTGGCGGTGGCCACGCCCATACTTTTGCTGTTCGTCGGCCTGATTATCACCAAGGCCATGCCCAAGTTCACCCAGATGCAGAAGGGAATTGACCTGCTGAACCGGACGGTACAGGAAAACGTAACCAACGTGCGGGTGGTGAAGTCCTTCGTCAGCCAGGACCAGGAAAAAGGGAAGTTCAACGAAGCCAACGACAATCTGATGAACCGATCCATGGGCGCCATGAATCTGGTGATTTTGACCATGCCGGTGATGTTTCTTTTGATGAATGCGTCCACGCTGGCGGTTTTATATACCGGCGGCCGTCAGGTCATCGGCGGCGATTTGGATGTTGCCACGTTGACGGCCTTTCTCAACTACATCTTTATGATTCTCATGTCTCTGATGATGGTTTCCATGCTGTTCATCATGCTGTCCCGCGCCAGCGCGTCCTTTCGGCGTGTGAAGGAGGTGCTGGAGACCGAGGTGGATTTGAAGGATGAAGGAACGGAAAGCGGCCATGTCATCCGCGGAGAGGTGGAATTTGACCATGTGAGCTTTCGCTATCATCAGGGGGACGACGCCGAAGAGATACTGAAAGACATCACCTTCACGGCGCAGCCGGGGCAGGTGGTTGCCATCATCGGCGGCACCGGCGCCGGAAAAAGCTCGCTGATTCAGTTGATTCCCCGTCTGTACGACGTTACCGGCGGCTGCGTGAAAATCGACGGAATCGATGTGCGGGAGTATCCCCTTTCGGAGCTGCGGGATCAAATCGGCATGGTGCTGCAGAAGAACACTCTGTTTTCCGGCACCATCAGCGAAAATCTGCGCTGGGGCAACGAAAACGCCACCGACGAAGAGGTTCGTCAGGCGGCGGAGGCGGCCTGTGCGGCGGACTTTATCGAAGGATTTCCGGAGAAGTATGACACCTGGATCGACCAGGGCGGCGTCAACGTGTCCGGCGGGCAGAAGCAGAGACTCTGCATTGCCAGAGCCATGCTGAAAAAACCGCCCATCCTGATTTTGGACGACAGCACCAGCGCTGTGGATACGGCTACGGAGGCGAGGATTCGCAAATCCTTCCATACGATGCTTGCCCACACCACTACGTTTATCATCGCCCAGCGAATCAGCTCCGTACAGGAGGCGGATCAGATCATCGTACTGGATGAGGGACGCATTGCAGGCATGGGCGATCATAGGACTCTGCTTCGCACCTGCGAGGAGTATCGGGAAATCTATGAATCCCAGATGGGAAAGGAGGCGGATGCGTAATGGCTCAAATGAATAAGAGACCGAAGCACGGACCGAACGCCCGCATGATGACGGAAAAGCCTGAGAGCATAAAAAAGAGCCTGCGGTTTATCTGGGGTTATTTGAAGCACCGTAAAGGGCTTTTGGTTCTGGCGCTTATCATGGTGGGATTGAACACGGTGGCCTTCTTGGCGGGCACCAACTATCTGGAACCCATCATCGATAACTTTCTGGATCCCCGCACGGCGACGGGTACGGTGCAGCAGCGGCTTTCCGGCCTTGCAAGCGGCATGGTCACGCTGGGATGCATCTACTCGGTGACGGTGGTTTCTTCCTATCTGCAGAATCGGTTTATGGTGAAGGTATCTCAGCGCACCATCAATGAGGTGAGACGGGACTTGTTCCACCACCTGCAGGAACTGCCGGTGAGATACTTCGACAGCCGCAGCACCGGCGATGTGATGAGCCGGTTTACCAACGACGTGGACACCCTGAATGAAGCGCTGCAAAACGGCTTGACCACGCTGTTTTCCAGTTCCATCACCGTGACGGGAATTCTGGTTTTGATGGTAAGGCGAAGCTTTCTTTTAACTTTCCTTGCGGTTTGCTCCGTTCCGCTGACGCTGCTTGCTACCGGAAGGATCATGAAGATATCCCGACGGTTTTTCCAGGAACAGCAAAGCTGTCTGGGAAACGTCAACGCCTATATTGAGGAGATTATGAGCGGCCAGAAGGTGGTGAAAACCTTCTGTTACGAGGATCGCGCCAGAGAGGAATTCTATCGCAGAAACGAAGCACTGCGCAGGGCGGCGCAGCTGGCGCAGGGATACGGAGGCATGATGATGCCCATGTCGAAGAACATCAATAACGTGATTTACGCGGCGGTGGCCACGGTGGGAGGACTGATGACCATCTACGGCACCATGACCGTGGGAAGTCTGGTGGTGTTCATGCAGCTGGTGCAGAACTTCGGCCGTCCCATCAACGAACTGACACAGCAGTACAATACGGTGGTAACGGCTCTGGCCGGTACGGAGCGGATTGCCAGCGTCATGGAGGAACACCTTGAGGACGAGGAAGAACGGAAGAGAGAGGCTCTGCCCGAGGTGATTGCAGAGGGTGGCCTGTACAGCCTGGTAAACGACGGCAACGGCGAGTTCTTCTGGGAAAACGGCAAGGAACGGCGTCGCGTATGCGGCGAAGTGCGCTTTGCCGATGTAACCTTCGGCTATACGGAAAAGAAGCGGATTCTCAACGGCATTTCCCTGTGGGCGAAGCCGGGGCAGAAAATCGCCTTTGTAGGCTCCACCGGAGCGGGAAAGACCACGATTATCAACCTGTTGACGGGATTTTATCAAATCGATGGCGGTTCCATCACCATCGACGGCATCGATATTTCCCGAATTAAAAACGACGATCTGCGAAATGCCATGTCCGTAGTGCTGCAGGACACCCACCTGTTTACGGCCACGATTGCTGACAACATTCGCTACGCAAGGCCTGCGGCCACTGATGAGGAAGTGGTGCAGGCGGCGAAGCTGGCCAGCGCCGATCCCTTTATCCGTCGGCTTCCCAAGGGTTACGATACGGTAATCGAAGGAGACGGCGGCAATCTGAGCCAGGGGCAGCGTCAGCTGCTGAACATCGCCAGAGCGGCTTTAGCGGATGCGCCTATCCTGATCTTGGATGAGGCAACCAGTTCCGTAGACACCCGTACGGAACGCCATATCGAGCGGGGGTTGGATGCGCTGATGGAGGGAAGAACCACCTTCGTCATCGCCCACCGGCTGTCCACAGTACGGAATTCCAAGGCCATTTTGGTCATGGAGCAGGGACAGATCATCGAGCGGGGGAGTCATGAAGACCTGCTTGCGCAGAAGGGACGGTATTACCAGCTGTATACGGGAGCCGCGGAACTGGATTAAGCGAAAGCGGCGGACTTTGAACGGTTGGCCATCTTCAGCGGCAAAATTTTTCTAAAAACTGCAAAGGGGATATGGAAAATCCTCAAAAAGTGTGGTAAATTCTATAGGTGGATTTTCTTTTGACAAAATCCGCCTGTAGAATTTGTGCAGTTATTGGGAGAAATTTTGTCATGGGAGAGTATGTAACATCGTTATTGATCATCTGCCCGCTGGTATTTGCGGCGGGTTTTGTGGACGCCATCGCCGGCGGCGGCGGATTGATTTCCCTGCCGGCCTATCTGTTTGCGGGAGTGCCGTCCCACATGGCCATCGGAACCAATAAGCTGGCCATGAGCATCGGTACGGCTACGGCGTCGGCCAATTACATCAAGGCAAAGAAGGTGGATTTTTCCATCGCTGTCTGGTCTGTGATCGGAGCGCTCATGGGTGCAGCCATGGGTTCCAGAATCGCGCTTTTGATCAGCGATAAGGTGCTGACCATGATGATGCTGGGAGCGCTTCCCGTGGTAGCCATCTTCATTCTCACCCGCAAAGAGCTGCGCTCCGATGAGATCGAGCCGAAGGAAATGGGACGCACCCGTTTCGTCATCACCTGTTTAGCCATTGGACTTTTCATCGGCATGTACGACGGAATGATCGGTCCCGGCACCGGAACCTTTATGATTCTGGCCTTTACCAGCTTGCTGGGCCTGGATCTGGTCACATCTTCGGGATGCGCCAAGCTGTCCAACCTGGCCTCCAACGTGGCGTCTTTACTGGTGTTTGCCGTCAGTGGTCAGATCAACTTTTCTCTGGGAATTCCCGCAGCGATCTGCACCACCGCAGGGGCGTTTATCGGATCCAAGCTGGCTATCAAGGGCGGTTCCAAATACATAAGAATCATCATCTTCCTGGTATTGGCCATGCTGTTTGTGAAGTTCGGATATGAGCTGATGTTTCAATGAACAGATTTTCCTTGATTTTCAAGGAAACTTGTGATATTTTAATAGAAGATATCCATAATATTATATAATGACTGTGAACCGGAGAAGTACCGCGGAGAAATCCAAAGCAGGGAGCGGCGTCAGCGACTGAAAGCGCCGTTTGTTGAGACTTGGCGGGAATAACACCGGGGAGTTGGAACGGGAAAGAGGGGAGCAATCGCTTCGCTGAAAGGCGCGGACTGCTCGGACTTTAGTAGCGTGACCCGGAGGGCGACCGTTATGCGCGCGAGAGCGGATTGAAATTCCCACGAGGGAATTTCAAATCAAATTGGGTGGTACCGCGGAAGTTACTTTTCGTCCCTGAAGGCTTTGTCTTTGGGGATTTTTTATTATTAGGAACGGAGGAAAACCAATGAAAATCACAGACGAACTGGTTGACTATCTGGGTGAGCTGTCCAGACTGGAAATTTCAGAAGAAGAAAAGGATGGGTTAAAAAAAGACTTAACGGACATTCTCGACTACATGGATCAGCTTTCTCAGCTGGACACCAAGGGAAAGCCGGAACTGTCCCATCCCTTTGAAAACAGAAACTGTTTTCGTGAGGACGTGGTGACCAACGGGGACGACCGTCAGGCGGTGCTGTCCAATGCACCGGCTCACAAGGGAGATTATTTCAAGGTGCATAAGACCGTAGGAGAGGAGGTATAGCCGTGAGCGGAGAAAAACAGATACTGGATATGACAGCTTTGGAGCTGGGTCAAAAGCTCCGGACGAAAGAGATCGGCGTGAAGGAGGCCGCACAGGCTTACCTGGATGCCATCGAAGAAACGGACGGCGAAATTCATTCCTACATCACCGTTATGAAAGAAGAAGCCCTGGCTGCGGCAGAGTCGGTGCAGAAGAAGATGGATGCAGGGGAATTGACTTCGCCTTTGGCAGGGGTTCCCGTGGCCATCAAAGATAACATGTGTACCAAAGGAACGCTGACTTCGGCGGCCTCTAAAATCCTCAGCGGCTTCGTTCCGCCTTACGACGCCACCGCGGTAACCAGATTAAAAGAACAGGGCGCGGTGATTCTGGGAAAGGTGAATATGGATGAATTCGCCATGGGCGGTTCCACCGAGACCTCCTATTACGGCATTACGAAAAATCCCTGGGATTTAAAGAGAGTTCCCGGCGGTTCTTCCGGCGGTTCGGCGGCGGCGGTTGCTGCGAAACTGGCGCCCTACGCTCTGGGAAGCGACACCGGCGGTTCCATCCGTCAACCCTGCGCTTTCAACAACCTGACGGGAATCAAACCCACCTACGGCGCGGTTTCCCGATACGGACTTTTGGCCTACGCCTCGTCGCTGGATCAGATCGGTCCCATCGGACGGGACATCGCGGACTGCGCCGCGGCGCTGTCGCTGATTTCCGGAAAGGACAGCAAGGACAGCACCTCCATCATGGAACAGTCTTTTGATTTCAGCAAGGCTTTGGAAAGCGGAATCCGGGGAAAGAAAATCGGTTTACCGAAAAACTATTACGGTGACGGTCTGGCAACCGACGTGAAAACGAAAATTTTGGAGGCTGCCCAGACCTTTGAAGCGCTGGGCGCGCAGGTGGAGGAATTCGAACTGCCCAACGTGGATTACGCCGTTCCCGCTTACTACATCGTAGCCTGTGCCGAGGCCAGCTCCAACCTGTCCCGCTACGACGGCATCAAATACGGCTACCGCAGCAGCGACGCTGAAAACATTTTGGATATCTACTACAAGTCCAGAAGCGAGGGATTCGGAACGGAGGTGAAGCGCCGCATCATGCTGGGTTCCTTCGTGCTCAGTTCCGGTTACTTCGACGCTTATTACAAGAAAGCGTTACAGGTACGGGGAATGATCAAAGCCTCCTTCGACGCGGCCTTTGAACGCTACGACATGATTTTAAGTCCCGTCAGTCCCACCACTGCCTATGAGATCGGCGGGCAGATCAGCGATCCCATCGCCATGTACATGGCGGACATCTATACCGTATCGGTGAATCTGTCGGGAACTCCCGCGGTGGCGCTGCCCTGCGGCATGGATGATACAGGGTTGCCTGTGGGAATGCAGCTGATCGGCAAGGCCTTCAGCGAAGAGACGCTGGTGGCTGCCGCTGCGGAATATCAGAGAGCTACCGATTTTCATAAGGCGGTTGCTCCCCATGCGGCGAAAGGGGGGAGAAAGTAATGAGCAGAGAATTTGAAATCGTCATGGGTTTGGAAGTCCATGTGGAATTAGCGACGAAAACGAAAATCTTTTGCGGATGCAGCACGGAGTTCGGCGGAGAACCCAACTCTCACGTCTGCCCGGTCTGCATGGGTTTGCCGGGAAGCTTGCCGGTGCTGAATCGGAGCGTGGTGGATTACGCCATGAAGGCCGGTATTGCGCTGAACTGCAACATCACCAGGGAAAACCGCTTCGACCGGAAGAATTACTTCTACCCCGATCTGCCCAAGGATTATCAGATTTCCCAGCTGTACTTTCCCATTTGCAGGGACGGTGCGCTGGAATTTGAGGCCGGCGGTGAGACGGCAAGGATACGCATCCACGAAATTCACATGGAGGAAGACGCCGGAAAGC
>CANEEC010000051.1 GCA_947426455.1 uncultured Clostridia bacterium | reverse complement strand
AGATCACTCCCAGGGACTTTGGCAGAATTGCCGCCCAGACCGCCAAGCAGGTGGTGGTGCAGCGGATTCGCGAAGCGGAACGGGGCATGATCTACGACGATTACATCAATCGCCAAAGCGAAGTGGTCAACGGCGTGGTTCAGAGAGTTTCCAACGATACGCTGTTCGTCAGCATCGGAAAGGCCGAGGGAATTTTAGCTCCCAACGAGCAGGTAAGGGGCGAACGGTATGGCGTCAACGACCGAATCAAAGTGTACATCATGGATGTGAAGCGAACCAATAAAGGCCCGCAGATCTATCTCTCCAGATCCCATCCGGGTCTGGTAAAGCGCCTGTTCGAACTGGAAGTACCTGAAATTCAGGACGGAATCGTAGAGATCAAAAGCGTGTCCAGAGAGGCCGGTTCCAGAACGAAAATAGCCGTCTGCACCAACGATGAGAGCGTAGACCCCGTAGGCGCCTGCGTGGGGACGAGAGGTACCCGGGTGCAGGCCGTGGTGGATGAATTAAACGGCGAAAAGATCGATATTATTAACTGGAGTGAAGATCCGGGCAGACTGATCAGCAGCGCTCTTTCTCCCGCCAAGGTGGAAAAGGTGCTGATCGACGAAGAGGAAAAGTCGGCCACCGTGGTGGTTCCCGATTATCAGCTCTCGCTGGCCATCGGCAAGGAGGGGCAGAACGTGCGGCTGGCTGCTAAGCTGTGCGGCTGGAAGATCGATATCAAGAGCCACATGCAGTTTGCCCAGATGGAAGAAGACGAGGCCCTTGAAGATGAAGCCTTCGAAGAGGAAGTCTGGACGGAAGAGGCTCCCGTTGAGGAAGTTGCCGAAGATGCAGAAGATGCGACCCGGCAGGAAGCGTCGGAAAGCGACATCGACCTGCAGGAAAGCGGCTTTTCTGAGGTAGAAGAATAGCGACGGAGTTATCCGGGAGGGACGGGTTATGAAGACGAAAAAAGTACCCATGCGCCGCTGCGTGGGCTGCATGGAATCCAAACCGAAAAGAGAATTGATCCGCCTTGTGGCCGACGGCGAAAACGGTCTGAAAATCGACGTTACGGGAAAGGCCAACGGCCGGGGCGTGTATCTGTGCCCCGATGCCGCGTGCTTTTCGCTGGCGAGAAAGAAACGGGCCATTTCCCGCAGTCTGGAAATGGAAATCCCTTCACAGGTGCTGGATCGCGTATTCGAGGAGCTGAAACAATATGAGAGAACGGATTCATAGCTACTTTGGTTTTGCCAGAAAGTCCGGAAATCTAATCTCTGGATACAATACCTGCCTGTATGGTATCCAGAAGAAAAAAGTGAAGCTGGTGATTCTGGCCTCCGACCTTTCGGAAAACACCCTGACGAAGTTGCAGCGGCTGTGCGAAGCTCAGAGGATTCCGTATCGAATCTGCCTGAGCATCGAGCAGCTGTCCCAGTACGCCGGAGAGGAAGGAAAGGGCGTGTTCGCAGTGACGGATCGGGGATTTGCCGATGTCATATGTAAAGAGATTGATCAAAGGAAATAGAAAAGGAGGTAGTTCTTATATGGATAAGGTGAAAAACCTCAATGAAGATAAAAACAATGAACGAAACAGCAAGCGGGAGGTTCCCGCGCGTCCGGCCATGACGCCGCCGGTGGGAAAACCCCTGCCGAAGCACATGGTGCAGGCTCCCAACGGGAAGATGATGCCCCAGGGAAAGCCAATGAAAAAGAGCGAGGTTCCGCAGGTGAAGCCGAAGGAAGAAACGCCCGCCCTGACGGAGGAAAACAAGGCGGCAGAGGCAGCGGCTCAGGAAACGGCAGCGTCTGCTCCCGTGGAGACCAAAGAGGCTAAGACGGCGAAGGAAGCAGCGGCTTCCGAAGCTCCCAAGGCGTCAAAGACGGCTAAAACAGCCAAAACGGAGAAAGAGGGCGCATCTAAGGCGGCCAAGGAAAGCGGCAAGGAAGACGGCGAGGCGGAAAAATCCGCCGTTAAGAAAGACGCGGCTGCTAAAAAAGAACCTGCGGCTAAAAAGGAAGCGGCCGCTAAGAAGGAACCGGCGGAACTGGTCAGCGACTACGTGGATAACGGTCCCACTTTGAAGATCGTAAAGCGCGCCGCCGACATTGAAAAGGAAGAAAAGGCGGCCAGGGAGAAAGCGGCGAAGGCTGAAAGCCGCAGCGACAAAACCCGCGGCGAGAAAAAGACGTGGCAGAAATCCGATCGTTCCGGCGGCGCGAAGGCCGGCGGACAAAAGTCCTCCGACAGAGGCGGTCGGGGCGGCGACCGGTTTGCCAAAGACAAGGACGGCGACGACAGCAGCCGTAAGGGCGAACGTCGCAGCGGCGGCGAGCGGAAGAAGTCCGTTTTAGTATACGATGCTCCCGTGGGTCTGACCAAGTCCGGTTCCTCCAAGAAGGGCAATAAGGGCAAGGACAAGGAAAGAGAACGCCTGACCGGGGAGAAGAAGCATGGAAAGGTCATGGACTTATCCAAGGCCGCTCCCAAAAAGCATAAAAAGAACAGGGAAAAGATCGAGCCTGTGGAAGAAACCGTAATCGAAATGGAAACGCTGCCGGAGGGCACCAAGGTCATCACCGTGCCCATCACCGTAGCGGGACTGGCGGAGCAGATCGAGGTCAGCACCTCTCAGATCATCATGGCGTTGATGAAGCTGGGGATTATGGCCAACATCAATCAGAATCTGGACGAAGATACGGCGATCCTGCTGGGTGCGGATCTGGGTGTCAACATCGTCGTCAGCAAGGTCAATGATGAGGAAGAAGAAGAGGGACTGGAAATCTTTGAAGACAAGGAAGAGGACCTGAAACCCCGTCCGCCCATCATCACTGTCATGGGTCACGTAGACCACGGCAAGACCTCGCTTCTGGACGCCATCCGTAAGACCAACGTAACGTCCCAGGAGGCCGGCGGCATCACCCAGCATATCGGCGCTTCCGAGGTCAACTTAAACGGTCAGAAGATCGTATTTTTGGACACTCCGGGTCACGAAGCCTTTACGGCCATG
Source organism: uncultured Clostridia bacterium (assembly GCA_947426455.1). Lineage (GTDB taxonomy): Bacteria > Bacillota > Clostridia > Peptostreptococcales > Anaerovoracaceae > RGIG446. The sequence goes on along the minus strand of CANEEC010000051.1, from coordinate 9,401 downwards.
CGTGCCAGAGGTGCGCTGATCACCGACATTGCGGTGCTGGTGGTAGCGGCTGACGACAGTGTAAAGCCGCAGACCATCGAATCCATCAGCCACGCCAAGGCTGCCGGCGTGCCCATCATCGTCGCCATCAACAAGATCGATAAGCCGGGCGCGAATCCCGACAAGGTAAAGCAGGATCTCACTGAACACGGAATTTTAGTGGAGGACTGGGGCGGAGACACCATCTGCGTTCCCGTATCCGCCAAGACCGGCGAGGGTATCGTCCAGCTGCTTGAGATGATCCTTCTGCAGGCGGAAATGCTGGAACTGAAGGCCAATCCCAACCGTTTGGCCATGGGTACCGTCATCGAAGCTCGTCTGGATAAGACGAAGGGCCCGGTGGCAACCCTGCTGGTAACCAACGGAACCCTGCAGACCGGCATGTCGGTAGTGGCCGGTATGTGCAGCGGTAAGATCCGTCTGATGACCAATTTCCGCGGTGATACCATCCGCAAGGCGGGTCCCGCCACGGCTGTGGAGATTCTGGGTCTTACCGAAGTTCCGGAAGCCGGAGACGAATTTAACGCTTTGAAAAACGATAAACTGGCGAGAGAAATTGCCGAAAAGCGGCGCACCAAGCTGAGAGAGGAAGTTCTGGCGAAGAACGCCAGCGTTACTTTGGATCAGCTGTTCAGCCAGATGGCGGAAGGCGAGGTCAAGGATCTGAACCTGATCATCAAGGCCGACGTTCAGGGTTCTGTAGGCGCGCTGATTCAGTCGCTGGAAAAGCTGCAGAACGAAAACGTGAGAGTGAAGATCGTTCACTCCGGCGTGGGTACGGTAACCGAATCCGACGTCATGCTGGCCAGCACCTCCAACGCCATTATCATCGGCTTCAACGTTCGTCCCTCCACCGCTGTCACCACCATGGCCGACAGAGAAGGCGTGGAGATTCGCACCTACAGAATTATCTACGAAGTGCTGGATGACATCGAAGCAGCCATGAAGGGTATGCTGGATCCCGAATACAAAGAAGTGGTTCTGGGAAAGATCGAAATCAGAGATACCTTCAAAGTTCCCGGCGTGGGCACGGTTGGCGGCGCTTACGTTTTAGAGGGCAAGGTGCAGAGAAACGCGCAGATTCGTCTGGTTCGCGACGGCATCGTCATCCACGAGGGCAAGATCTCTTCGCTGAAGAGATTTAAGGACGACGCCAGAGAAGTGGCACAGGGCTTTGAGTGCGGTATCGGCATCGAAAATTACAACGATGTGAAGGAAGGCGACATCATCGAAGCCTTCACAATGGAAGAAATTGAAAGAAAATAAAAGGAGAACTGTATGGGAAAAGGTTACAGACCCGGCAGACTGGGCGAGGAGATCCGAAAGATCACAAGCGACATGCTGCTGCGGGAACTGAAGGATCCCCGGTTCGCGACGAGCATGGTCAGCGTGACGGCAGTGGACGTCTCTTTGGATGGAAGCTACGCTACGCTGTACCTGACCGCCTTCGGACTGGGTAAACATTCCGAACTGTCCCAGGAGGAAAAGGAAGATATCCTGAAGGCTTTTCAGAGCGCCAAGGGAAAGATTCGTACGGAGATCGGCCGAAAGGTTAAGCTGCGTCACATTCCCGAACTGCTGTTTAAATTCGACACGTCCATGGAGTACGGCAGACACATGGACGAGGTGCTAAGCAAGCTGGATATCCCCAAGGAAGACGAGGAAGATGAAGAATAAATCCATGAAGGAACTGGCGCAGCTCATTTTAAACAGCCATTCCGTTTTGCTGTTCCCCCATTCGAAGATGGATGGAGACGCAGCCGGCTCCTGTGCGGCGCTGTGTTCGGTGCTGCGAAATCAGGGGAAACAGGCCTACATTTTTATGGAGGAAACGGTTCCGGCCAATCTGAAGTTTTTGGTGAAGGATTACATCACGGCGGACGACCGCGTCTTTGCGGCGCCGGAGCTTTGCATGGCCGTGGACTGCGGCGAGGAAAGCCGGTTTCAGACGCGAAAAGAGATGTTTTACCGCGGAAAGCGGCTGGCATGCCTGGATCATCACGAGGGCGGCGGCAAATTCGACGGCGCGGTGTGCTATGTGGATGCGCAAAGCGCGTCTACGGGGGAACTGATGTTCCAGCTGCTTTTGGAAATGAAAGCGGAGATCACTCCCTTTGCAGCGGATGCTCTCTATGGGGCAATCGCCACGGATACGGGAAATTTCCGCTACAGCAATACGAAGCGCGAAACCCATGAGACGGTGGCGCGGCTGTACGATTACGGCCTCCATCACGCAGAGGTATGCAACGAAATTTACGATAACGAGCGGATGGAAAAGCTGCGGCTTCACGCTATGGCCATCGCGCAGATGGAAACCGTGGCGGGCGGCAGGGCAAATATCGTCTGCGTCACCCGCAAAATGCTTGCGGAAAGCGGCGCCGAGATGTGGGAGACAGAGGGGCTGATCGACACCATGCGAACGGTGGCCGGCGTGGAAATTTCGGCGCTGTTAAAAGAAGAAACGACTGAGAAAATCAGGGTGAGCCTGCGGGCCAAAAGCTACGGCGAGGTGTTGAGCATCGCCCAAACCTTTCAGGGCGGCGGCCACAAAAAGGCGGCGGGCGGAACGATTTACGCTTCCATGGAGGAAGCCGCCCGGATGGTAAAGGAAGCCGTCTGCCGGTGGTTTGACCAACGGGAAGGGTCGGAAGCATGAACGCCATCATCAATTTTTTGAAACCGGCGGGCATGTCCTCTCACGACGCGGTGTATTTTCTGCGGCGGCTGACAGGTTTCCGCCATATCGGCCACACGGGAACGCTGGATCCCATGGCGGCGGGGGTGCTTCCCCTGTGCCTCAACAGCGCCGCCCGCGTCAGCGAATATCTGGAGATGGATAAAAAGGCCTATCGCTGTGAGATGATATTGGGACTTACCACAGAAACCATGGACATCTGGGGCGATGTGGCGGAGGATCGCAGAGACCGGTTAGCCGCCATTGGGCAGGAGGATGTGGAGCGCGCCATGAAACCCATCAGCGGCCTGATCATGCAGACGCCGCCCAAGTATTCGGCCATTCGGGTGGACGGACGGCGGCTCTACGACTACGCCAGAAAGGGACAGGCGGTGGAGATACCAAAACGTCCCGTGGTGATCTACAGCCTGCGGCTGGTTCGTGCGGACATGGAGACGGGGCGGATTCTCTTTGACGTGGTGTGCTCCAAGGGAACCTACATCCGAAGCATCTGTCACGATATCGGTCAGAGTCTGGGCGTGGGAGCCGCCATGAGCTTTCTGGTGCGCAGCGCTACCGGCTGCTTTACGCTGGAAAACGCGGCAACGCCGGAGCAGCTGGCGGAGAATTGGCAAAGCCATGCCGTGGCGGCAGACGTTCCTCTGAGTCATCTGGGAAGCCTGCGGCTGCGAAAAGGCCGGGGAAGCTGGTTTTCCAACGGCGGATGGCTCACCAACCGCGACGTAGCGGATCGTCAGGAACCGCGCCTTCTGGAAGCCTTCGGCGAAGAAAATGGCGGCGGTTTGACGGCACAGGCGGTCATGGAGCATATCGGCGTCGATCCCAAGCTGAAACACGTCTATCGGGTCTACGAGGACGATATGTTTTTGGGAACGGCTCTGTGGAATGAAGAGCAGAAAAAGTATACGGCGGATAAGGTGTTTCCACATGAAAGTATTTAGAAAATTAGACGAAATACAGAACATAGATAATACGGTGACGGCTTTAGGAAATTTCGACGGAATTCATCTGGGGCATCAGGCGCTGATCGCGGAAACGGTGAGGCAGGCGAAGGCGAAGGACTTGAAGAGCGCCGTTTTTACCTTCTCCAATCACCCGAAAAACGTGATCTCTCAAACGAACATGGTGAAAAATATCATATACGCCGACGAAAAGGAGGCGATTTTTGAGGCCATGGGCGTGGACTATCTCTTTTCGCTGGACTACACGAAGGAGTTTGGCTCCATGACGCCGAAAGAGTTTGCGAAGCGGCTTTTGGCTGAGGCCTTTCGCGCCAGACACGTGGTTTGCGGATTCAATTACCGCTACGGCTACAGAGCCGAGGGCAATTCCCAGACACTGATTCAGCAGGGCTGCCTGCTGGGATTCGACGTGTCGGTGATGGACGCCGTATCCATCGACGGCTGCGTGGTGAGCAGCACCCTGATTCGCGGTCTCATCGCTCAGGGAGAGATGGAGGAGTGCAGCCGCTATCTGGGACGGAATTATGCCATCGGCGGTACGGTCATCGAGGGCAACCACATCGGGCGCACCATCGGTTTTCCCACCTGCAACATCACGGTGGACGAGACCATGGTAGTGCCGGCTAATGGCGTATATGTGACCAACTGCAAGGTCGGCGACCGTCTCTATCCCGCCGTGACCAACGTGGGCGCAAAACCCACCATCGGCATGTATCAGAAAAACGTGGAGACTCATCTGCTGGATTTTCAGGGCGATCTCTACGGCAGGGACATCCGCGTGGAGTTTTTGAAAAAGCTCAGGGACGAGCGAAAATTCGAGAATGTGGAAGCGCTGGCGGCGGAAATTCACAACAACTGCGACGCTGCCCGAGAGTATCATAAGGCCTTGAAAAAACAATCCTGACGGAAGAAAAAAGTCCTTTACAAAGACGGCTTGTCATGGTATCATTAAATGGTTGAAAATATGCCTTTTTCTGAGTTTGGCGACACTCCGACGCTTTACCCGGCTAAAGGCGAATGAAGAAAAGGAGAAGACAATGATTACGAAAGAAATGAAACAGCAGATCATTGCTGACTATGCCACCAAAGAAGGAGACACCGGTTCTCCCGAGGTTCAGATCGCCGTTTTGACCTACAGAATCAACGACCTGAACGAACATCTGAAGGTTCACAAGAAGGATCATCATTCCAGAAGAGGTCTGTTGAAGATGGTAGGCCAGAGAAGAAATATGCTGGCATATCTGAAGGAAAAGGATCTGGAGCGTTACAGAACGCTGATCGCTCGCCTGGGCCTGAGAAAATAATACGTATACATTGGCGGGGTTTTATCCCCGCCTTTTGTTAATCAAAACCAATCAGTTACAGTCAATATTGATTACAAGGCCGGGCTTGAGATTTAGCTCATTGATTCCAATGGGTTAGCTTGTCAAGCCGGGCCTGGTTACAAAGGAGAAATTTGTAAGAAAGGAAAGGTTTGTTCGTATGAGATTTGAAGATTACAGAACATTTAAAACTGCGCTGGGCGGAAGGCTGCTGCAGGCGGAGATCGGCAAGGTCTGTGAAATGGCCAACGGTCAGGTCATGATGCGCTACGGCGATACCGTCGTCAACGTGACGGCCGTCTGCTCCAAGGAGCCGAGACAGGATATCGACTTTTTCCCGCTGTCCTGCGACTACGAAGAAAAAATGTACGCCGCCGGAAAGATTCCCGGAGGCTTCATCAAGAGAGAAGGACGTCCCGGCGAAAAGGCGATTTTGAATTCCCGCCTGATGGACCGTCCGCTGCGTCCGCTGTTCCCCAAGGGTTTTTATAACGACGTGCAGGTGGTTGCCACCGTTATGAGCGTCGATCCCGACTGTCCGCCGGAGATCGCTGCGATGATTGGTTCTTCCATCGCCCTGTCCATCTCCGACATTCCCTGGGAGGGTCCCACCGGCTCCGTTGTCATCGGCCGCGTGGAGGATCGCTTTGTGGTAAATCCCACGAAGGCGGAAAGAGAAGTAAGCGACATGCACATGACCGTATCCGGCACGAAAAACGCCATCATGATGGTGGAAGCCGGAGCCAACGAGGTTCCCGAGGACATCGTTTTGGACGCCATCATGTACGCCCATGAAGAGATCAAGAAGATCGTGGCATGGATTGACGAGATCGTGGCAGAGGTGGGCAAACCCAAGAGAGAGGTCAACCTGTACAAGGCTCCTGCGGATATCGATGAGGCCGTGAGAGAATACGCCACCGCGAAAATGCGTCAGGCCATTCTGACCTACGACAAGCAGGAACGCTTGGACAACATGGACGCCGTGGAAAGAGAAGCGAAAGAACACTTCGCAGAGATTTACCCCGAAAATGCCAAGGATGTAGATTCTGTCCTTTACAATATCACCAAAGAACAGGTGAGAAAGATGATTCTGGACGACGGCGTTCGTCCGGACAACAGAAAGAGAACGGAGATTCGTCCCATCTGGTGCGAGACCGGTATTTTACCCAGAGCCCACGGTACCGGCCTGTTCAAGAGAGGCCAGACCCAGGTTCTGTCCGTAGCCACCTTAGGTCCCATGGGCGACGCTCAGACCATCGACGGCATCGGCGACGAAGTGGAAAAGCGCTACATGCACCACTACAACTTCCCGCCCTATTCCGTAGGTGAAGCAAGACCCATGAGAAGTCCCGGCCGCCGCGAAATCGGTCACGGCGCGCTGGCAGAGCGGGCGTTGATTCCCGTACTGCCCAGCGTAGAGGATTTCCCCTATGCCATCCGCGTGGTATCCGAGGTTCTGTCCTCCAACGGCAGTACCTCTCAGGCCTCCGTCTGCGGAAGCTGCCTGGCTCTCATGGATGCCGGCGTTCCCATCAAGGCTCCGGTGGCTGGAATCGCCAGGGGTCTTGTGGAGAGAGTAGAGGAGGACGGCACCTCTAAGATGGCCATTTTAAGCGACATTCAGGGCATGGAAGACTTCCTGGGCGACATGGACTTCAAGGTCGCCGGCACGGCACAGGGCGTGACTGCCATCCAGATGGATATCAAAGTTCACGGACTTTCCAGAGAGGTTTTGGAGCAGGCGCTGGCGCAGGCCAGAGAAGGCCGTCTGTTCATCATGCAGCAGATGCTGGATGAGCTGCCGGCTCCCCGTCAGGAGCTGTCTCCCTACGCTCCCAGAATCATTTCCCTGCAGATCGATCCCGACAAGATCCGCACCGTCATCGGACCGGGCGGCAAGACCATCAACAAGATCATTGCCGATACCGGCGTAAAGATCGACATCAACGACGAGGGTCTGGTCTACATCGCTTCCCCCGATATGGACAGCGCGGACGCCGCCGTCAAGGCCATCGAGCTTTTAGTGAAGGAAGTGGAAGTGGGCGAGACCTATACCGGAAAAGTCACCAGGCTGATGAACTTCGGCGCATTTGTAGAGGTTCTGCCGGGGAAAGAGGGACTGCTCCATATTTCCAAGATCTGCAAGGAAAGAGTGGAAAAGGTGGAGGACGTTTTGAGCGAAGGCGATATCGTCACCGTAAAGGTATCGGAAATCGACAACCAGAACAGAATCAATCTGACCAGAAAGGGTCTGGAAGATACACCCATCATCAAGGCGAACAAATAACGAAAGAAACGCATACTTCAATCACCTCGGAATTATACTGTTCCGAGGTTATTTTTTCATGAAAAGAGGAAAGATAGGAATGACGCTGGGACTTCTCGCGTCCATATGTCTGGTGGCAACCGCCGCGCTTTGGAGCGCGGACGGCTTCGTCAGCCGCCATGGACTGGGCGGCCGCCATCCGGCGGATGGCGATGGCGTTACAGCCGTCTGCGGCGAGGAAACTGCCCTTTGCGCCGCCGTATACGAGGAAGAAGGAACGGTATTTCGTCAGGCGGAGCCCTGCGGCAAAACGGCCATCACCTGCAACGTGGATTGGGGCGAGGATCAGATTCCCAAAATACTGGACATTTTAAAAGAGCGGGATGTGAAGATCACGTTTTTCGTCAGCGGTAAGTGGGCGGAGAAGAATCCCAAGCTTTTGCGCCGCATGTACGTGGAGGGGCATCAGATCGGAAGCCACGGCTACGGTCACAAGCTCTGCTCCAAAATCAGTTCCCAGCAGGTGGAGGAGGAAATGACAAAGACGGAGCAGGCCATCGAGCCGCTTTTGGAAACGAAACTGCGCCTGTTTGCGCCGCCGGCCGGGGATTACGACGGGTCGACGGTGGAGCTTTGCCGGAAGCTGGGTTACAAGCTGACCCTGTGGTCGGCGGACACCATCGACTGGCGGGAAGGCTCTACGGCGGAGGTGATTACCCAGCGGGTTTTAAAGAAGGAGTTGGACGGCGGCATCATCCTGATGCATCCCAAGCCGGAGACGGTGAAGGCGTTGCCGGGCATCCTGGACGGCCTTGCGGAACGGGGTCTTTCGGCAGGGTCGCTTTCCGATCTGGGAATCTATTGATTTTCCATGTGGGATTCAGTATAATATAACATACGACATTTTAGGAAAAAGAGAGTGTGAAACAAATGGTAATACAGAGAACATTGAACTGTGGAATCCGCATGGCCATGGAAAAGATTCCCTACGTGCAGTCGGCGGCTGTGGGAATCTGGGTCAAGGCCGGATCCGTAGATGAGGACGATAGAATCAGCGGAATTTCCCATTATATCGAGCACATGCTGTTCAAAGGAACGGATTGCCGCACGGCGAAGCAGATTGCCGCAGATGTGGATCGCATCGGCGGCAACATCAACGCCTTTACGGGAAAAGAAGCCACCTGCTACTACATTAAAACGCTGGATTCCAACCTGGAAAAGGCCTGCGACATCCTGATCGATATGTTTCTTCACTCCCGCTTTGACGAGGAGGAGATGGAAAAGGAACGGATGGTCATTCTGGAGGAAATGAAGATGACCGAAGATCAGCCCGACGATCTGGTTCACGATACGCTGTCGGAGCTGGTGTTTCAAAATACGCCGCTTGCGCGGCAGATCATCGGTACGGAAACGTCCCTGAACGGGATTTGCCGTCAGGACATTCTGGACTACATCGCCAAAGAGTACGCCAGGGATAGCATGGTCATCTCTCTGGCGGGTAATTTCGACGAAGATAAGATGTGCAGTTACTTTGAAGGCCGCCTTGCGGACATGACGGCAAAGAAACCGCCGCGGCGAACCGCTTCCCGCCTGTACCGTCCCAAGTACGCGGTGAAGACCAAGGAGGTGGAACAGAGCCACCTCTGCTTCGGCGTTCCCGGCGTAACCCTTTCTGACGATGATCTGTACTACGCCATGGCGCTTTTGAATAACATCATGGGCGGCAGCATGAGCTCCCGCCTGTTCCAGAACATCCGTGAGGAGAAGGGTCTGGCCTATTCCGTCTATTCCGGCTCTACAGCCTATATGGACGCCGGCGCGTTTTACATCTACGCCGGCATCAACAGCAATAAAATCCCGGACGCCATCTGCGGTATCGCCTGCGAGCTTCAGCGTTTGAAGAAGGAGGGCGTCACCGCCGACGAGCTGTCTGCGGCAAAGGAGCAGATTAAAAGCAATTACATCTTCGGACTGGAAAACGTCAACGGTCGGATGTTCTCCAACGGGAAAAACGTGCTGCTCTTGGGCGAGGCCAGAGATCCGAAGCAGGTTCTCTCGGAAATCGACGGCGTGACCATGGAGGATGTGAGCCGGGCGGCGGACATGATCAGCAATCT